>JACQEX010000072.1 GCA_016200345.1 Nitrospinota bacterium
TGTACACATTAAAATGCGTGCCCACCTGGGTCATTTTATTTTCCGAATTGTTCGGTAGGGCCTCAGTTTGAAACGGTAGGTACGGGCTTCAGCCTGTACTGCAATAACAAATTGGCGCTTCGCGCCAATGTACACATTAAAATGTGTGCCCACCGGGGTCATTTTATTTTCCGAATTGTGTTGTTGTTGGCGTCAACCAATTGACCGGAATAGCCAAAGTTAGGTATTTTCGAACGCCGGGTAATCCAAAAAAAATCAAATGGTTCGGCGGTTTTGTTTCCTGCTTCTTGTTTTCATGCGTAAATACTGTAAGGTGGCCGACCTAGATGTTTATCTTATGCAGTACAATAGGAGCGTCCGCACCAAGGGAGGAATATGAACAGCATGACCCCAAACTATCATTTTTTTAAGGTTGAAACGGCAATAAATGCCCCCTTTAGCCAAAACGATGACGTGCCGATAAGTTGGACACAAGTTTGAGAATATAAGATATATATTCCATCCGCGCCTAATTTTACAATGCGTTGTGTGAGTTTCTCATAACTCCCGCCCCCAACTTGCCAAGATTGGCACGGCTTTTGTTCTATTAATCTCCAGAGTCGGATTTTTGACAGCTCGTCTCGTTCATTGAACTTGGCGAAATAGGAGGAATTTTGGACAAAGGAATTTTCGTTGCGGCAAGCGCCGGAGTGGCGCAGGAACGGGTGATGGATATTATTTCCAACAACCAGGGGAACGACTCGATATACATGATCGGCTCCCAATCCTTCACCGATTTTTCCGCCGGAAGCCTGAAAAAAACAGACAACCAGTTGGACGTGGCGCTCGACGGAAGCGGATTTATAGCCGTTGAGACCCAGGACGGAGAGCGTTTTTCCAGGGGCGGAAGCCTAAAGCTCGACGGCGAAGGCACCCTGGTGACAAACGAAGGTTTTCCGGTTATGGACAAAAATGGCGGAAATATAACCTTGGTAGATAAAAAGGATTACACAATCAGGGTGGACGGAACCATTTCGACCACCGACGGCCTCGACGTGGCCCAGATTAAGGTGGTTGATTTTTCGGACAAATCCGGCCTGGAAAAAATCGGCGCCGGTCTTTACAAGGCCAACGACACGTCGGTGATGACCGACTCCCCCGCCCTGGTGAGCCAGGGGTTCGTGGAGGCCTCCAACGTCAACCCGATGGGAGAGGTTACGAGAATGATGAACGCCATGAGGGCCTACGAGGCCTTCCAGAAATCGGTTCAAACTCACGACCAGATGAACCAGAGATTGATTTCCGACGTGGCAAGATAAACGGAATTTAACAACTTTTAAGGAGAATTAAATATGATTAGGTCGCTTTACACCGGCGCAACCGGCATGGCCGCAATGTCGGACAACATAAGCGTCATCGCCAACAATCTGGCCAACACCGGCACCACCGGCTTTAAAAAGAGCCGCGCGGAGTTTCAGGATCTTTTGTACCAGACATCCCGAATGCCGGGCACGGACACGGAGCAGGGCACGCAGGTTCCGACCGGACTGCAAATTGGCGTCGGCGTGCAGATGGTTGCCACCGCCAAGAGCTTTGCCCAAGGCGCGCTGGCGCAAACCAGCAACCAGCTTGATTTGGCGATACAGGGGCAGGGGCTTTTCCAGGTGCTCCAGCCGGACGGCACGACCGCATATACGCGCGCGGGCTCTTTTCAATTGGACTCGACAGGCACGATGGTTACCCCGAACGGACAGCCGTTGGAGCCGATTATAAAAATCCCGAATAACGCGCTCTCGGTGACGGTCAGCCAGACGGGGCAGGTCTCGGTGCTTCAGCCCGGGTCGGTCGCCCCTGCGGTGATAGGTCAGATTCAACTTGCCGCGTTTGCCAACGCGCCGGGGCTGTTGTCGCTAGGAAACAGTCTGTACAAAGAGACGGCGGCGAGCGGCTCCCCGCAGGTCGGAGCGCCCGGCTCCATCGAGCTTGGCACGGTGATCCAAGGCTCCATCGAATCCTCGAACGTGAACGTGGTCGAGGAGCTTACGAACATGATTATGGCCCAGCGCGCGTACGAAATGAACTCCAAGTGCATCACCACCTCGGACCAGATGATGCAAACCGCAAACGCGCTTAAAACCTGAGGTCGGCAATGAATAAATTAATTCCGCTGTTTTTAGCGTCGTACCTGTCGGCTTTTCAGGGCGGATTTAACACCGCCCTTGCCGGGGCAAACGGCGCAAATCTTCACAACGCGCCCAGTGGGGGGGAGGAAAAACTTGCCCCCGCCGGGGCAGAATCTGCCGGGTTTTTGCAAAAAACGGTGGAGGAGTTTCTTGCGACACAAATGCCGCCAAGCGTCGAGGAGTGGAAAATAACCTCGCTGGCGTATAATCAAAGCGAAAAAATACCGAAAGATTTCGACGAATCAAAAGTTGTCCAAACATCTACCTCGCCAATCGGGGACATGAGGACGTTAAGCGTAGAGTTTTTAAAAAACAACAAAATAATCAAAAGGTTAAGCGTCAGATGCAAGGTCGAGATGTTCGCCTCCGCCGTGGTGGCAAAGGAAGTTATCTCGCGCGGCACTCCCATTACGGAGGAAATGGTGGAGGTTCGCAGGGTACTGGTGGACTCCCCTCTCTCTGACCTTAGTACGGAGAAGGGAGAGGTGGCCGGCCATTTGGCGGATAGAAATTTGCCCGCCGGGAAATTGGTACGGAAATCGCAACTACAGAAGGTCATGGATATTAAAGCGGGCGACTTAATTACGATAGTGGCAAAAAACGACACCGTCCAACTTACGGCACGAGGTGTGGCGAAGAAGGACGGATTGGCCGGGGATCTTATCCCGGTCGTCAACCTGCGCTCGAACAAAAGACTTTTTGCGAAGATATTGGACGGCGGAACCGTGGAAGTGGCTTTTTGAGGCGGAAGACCGCCATGAATATTAGGAGGTAGTAAAGTGAAAAAGGTGCTGATAAAAGGGTTCGCAACGGCGTCCCTGATAATGTTTGCCGGAGCGTGCGGCAAAAACATTCCGGATCCCATAATGCCGGAGTCGGATCCCGTGAAGGTCACCTCCACGGAAGGCTCCCTCTGGCCGGGAGAGAATTCTAAAAACTCCTTCTTCACCGACAGCAAGGCCTATAGAACCGGCGACATGATAATGGTCCACCTTATAGAGAGCACAAGGGCCTCGAACACCACCGGAGCCGTTCAGCAAAGAAACGTGGCCAACAACCTTGGCATCAGCACGGGCGGCACATCAACCCCCACGAACATAACGCTTGGGGGCGGCCAGAATTTCACCGGCGCCGGCAACAACACCCGAACCGACCAGCTGACCAGCACAATCTCGGCGATGATTATGGACGTGATGCCCAACGGATACATGAAAATTTACGGCAGACGAAAACTTAAGATTAACAACGAGGAACAGTACGTCTCGGTCGCGGGCCTCGTTAGGCCGGAGGACGTAAACTTCGACAACTCGGTGATATCCACCAAAATAGCGAACGCCGACATAGTTTACGACGGCATGGGCGACCTGGACGACAACATGAGAACGGGTTGGATGGGCAGATTCCTGCACTCCATCTGGCCGTTCTAGGAGTTATGAAAATGAAAAAGACGATAATTGCAGTTTTGGCGGTGGCGGCGTTCGCCTCATCCGCTAACGCGTCGCGCATAAAGGACATGGCGACCGTGCAGGGCATGAGGACCAACCAATTGATGGGCTACGGCCTGATGGTCGGCCTGAAAAACACCGGCGACAGGTCTTACAAAACCCCGTTCACGGCGCAAACGCTCGTGGCGATGCTTAAAAGGCTCGGCACCACCGTGGACGTAACGCAACTTTATTCCGCCGACGCCGGCAGTTCACAGACAAGATACCTAAGGGACGTGATGGTGGAAAACGTGGCGGCCGTAATGGTGACGGCGGATCTTCCCCCGTTCGCGAAACCGGGGCAAAAAATGGACATATCCGTATCCTCGCTTGGCGACGCAAGAAGCCTGGAGGGGGGCACCCTGCTTATAACCCCGCTTAAGGGAGCGAACGGCGAGACGTACGCCGTGGCGCAGGGGACATTCCCGCTAATGAGGAAGGCCAACAAGAAAAAAGAGGTGTTCGAGCAGATCGCGACGCAGGGAATCATCACCGGCGGGGCGATTGTCGAAAAAGAGGTGCCGAACGAATTTGCGGCCAAGACAAAATTCACGCTCCTGCTCGACAAACCGGACTTCACCTCGGTGACACGTTTGGTCGCCCAGGTCAACAAAAAATTCGGCGAGGGCGTGGCAAGGGGCTTGGACGCCGGAGCGGTCGAGGTAAACCTCCCGCCGAAATACGAGGCCGATAGTTTCGGATTTGTCTCCGAGCTTGAGTCGGTGGACGTAAAGACGGACATGGTCGCCAAGGTCGTGTTGGACGAGAGAAGCGGAACCGTGATAGTCGGCGAGCACGTTGAGATAGGCAACGTGGCCATAAGCATAGCGGACATGACCGTCAAGGTTAAAAGAGAGAAGGACAACGTGGAACCCCCGACGCCCACGAAAGAAAAGTTGAACATAATCAAGGAAAACTCCAACATAAGCGAGTTGGTAAACGCCCTTAACGCCCTCGGGGTCTCCCCCGGCGACATGGTGGCGATATTCAAGGCTCTACACTCGTCCGGCGCCCTCAACGCGGAGCTGGAGATATTATGAACCCGCAAACGGCGCTCGCGCAAAGCTTGACGGGTCGTCCCGCCTTCACGGGCGGCATGAGCCGAAACTTTGACGAGGTGCCGGCCAACGCGTCCCCGGCGCAAAAGGCGGAGTTGTCGAAATTAAAAAAACTCTCGGTGGAGTACGAGACGTATTTTATGAAGGAGGTCGTCTCCTCAATGAGAAAAACCGTGCCGACGGGGGGTTCACTAAACGGCGGAAATGCCGAAGAGATATACAAGTCAATGATGGACGACCAGCTCGCGGGCGGGCTGGCGAAGCAGGGGAACAGCGGAATTGCACAGGAACTGTACAACAGGCTGTCTGCTACATATTTGGCCACGGGTAATAAGAATGGCGGGTTAAGAAAATGACAAAGATTAAAAAGTTAGTCGAAATTTTGGAGCAGGAATACGGGCTTTACGCCCAGTTGCTCAAGGCCCTCGAGGAGGAAACCACGGCCCTTAAAACGTGGGACCACGAGGGAATCAACGCGAAGATGAAGGAGAAGGAGGCCATCTCGTCCCATCTTAGGAACATGGGGGCGAAGATGAGGGGGCTGATAACCGAAATTGCCGCGGAAACCGGCAAATCGGGGGCGGAGCTGACCCTTTCGAGCCTCGCAAAAACATACGAGTCTACGCCGGAGGGGAAGGCCCTGCTGGAGGCGAGGGAAAAGCTGATAAACATCTCGCTCAAGACTGCCGAGTTGAACAACCTCAACCGGGGCCTCATCGGAAGCGCGGTTGCCATAACAAAGAAATGCATCGGGTATTTAAACAGAATTACCGGCGGGCCGGTTGACACCTATTCCTCGGACAAAGTGGTGGTGGGCAACATGCGTCCCGGAATGCTTTTGACGAGGACTTACTAAAATGAACATATTCAGCGTTCTTAGCACCGCGACGTGGGCGTTGCACACCAGCCAGACGGAGATAGGCGTCACCGGGCAGAACGTCGCAAACATAAACAACCCCAATTACACCAAGGAGACGGCCAACATCATCGCCGGGCCGACGCAGGACTACGGGAGGTATTCCATCGGAAGCGGCATCTCGGTGGCGAACGTGACAAGCTCCTTCAGCTCCTACCTCTTCAACCAGTCGCTGGACAACAACACGTCCGTGGCCTCGTGGACCGCTACGTCTGGCGAGCTTAACCAGATGAACCAGATAATGAACGACACCAACGGGACGGGAATTTCCAACGCTATCAGCAAGTTCTTCTCGGCCTTTCAAACGCTCTCGAACAACCCCGCCGACGCCACGGCGAGGCAAAGTACGGTGGCCGCGGGGCAGACGCTCTCGGCCCAGATATCAGGCGCGGCGACCTCGCTTGGGCAGATGCAGATAAACGAGAACTCGAACATCAAGGCGCTCGTGCCGAAGATAAACGACATCAGCAACCAAATAACGGCGCTAAACAAAGAAATACACCAGACGGAAAACAGCGGAAACGTAAACAACAACGCCAGGGACCAAAGGAACGGGCTGATTAAGCAGTTAAGCGGCCTCACCGGCATAAGCTATTTCGAGCAGAGCAACGGCGAGGACGTGGTAATGCTGAAAAACGGCACGCCGCTTGTCGCGGGAGAGGCCGCCTACAACCTGAGCACCGGCATATCCAAATTCAACCCGCAGTTGACGAACATCTATTGGAACTCCCCCAACGGGAACCAGACCGACATAACAAGCACGATATCCGGCGGCCAGCTGGGCGCGCTGGTCGCCTCGCGCGACGGGGCGGTTGCAACGGCGCTCTCGAACCTAAACACCCTCGCGGGCGCCATAACGACCGGGGTAAACAACCTCAACGCATCCGGTTACGGGCTGGACGGCTCCACGGGCGTAAACTTTTTTAACCCGCTTACGCCGGGCGGCGCGGGCGCGCCCACAAACACCGGAACCGGCGTCATAACAGGAACTCTCATAAACCAGGGGAACGTGGACACGTCCCAATTCAACCTCGCATTCGACGGCACAAACTACACCGTCACCAACAAGGACCAAGGCAACGCCACCGCTTTATCCGGCGCTTCGTTTGCATCCGTGCAAAGCTTCTTCCAGCAAAGGGGATACTCGATATCAATGACGGGCACCCCGAAAGCCGGCGACTCCTTCAGCGTAAGCGCGGTGAACAACGCCGCCGTACTGATGTCGGTAAACAGCACGGTGGTGAACGACGTCAACAAAATCGCCGCCGGGTCTACCACGCAGGTCGGCGACGGAACAAACGCCAGGCTTGTGGGCAATTTGGGAACCCAGAAAATCGTCGGCGGAGCGTGGTCGGCGACCGGAACAACCGGCTCCACCGGAGTCTATTCGTTAAACGACTACTACGCCTCCGCTGTCGGAAGCGTGGGCACCCAGACGAAGACGGCGACCGATAACGTAACGCTATACCAGGGCTCCGCGGCGCAGACCTCAAATCTTATCGAGCAGTCGTCCGGCGTGAATATGGACGAGGAGATGGTCAACCTCGTCAAGTTTCAAAACGCGTACCAAGCCTCGGCCAAAACGATAACAATCGTGGACCAGATGCTTAAGACGCTCATGAACGTGACCTAAAGAATTTTTGAAGATATGACGATGAGAACAGGATCAGGGATATAACGGAGAAATAAAATGATTAGGTTAACGAACGCGATGCTCTACAACAACGCGCTGACCAACCTCAGCTCGGAAAACCAGAATTTGTTGCAGATTAACAACCAGGTTAGCTCCGGCAAGCGGGTAAACAGCCCCGCCGACGATCCGGTCGCAATAGGGCAGATTCTTAACTACCAGACCAACCTTAACGACAACGCGCAGTTCACCTCGAACACAAACCATGCGAATAACCTTCTCTCGCAGGCCGACACCGTGCTGACCTCCACCTCGTCGCTTGCCACCGAGGCGCAGACGCTTATTACCCAGATGTCCAGCGGCACCTACACGGCCCAAAACCGCCTTACAAACGCGGCGCAGGCGGATAGTTTCATCGCGCAGGCCGAACAGCTGGGGAACACAAGGATTGGCTCCCAATATATTTTCGGCGGCACCAACAACGGAACCCCGCCGATAAACACAAACGGACAATACGTCGGCGGCTCGACTCCGCTCACAGCGCAGGTGGAAACCTCGACGATGGTTCAAACGGCCCCGCTGGCCTCGAGCTTCCTTGCGGGTAGTATGAACCCAAATTTAAACATTTCCGCCGGTTCCTCGACGCCCCTCTCCGCAATAAAGGGCGGGGTGGGCGTAGGGACGACTCCCGCCACGTTTACGGTCACCGACAGGGCGGGAAACGTGACCACGGTGAACGTGGCCTCCGGTAGCAATCTTAACGCGGTGATAACCGCCATCAACGGTGGCGCCGCAAAAGTGACCGCCTCGCTCGCAAAAAACGGGCAGTCCATTCAGATAACGGACAACAATACAACCGGGATAACCGGGCCTTTGACGATAACGGACACCACCGGTACTGCGGCGGCTAGCCTTGGAATTGCCGGCTCAAGAAACATTAGCTCGTTCGCAGGGGACAACATCGCCCCGGCCCTCACCACAGGCACCAGCATCAGCGATCTTTTCGGCGGCGCTGGCATGTCCCTCACCAACATAAGCGTCCAAAACGGCGGCGTGACCAACACCGTTTCGTTCGCCGGGGCGAAGACTATAGGCGACATAATAACCGCAATCAACGGCGCCACTCCGTCGGCCAACGTAACCGCCGGAATCAACTCGGCGGGAAACGCGCTTACGGTTACCTCGAACAACCCCGCCACCGTGGCGATAGCCTCGGACATTGGCAACGGTTCCACCGCCTCGAAGCTCGGGTTAGACGGCGGGACAAACATGATAAAGACACTGCAGGATCTTAGCTCCGCGCTAAAATTAAACGACACGGACGCCCTAAGGGCGCTGATACCGGCATTCCAGTCGGTCGTAAACAACATCTCGCTCGTGCAGGGCGTAGTCGGCGCGTCCGTCAACCAGCTTACGACCAACAATACCTTTTTGTCGTCGAATGTTAGCTCCGTTACGGCGGCGCTTTCGTCCGTGCAGGACGCGGACATGGCGAGCGTGCTAACCCAGCTGGCGCAGTTGCAGACGGCATACCAGGCCACGGCCAAGGTGACCGCCCAAATACTACAACCCGGCCTTTTGAGCTACCTGTAAAAAAGGCGAGGCAATAAACCCTTATGACTCCATTTAAATCTACGGTAAAATGCGCTGACGCGGGCGTTCCGGCGGAGAGCTCGTGCGCTCCGCACGGTCTGCTTCACAATATTTTGCCGGTAGAATACGAACCAAGGACGGTTATGGAGGTAATGGATGCTTGTATTGACGAGGAAAATCGGGGAGGCCATAAACATAGGGGACTCCATAAAGGTCTCCATCATGGACGTAAAGGGACAGTCGGTGCGCATAGGCGTGGAGGCGCCTCGGTCGATGGGAGTGTTTCGCGAGGAAATCTACAGCAAAATCCAGCAGGAGAACAAGCTGGCCTCGGGCTGGGCGGACACGAATCTGGCCTCCTTGCAGAGCCTGATGAAAGGCCTGAAAAAGGGGGAGAAATGATAATAAACACCCGCAGGTACGGCGACATAAAAATAGACCCCGCAAAAATAATTACCTTTAACGACGGCGTCATAGGATTTGGCAGAAACACCAGGTACGTGCTCATTCCGTTCGCCGAGGGGACGCCGTTCGAGCTTTTGCAGGCGGTGGACGACTCCAACCTGGCCTTCGTCGTGATTAACCCGGCCCTGCTCGTGCCGGAATACAAGATAGATATTTCAGGCGACGATCTGGAGAGCATCCAGGTGAAGAATGTCGCCGACGTGGCTCTAAGGGTCATAGTCACGCTTCCGATGGAATTGAGCCAGATGACCGCAAACCTGCAGGGGCCGATTCTTATCAACGAGGCGAGACTGCTTGGCAAACAAATCGTGCTCGTCAACTCGGACTACCATCTGAGGCACCCGGTTCTCTCCGTGGCATAGCACGGCAGGTAGGCCGGGCAAAACCGTCCCGCCATCCGTCGTTCCGTAAAATTCATTTTCCTAATGCTCCAATCCGGGGTAAATTAACCCCATGAAACTTTGCGAGCTTGCCTCGGCCCTTGGAAAACAATTTGTCGGGAATCCGGAAACGGAGATAACTTGTTGCTCTTCCCCACAAAGCGCAAAAAGCGGTTCGTTGATTTTTGTCGAGAACTCAAAATATGCCGCGGACGCGCAAAAATCCGGCGCCTCGGCGGCAATAGTCCCGCCGGACGTCGAAATTGATTTCCCCGCGATTAAATCAGAACGGCCGAGCGTGACCTTCGCCCAGGCCGTCTCGATTCTTCATCCGCAGAAAAAAACCTCCGGCGGAAGGGACTCGCGCGCGTTTGTGGATCCGTCCGCCAAGGTGGGCGAGGGGACGGACATCGGCCCGTTTTCAACGGTCGGCGCGAACAGCCGAATCGGGAAAAATGTCTTGATTCACTCCAACGCGGCCATCGGCGAAAACGTGACCGTGGGGGACGACTGCGTGATTTACCCCAACGTAACGATTTACGACGGAAGCATACTCGGTGCGCGGACCGTAATACACGCGGGTTGCGCTATTGGGGCCGACGGGTTCAAGTTCATGCCGGACAAAAGCGGTAGGCAGATAAAATTTCAGCACATCGGAATTGTCCGCATCGGCGACGACGTGGAGATAGGAGCGAACAGTTGCGTGGACAGGGCGGTGTTGGACGAGACGATAATCGGAAACGGGGTGAAGCTCGACAACCTTGTCCAGGTCGGCCACAACTGCGAGATAGGAGACAACACGGTGGTGGCCGGATGCACGGGAATCGCCGGGTCGGTCAAAATAGGGAAGAACGTCATTATCGGCGGCCAAGTCGGGTTTAAGGATCATGTGACGATTGCCGACGGGGTCGTCATCGCCGCCAAAAGCGGGGTAATCGGCGACCTTGGCACAAGGGGCATATATTGCGGAATGCCGGCTGTGCCGCTTGGCGAGTGGAGAAAACAGTCTGCGGCGATATCCCGCGGGCCCGAGACGCTAAAAAGGGTAGCCAGGCTTGAAAAAGGCCCACGGGCAGATTGAATTAGCCGGGCTTTTTAAGCTATCATCGTGATTCGTTAAAAATAATTTTGCTTGGAAAAGAGGTTTAAATGGAAATGGACAGCGTTGACCGCGCGGTGTTAAACGTCATTCAAACCGGGTTTCCCGTCGCGTCGCGGCCCTACGCCGTGATTGGCGAGAAGACCGGGCTTACCGAGGAGGAGGCGTTCAGCCGCATTCAAAATTTGAAGAAGGGGGGC
This sequence comes from Nitrospinota bacterium, assembly GCA_016200345.1. Classification (GTDB taxonomy): domain Bacteria; phylum Nitrospinota_A; class UBA7883; order JACRGQ01; family JACRGQ01; genus JACQEX01. The sequence continues at coordinate 10,988 of JACQEX010000072.1, forward strand.
ATCATCAGGCGCATCGGGGCGAGCTACGACTCGCGCGGCCTGCACTTCTCAAGCACGCTCTGCTCGGCCAAAGTGCCGCCGGAAAAAATAGAGGCCGTCGTAAAGGCGATAAACAAATACCACGAGGTGACGCACAACTACGAGCGAAACCACGCCTACAACATCTGGTTCACCCTCATCGCCGAGTCAAAGGAGAGGATACAACAAATACTGGACGAGATTTGCGGGGAGACCGGGATAAGCGTGATTCGCAACATGCCGGCCATTAAAAAATTCAAGATAAAGGTTGATTTCAAGTTCAAGGACGCGGGCTCGAACGGAAACAACGCGGAGGAGGACGAGTGAACCCCGAAATAACCGAGTTGGACAAAAAGATAATGAAGTGCCTCCAGGACGACATCCCGCGGACGCTCACCCCCTACAAGGACATAGCCGAAAGCGCCGGCACCACCGAGGACGTGGTGTTGGAGCGCATAAACCATTACAAGGAAAAAAAATGGATACGCCGTTTCGGCGCCACGCTACGCCACGCAAAGGCCGGCTTCAAGGCCAACGGCATGGGAATTTGGGTGGTGCCAAACGAAGGGGACAGGCAACGCATCGGGGAGGAAATGGCCTCGTTCAGGGAGGTCAGCCATTGCTACGAGCGTCCGTCGTACTCCGACTGGCCGTTCCACCTTTTCACCATGGTGCACGGGGAGAGCAAGGCGGAGTGCGAGGACGTCATGCGCAGAATCTCGGAGAAAACGGGGCTGAAGGAGTACGACATACTTTACAGCTCGAAAGAGTTTAAGAAATCCAGCATGAAATATTTTTTATAGGGGCGGGAAATGACACATCCAAAAAAAGGCCAGCCGTTGTTGGTGGTCGGTACGGTGGCGATTGATTCGGTGGAGACGCCGTTTGGCAAGGCGGACGAGGTGCTTGGCGGCTCGGCCACGTATTTTTCGGTCGCGTCCAGTTTTTTCACCGACGTAAGGCTCGTCGCCGTCGTCGGGGAGGATTTTCCCGAACGTCACGTGGACGTGTTCAAAAAACACAAGGTTGACATACGCGGGCTTCAAAAGCTCAAAGGCGAGACCTTTCGATGGAGGGGCTCGTACGGGTACGACCTCAACACGGCGAACACGCTCGAGACAAAGCTCAACATCCTCACCGAGTTCGACCCGGTTTTGACCGACGAGCAAAAAAACACACCGTTTGTTTTTCTTGCAAACATAGACCCCGACCTGCAAATCAAGGTCATCAAACAGCTTAAAAACCCCGGCTTCGTGGCGTTGGACAGCATGAACCTCTGGATAAAGATAAAAAAGGACTCCCTGTTAAAGGCGATGGGGATGGTGGACATGGTGATTGTAAACGAGGGGGAGGCCAGGGAGCTTACCGGACAGTCCAACCTCGTAAAGGCGGCGAAGGAGATAAGAAAGTTCGGCGCAAAGGGCGTGATAATAAAACAGGGGGAGTACGGTTCGCTCGGACTTTTTAACGACGAGATTTTTAGCGCGCCGGCCTACCCGCTGGAGGACGTGTTCGACCCGACCGGCGCCGGAGACTCGTTCGCCGGTGGCGTGATGGGCTACCTCGCAAGGCAGGGGAAGGTCACGCGCGACAGCCTTCGACAGGCGATGATAGTCGGCGCCGCCGTCGCCTCCTACAACGTCGAGGCCTTCAGCCTAGAGCGTCTTACGTCGCTTGAGTTCCACAACATCGTGGACAGATACAACGAGATAAAACGGCTCACGGTGTTCGACGATTTTACCCATTAGCAGGGGTATCGGACAATTAGGATAATAGGAGGCCTTGCAAAGGGGTGCACACTGGAGGGGCCGGGGCGCGAAAAAATTCGGCCCACCCCGGACAAAGTCAGGCAGGCGCTTTTTAACATAATCAATCCGGATGGCGCCGCCTTTCTCGACCTTTTTTCCGGCACCGGCGCCGTGGCGTGCGAGGCGATGAGCAGGGGAGCGGCTTCGGTTACAATCGTTGACTCCTCTAGGAAATCGGTCGAGATTATCAAACGCAACGTGGAGAAAACCGCCGCGTCGGCAAAGACCGCGTTCCGCCCGAAAATCGTCCAAAAGCCGGTCGTTGATTTTTTACGCGACACCGGCGGAAAGTACGATTTTGTTTTTGCCGACGCTCCGTACGATTGGGACGGCTCGCCGACGCTTCCGGATTTGGTGGCGAACTCCGGAATTCTAAAACCGGGGGGGCTTTTCGTGATGGAGTGCGCGAGCAGGAACGTCCCAAAAGTATTGCGCGCCGCGGACAGGGTGAACAAATACGGCGACACCTCGCTCCTCTTCTACGGGCAATCCGGGGTAGAATCCTAGGCATGGATACGACGATTATTTTCGCGGCGGTTGTTGCCGTAGTGGGCGCGGTGTTTTATTTCATCGGCAGATCCTCTTCCGAGAAAAGAGGGGGTTCGGACGCCGATTTGCAAAAAACGCTGAACGACCGCCTGATGGAGCAGACGCAAAGGCTCGTGGAGACGATTGGCCGGGCGCGCGAGGAAAGCAAATCGGCCATTGGCGACGGGCTCGGCGACGCCCAAAAAAAACTTTCCGAGTCCCTTTCGGCGGGGCGAACGGAGGTCTCCGAGCGTCTGGAGCGAACGCAAAAAATGCTCTCCGAAAGGCTTGAAAGCCTCGCCCGCGAGACGTCGGAAATAAAGTCCGCCTCCGTCCGCCTTTTGGAAATTGGGGGCGACATACGAAACCTAAGCCAGATTTTGGAGGGGCCCAAGGGAAGGGGCGGGTTCGGCGAGTTTCAACTGGAGTTGTTGCTGAAACAGGCGGTGCCTGCGGACAGGTATGTTTTGCAATACGAGGTCGAAAACGGCAAGGTGGCCGACGCCGCGATTTTATTCAAGGACTCCGTCCTGTGCATAGACAGCAAGTTCCCGCTGGCGAACCTGCAAAAGTATTACGACACAAAGGAGCCGTCGGTCGAGAAGGAAAAGCTTCTTTCGCTTTTTTACTCCGACGTCAAAAACCGAGGAAAGGAAATCAGCAATAAATACGTGGCGCCGCCCAAGACGCTCGGTTTCGCGGTTATGTTCATCCCGGCCGAGTCGGTTTTCTTGGAGATAATCTCGAACGTCGACCTGCACAAAAGCCTTATGGACATGAGGGTCGTTCCGGCCTCGCCCAATTTCCTTTATGTCTATTTCCAGGCGCTTGCCATCGGGTTCGCGGGGATGGCGGTGGAGGCGAGGGCCAAGGAGATGTTGGACGCCTTTTCCGACCTAAAGGTGAATTTCGAAAAATTTCAGGACGGCTTCGCCACGCTCGGCAGGCACATAGGCGACGCCGCCAACACCTACGTTAAGTCCGAAAAACAGGCGGCCAAAATATCGCAGACGCTGGACAACCTCCGCCTCGGCCAGTCCGACGCGGATAACAAGGACGTTCCGGCGTCCTGAACGGCGGCGGCCGTTTATCGGCGGTCAGGCGTGCGCCGGGTGGGCCTCCGCCAAATCCCGAATCCAGTTTGGCAGGGTGTTTTTGTTTTTATGCATCGCCGGCAGTACGGTGGACGTCATAAACGCCCCGCACCCGGAGGTCTGTAGCCCGATGGCGGCGGCGTAGTTGTCAAAAAAAATCTCTTTTTCCGCGAAGTTCGGCGCACCCATCAGGCGGTCCGCGCAACGATTGGCAAGATACACGGCGGAAAGATGCTTCCTCGTCCCCTCCGGAATTTTTTCCGGCGGCATGAACTCCGGGTGTTCCAGCATTCCGACCACGGCGCATATTTTCTCCGGAAGGCCCCAGCTGGTCAAAAGTTGCGCCCCGACTTTGGGGCCCGCCAGCAAATCCAGCAACGGCGCGGCCTTCGGGTTTTGTCTTTTGACAAGATACACCACGACCGAGCCCATGTTGTGCAAAAGCCCGATTGTTCCGTTCACGTTGCTCGCCCCCTTGTTTTTGGACGCGAGCGATATGTCGTGGGCCAAAATTGACACCATGAGCGACTTGCGCCTCAGGGCCTCAAATTCCTTGGTTTTTGGCATGGAGCTGTGCAGTCCCTCGTCCATCACGATGCTGATGATTTTATTGGCTCCGAGGAAAAGGAACGCGCGATAGATGTCGGATATTTTCTCCGCCACCCCGTAAAAAGGGGAGTTGACCGCCTTTAGAACAAGGCCCGTCAGGGAGGGGTCGGCCTTTATGGACTCGGCTATCTCCGCAACGGGGGCGTTCTCGTCCATTATTCTCGAGGCCAGGTTTCCCACGAACGGGGGGAGTTTTGGAATCTTGGCTATGATTTCTTGGACGACCTCGCTTTTAACGGATTCCTCGGCCCGCTGGCGATAGGCCTCCACGTACTTTCCCAGCTTGGACAGCTTGTCCTTTGCGTCGGACATTTTTCTTTCCAACGCCGATAATCGCTTTGTCGCCAGAGTCAAAAAAAGTTTTTGAAAATGAACCCTTATTTTTTCCGGCAACGAGTTGAACGCCTCCGGCGTGAAAAGCATGGTGGTAAGCGCCGTGGCCGCGACAACCGTGGCAACGCGCTCCGTGTTTACCGCCATGGCGATCTCGCCAACCCACTCCCCGGCGGACAAATTTTCGATGTACACCTGGCCGCCGGACACCATTTTGTACACCTCGGCGGATCCTTCGACTATAAAATGGAACGATTTTTCACGCTCCCCTTCTCGGACGATTTTATCCCCCGGCTTGAACTTTTTGGTCACGGCGACGTTGTAAATTGACGCCATTTCCTTTTTGGAAAGCTCATCGAAACCGGCAATGCTAAACACGTTACCCATCCGCGAACCCCTGACGATGAATTTTGACACCCTCGTACGATTTGATGATACGCCTTTTTTCGCCCAAAATAAAGAACCGCCCACAAATGCCCGGCCAGCCATTTTCTGCCAATGATAATCGGGGACAAACGTATAGAATGGGCGTATGGCGAACATCGAAAAACGCGAGCTCTTGGCTTTGGTGGTCGAAGACGACAAGATTAACCAAAAGCTCGCCGGTTATTATCTAAAAAAACACGGTTACACGGTGACATTCGCGGACGACGGCCATGAGGCCCTGGGTCTGCTGGATGCGAATAAATTCGACGTCGTTTTAATGGACGTGAACATGCCGTTGATGGACGGGTACTCCGCCACGACAGCGTTCCGAAAAAAGGAAAAAAAATGGAAGGGACGTCTCCCGATTATCGCCCTGACAGCCGCAACCGACACGGAGGCGGTGGAAAAATGCATGGAGGCCGGGATGGACGGATTTATCGCCAAACCTATTTCCAACGCGGCGCTGGGCGAAATTCTTGAAAGGTTCGTGGTGGGAAAAACGGCGGCGGAAGAACTCTTTTCGAGGGTGGCGGCCTTAAAGGTGTGCGACGACGACCCCCAACTTCTGGGCGAGGTGGCGGAGATGTTTCTAAAGGACGCTCCGAGGCAGATGGAACGGATAAGACTGGCCGTGCTGGAAAAAGATTTTATGAACCTGGAGTTCTTCGCGCACAAACTGAAGGGGGGAGCCTCAAATCTCGCGGCGAGAAAACTTGCCCTTGCGGCGGATGAGGTGGAGAATTGCGCGACGAACCGGGACGCCAATGGATTTAGCCTTTCGGGCGCGTTGTTGGAAATGGCGGACAAATTTATGGACGAGCTAAAAACCGCCCTTTGAGTTGGTGCGCCGCAAACTAGATGCGGAAAACGGTTTGTTCGGTGGCGGTGCAGATGGTCATTGCAAGCTTGTTGTCGGCAACAAACTTTTTGGCGAAGGCGTCCATTTCGTCCATCATTGCGTCCGTGTGCGCCGGGTCGTGGTGGAATATGCATAGGGATTTCGCGCCGGCATCGCGAGCCAGGCCAAGCACCTCGGAAACCGGAGAATGTCCCCACCCGACGTGGGATTTGTACTCCTCGTCAAAATATGTGGTGTCGTGTATTAATAGGTCTACCCCTTTTAGGAATGTCACAAGCTTGTCCCTGAAAAATTGGTCCATTCCCCCCATCTCTTTTGGTGGCAGTTCGTTGTCGGTGATGTACGCGACGGATTTGCCGGAGTTGTCGGTCAGTCTGAAACCCAGCGTGTTCCCCGGATGGTTCAGCAGGATGGTTTTTACGGAAATTCCGTCCACCGTCTGCGAGGCCTCGCGAATCTCCTTGAAATAAAGTCTCGACGCAAACTCGCGTATTGTTATGGGGAAATAGATGCTCTCCATCTGTCCGCTTATCACCTCTAGCAGGCTTATGTCGCCGTGGGCCGACCCGTAAACGGCTATTTCGTTCCCCTGCATAAACGCCGGCTTGAAAAACGGGAATCCCTGTATATGGTCCCAATGCGGATGGGAAATGAGGAGGTTCAGCTTTAGTTTTCTCTTTTCCGAGGCGAGGCTGTTGCCAAGGTTAATTATTCCCGTTCCGGCGTCGAAGATGAACGTCTCCCCCTTTGAAAATTCCACCGAAAAGCAGGGTGTGTTTCCGCCGTACTTTAAATATTCCGCCTGCGGGGTCGGGTAGGTGCCCCTTGCACCCCAGCATTTGACTACGACCGTGTTGCTGACGATTCGGTCTATTTTCTCCTTCAAAACTTCGAAGGGAACCGGCTTGGTTATGTACAAGTTGGCGCCGAGCGAAAGGGCGCGGGACTCGTCGTGGGCGAATGATTTTGAGCTAAGGACGATTATTTTTACGTCCGCGAATTCCGGCTGGGACTTTATATTTTTCATCACCGCAAACCCGTCGGTCTCCGGCATCATCAGGTCGACCAGCACCACGTCGGGTTTGTTTGCGGCCATATGTTCCAGCGTATCCGACGGATTGGACAGGGTGGTTACGTTATATCCCCTTTTGGCGAGTCCGGCCTTCAATAGATGTAGCTGGCTCTGGTCGTCGTCAATAATAAGAATTTTATGTTCCATTTTCCCCCGTTGCGGCAAACGTCAGACCACCCTGCATCGGTTTCTACGCATAGACACATCGAAACATCCTACGGAAACGGCCTGGAATAGTCAAGAGTTTAGGTAAATCTAATATGAGTGGTTTCTTGGGGGGTAACTCCCGGCGGTCTAAAAAGTCATGAGTTCCCGTTGGTTTTTAAATACCGCGACCCGTAGAGGGCGAGTGTTACGGCCAGTATTGTTCGAAGTATCCGCTCGTCGAACAAAATGGCGATCGTCCCGCCCAAAAAGGAGCCGATAACGACTCCGAAAAGCAATCCGGGAATTAGTCCCGTCCCCACGTTCCCAAACTTCCAATGCGTTCTCGTCCCGGAAATTCCGGCAGGAACCATGGCCAGAAGCGACGTTCCCTGCGCCACGTGCTGGCCCATGCCGGCCAGAAGCACCATGGCGGGGACCATCATGCTTCCTCCTCCGACGCCCATCATGCCGGAAATAAATCCTGTCGCACCCCCGGCCAAAACCAGCACGGTGTATTTTTCGAAAAGTCCGCCGGCCACGGCCGAAGGGAGGTGCTCCTTTAACAGCAACATGGCCGAGATGAAGACCATAAAAAAACCAAAATATCTTTTTAGTCTGTTCTCGGAAAGCCTGTTGGCGTATTTTGCGCCCGAGTGGGCCGTAAAAATCGTCGGCGCCGATATGAGCGCGGCCGCGACTAAATCAACCCTTCCGCCGAGCCAGTATGCCGTCGCCCCCGCGATTCCGGTGAACACCAGCGCGGCAAGGCTCGTGCCGTGGGCCTTGTGCTGGGTTAGGCCCAAAAACGCGGTCAGCATTGGGACCATCACGATCCCGCCGCCAAGCCCGACAAGCCCGCCGAAGGCTCCGCCACATAGCCCGACGCCGAGGGATATTAGATTGTCCCTCGCGTTAAATTTTGTCTCCTCGGAGTGAAGTGGAAATGGCATCCGTCCCCTCCCCCTACCTTGTGACCGGCAGGCGTATGAAAAACGCCACGCCGATTCCCGGTTCGTTTTTTACGCCCAGTTCCCCGCCGTGCGCCTTCATGATGTCGTGCGAAAGCGGTAGCCCCAGGCCTGTCCCAGTTTCTCCCCCGGTGCCGGGGAGCGAGGTTTTTACGTGGTGCTTGAATATGTCCGGAAGAATTTTTTCAGATATGCCGGCCCCGGTGTTTCTAACGCAGATGGAGCGCTCGTTCTCCATAAAGACGGATATGGCTCCGCCCGCCGGGGTGAATTTTACCGCGTTGTCCAGCAAGTTCTGTAAAACCGCCCCCACAAGGGACTCGTCCGCAAGCCACTCCAGTTCCCCGGGTATCTCGATGCTTAACCGCGAGCCTTTCTGGTCGGCAATTTGTCCTAGGCGAAGACCCTTCTCGGCGACCAGTGTTTTCAGGTTAAAGGGGCGCGTCTCGGGCTTTATTGTTCCGGTGTGTAGCCTGCCTATGGTCAGGAGGTTTTCGACTACTTTTGACATTGAATCGGCGGTAGAGCGCAGGCTTCCATTATCCTTCCAGTGTCGTCTGATGGAATTTGGCCGGATATAATAAGATCCATATAACCTTTTATCGTGCCGGCTGGCCCCTTAAGGTCGTGCGAGACAAGCGCTAAAAACTGGTTTTTAAGCAGGGTCGCCTGTTCGGCGCGTATTTTTTCGGCGAGCAACTGTTTCCTTGCCATGTAATTTTTGCGAAAAAGCAGGTCGAAAACAATCACCAACACCAAACAGTAAAAGAGTGTGGGAACCGTGAAGGCCATTATTCCCGCCAGCGCCACGCTTTTCAGAAAACCGGAGGCAAAAAGTACGTACGGCGTCAGCGCCACGGCGAAAAGCACAGCTATGGCCTGCCTGCGGCCGACCCCCACGGACATTATTAGCACCCCGCCAAGTCCGCAGACCACTCCGGTGGCAATAAAGGCAATTTCACTGTTTAACCTAGAGGCGACAAAAAGGGCGATGATTGAGGTGATGCAAATGCCGACCGCCAGGGACAGGGGATACCATTTTCGCGGAAGGTTTAGGCGCAAGTATAAGGGGCAGGCCGTCAACAAGACGACAGAGTTGAGCAGACGCCATTTCAACGTCCCCGCGGCCTCGCCGGGATTGACGACGAAATCCCCCATCGCCATGCTCAACACCACAAAGGCGGCGACCAAACCCGTGTAAATGGTCAAGGTTCGAAGCTCCGCGAACTTTTGCTCCTCGAATTCCTCGAGGTCGAAGCGCGTGACTTCAGTCCCGGGCATCGGGCGTTTTACTCTTTTTCAATAGTTTCTCCCTAAAGGGAGATTTTAACCCGCTTTTCCCGCAAAGGAAAGCTCGCCAAATATTTTGTTGCCGTCTCAGAAAAAAGTTGTATCATTTCAGCTTCCTTGAAACGTTTTGGAAGGGAACATGAAGTTTACGACCGAGTATCTTAATTTTACGACAAAGCGAAAACGCGAGTACGTGGACATAACCGACGAGGTCGCCCACGTCCTAAAAAGAAGCGGCATTTCCGAGGGGATGGTGCTCGTCTCCGCCATGCACATCACCGCCGGCGTCTACGTGAACGACGCCGAGGGGGGATTGTTGCAGGACATAGACAAATGGCTCGACGAACTGGCCCCGCACAACGAGGCATACCTTCACCACCACACCGGGGAGAGCAACGGCGACGCACATTTAAAGTCCCTGCTCGTCCACCACCAAATCATCGCCCCGGTCACGGGCGGAAGGCTCGACTTCGGGCCGTGGCAGAGGATTTTTTACGCCGAGTTCGACGGGCAGAGAAAAAAACGCGTCATTATAAAGGTGATGGGCGAGTGACAAAAAAAACCGTCCTTTACGACAGACACGTCTCCGCCGGGGCGAAGATTGTGGATTTCGCGGGGTGGATGATGCCGGTTCAGTACGCCGGGGTTTTGGCGGAGCACGCCACTGTTCGGAACAACGCCGGGGTCTTCGACGTCTCCCACATGGGGGAGGTTTTCGTGACAGGGCCGGAGGCGCCCGCGTTCGTGGACAACTTGGTTACGAACGACACGCGCGGAATGTCCGATGGGAACATCCTTTACACGGTGATGTGCGACAACGCGGGCTTCGTGATAGACGACCTGCTGGTCTATAAAATTGGGCCCCAGAAATTTTTGCTCGTCGTCAACGCGTCCAACACGGAAAAAGATTTTAAGTGGATGCTCTCGCAAAAGGGGCGGTTCAACGTCGAGGTGGCGGACAGGTCGCCCGATTTGGGGATGCTGGCGGTGCAGGGGCCGAAGGCCGTCGCAATCGCGTCCAAAATTATTGCCATCCCCAAAAACTTGAAGTACTACAATTTCTTCACCGTAATGCGCGACGGAAACGAGCTGATAGTCTCCCGCACCGGCTACACCGGCGAGGACGGAGTGGAAATCATCGCCAAGAACGACGATATAGTAAAACTTTGGGACGCGCTGTTCGAGGCCGGGAAGAGCGAGGGAATCGCCCCGGCGGGCCTTGCGGCGCGCGACCTACTGCGGATAGAGGCCGGCTACAGCCTGTACGGGCACGAACTGGACGAAAAGACCGATCCCCTCTCGGCGGGTCTCTCCTGGGTTGTCAAAATGGAAGGCAGGGAGTTTGTCGGAAAGGCCGTGCTCAAAAACTTCGGCCGCGATAATAAAAGAATCTGCTTTGCCATGGAGGGGAAGGCCGTCCCGAGGCAGGGATATAAGTTGTTGACAAACGGAAAAGAATCGGGCTTCGTCACAAGCGGCACCTTTTCCCCTGTTTTGCAAAAGCCGTTTGGAATCGGCTATATTTTAGGTGAAGGGGGGAATGCTCCCCTCGATGGCAGTCTGACGGTCGAAATCCGGGGCAGGGAGATTCCCGCCAAGATTGTCAAACCGCCGGTACGGTTAAGGGTTGGAGGTTGAAATGGATTATCCTGACGGGCTGTATTACACAAAAGACCACGAGTGGGGAATGGACGAGAACGGCATCCTGACAGTCGGCATCACGGACTACGCCCAAGGGGAACTGGGCGACGTCGTTTACGTCGAGCTTCCGCAGGAAGGGACGATTATAAAGGCGGGCGAGCCGTTTGGCGTCGTCGAGTCAGTCAAGTCAGTATCCGACCTTTATTCTCCCGTCAGCGGAGAGGTGGTGGAGATAAACCCGGATTTGGAGGCGGAGCCGGAAACGGTCAACTCCTCCCCTTACGACCGCGGCTGGATGATAAAGATAGCCATGAGCAAGCCGGCCGAGCTGGAAAAACTGCTCTCGCCCGAAGCTTACGCGGAATACTTGGCGACCCTTAAGTAGGGGTCGCAAAAAAAATAGAATGAGATACATACCTCTAACCCCCGAGGACAGGAAAACAATGCTGTCCTCGATAGGGGCCGCCTCCGTGGAGTCGCTTTTCTCGCACATCCGGGATGAAATACGGTTCAAGGGGAAATTCTCCATTCCAACCGCCATGTCCGAGCAGGAGGTCATGCGGTTTGCTTCGGAGCTTGCCGCGCAAAACTCACCAGCGGCGTCGGCTCCGTGCTTTCTCGGCGCCGGGGCGTACAATCATTTCGTCCCTTCCGCGGTGGACCAGTTAATAATGAGGAGCGAGTTCTACACCTCCTACACCCCGTACCAGCCGGAGATAAGCCAGGGGAACCTGCAGGCCATTTACGAGTACCAAAGCTACGTCTGCTCACTCTTCAACATGGAGGTCGCAAACGCCTCGATGTACGACGGCGCAAGCGCGCTGGCGGAGGCGGTGCTGATGGCGTGCCGCATCACAGGAAAAAACGAGGTAGTGATTTCCGACCTGGTGCACCCGAGGTGGCGAAAAACCGTCGCGACCTACGTCTTAAACAGGGGGACGAACATAATTCAAACCGAGGACCATCCGACCGGGAAAACCGACCCTGAGCGTCTTCTGAAGGCAATCACCCAAAACACGTCGGCCGTCGTGGTGCAATCGCCGAACTTCTTTGGCAACGTGGAGGATTGGGACGCCGTCGGCAAGGTCTGCCGCGAAAAGGGGGTTTTGTTCATCGCCTGCACCGCGGAGGCGATGTCGCTCGGCCTGCTTCGTCCCGCCGGTGATTTCGGCGCGGACATCGTCGTCGGCGAGGGGCAGTCGCTCGGCCTCGGCCTTAACTTCGGCGGCCCGTACCTCGGGATGTTCGCGACTCGCGAGAAGCATCTTCGGCAGACGCCGGGGCGCATTTGCGGGCGCACGACGGACAAGGACGGCAAAAAGGGTTTTGTCCTCACCATGTCCACCCGCGAACAACACATAAGGCGCGAAAAGGCCACGTCGAACATCTGCTCAAACCAGGCGTTGTGCGCGCTCACCACGACGATTTATCTGACCCTCATGGGAAAAGGCGGTTTTTCGCAGACGGCAAAAAATTGCCATTACGCCGCGCTGGCCCTTAAACAAAAAATTTCTTCCGTCGGGAACGGCGCGCGGAACAGCTTCGACCTTCCGTTCTTCAACGAGTTTTTGGCCGACCTCCCCGTTTCGGCGGACGAGCTGAACAAACGCCTCGCGAAGAAAGGGGCGGTGGGCGGCTACGACGTCTCAAGGGATTATCCGAAGATGGAAAATAAAATTTTGCTCGCCGCCACGGAGCTTACGACCCCAGCGGAGATAGACCTTATGGTGAAAACGCTGGGGGAGGGGAAATAGATGGGCGGCGCGCAATCAAGGAATATTTTGGGAAAGCCGTACGCGAGGGGCATCGTCTTCAACGAGCCGCTCATATTTGAGCGAAGCCGGGCCGGACGCAACGGGTGCGACGTCGCAAAATCCCCGTTTGAGCAAAAGGAAATTTCCGCCGGTTTTGCAAAGGGAACGCTGAGGGAGGATTTTACGGGGTTCGTGGAGGTGAGCGAACCATCCGCCGTGCGCCATTTCACCCGGCTGTCGCAATGGAACTACGGGGTGGACTCCAATTTCTACCCGCTCGGCTCGTGCACGATGAAATACAACCCGAAGGTCAACGAGGCTGTCGCAAGGCTCGCCGGTTTCACCGGCCTCCACCCACTTCAGGACGAGGCTACGGCGCAGGGGGCGCTGAGGGTTATTTACGAGTTGGAAAAATATCTCTGCGACATAGTGGGGATGCACTCGGCCTCGCTTCAACCGGCGGCGGGGGCGCAGGGGGAGCTTACGGGACTCATGCTCATCCACGCCTACCTAAAGGACAAGGGGAACGCCAGAAAAAAAGTGATACTACCCGACTCGTCCCACGGCACAAACCCGGCCAGCGCCGCCTTGTGCGAGTACTCGACCGTGCCGCTGGCAAGCGGCACGGACGGTCTTATTGATTGCTCAGCGTTGGAAAAATTGATGGACGAGGAGACCGCGGCCCTGATGGTCACAAACCCGAACACGCTCGGGATGTTCGAAAAAAACATAAAAAGGGTCTGCGAGATAGTCCACGCCAAAGGGGGGCTGGTGTATGCGGACGGAGCGAACCTGAACGCAATTTTGGGCAAGACCCGGTTCGGCGACATGGGGGTGGACGTCTGCCACATGAACCTGCACAAGACCTTCTCCACTCCGCACGGCGGCGGCGGCCCCGGCTCCGGCCCGGTGCTCGCCAAGGATTTTCTGGCGCCGTACATGCCCGCCCCGCGCGTGGTGCTGGCAGACGGACGCTACAAATTGGAGCACAATCCGCCGAAAAGCGTCGGAGCGTTAAACGCCTTTTATGGCAACTTCGGCGTCTACCTTAGGGCGTACGTTTATCTGCTATCCGTCGGCGGCGAGGGGCTGGGCGACATCTCCGACGCGGCGGTGCTGAACGCCAACTATATTTTGTCCAGATTAAAGGGGCATTACCACGTCCCGTACGACGGGCCGTGCATGCACGAGTGCGTCCTTTCGGACAAGTTCCAAAAAGACGCGCACGTCTCGACGCTCGACATAGCAAAATCGCTCATTGACAGGGGCTTCCACCCACCGACGATTTATTTCCCGCTTATCGTCAAGGGGGCGATGATGATAGAGCCGACCGAGTCCGAGTCGCTCGAAACCATGGACACCTTCGTGGACGCGATGGTGGACATCGCGGAGGTGGCGAAAACCCATCCGCTCTCCCTCGCCGAGGCGCCGGTTTTGGCGAAGATGCGTCGGCTGGACGAGACGCAGGCCGTGCGCAACCCCGACCTCCGCCACAAACCCTGACTTCTTCTTTATTAACTTCCGAAAGCGGGATATAATCCACAAAATGAAAATACGGGTGTTCGAGTTGGCAAAGGCGAAAAACCTCCCCATTTCGAGGACGCTGGAGCTCCTCTCGCAAAAAGGAATCCAAGACGCCACAGCGGTGACGTACGTCGAGCAGGCGATTTTGGACGACGTGCCAAACGGCGAGGCGCAGACCCAGCCGTTGCCGGACGCGCCCGACAGGTCGGCCACCTTGGCCCGCAACATTCTCAACCGCTCCGAGACAAAAAGTGGTTGGGATAAGGAAGAGCCCCGTTCGTCAATGGAAAGCCCGCTTGCGATTATCGCCGTCGGAGTCGGCGCGGCGTCGCTACTGTTTGCGGTCTTTCTATTTTTCTCCGAAAGGTCCGACCGCGCGGATATTGCCAGGATGCAGGCGGAAATTAATCTTGTCAAGGCGGGGAACGCGAAGATCGAGGACGTGGTCGTAAGCAACAGGGCGCAGATTCTCGAGACGCGCGAACAGATGGTCGCGGTGGAAAAAAGGTTCTACGAGTTCAAAAAATCGTCGCTCACCTCCCAGCTAAAAAGCCAGGGGGTCGTGCTAAAGGCCCTTTCCGAAAACATGAGGGAGCCGCTCAAGAGCAAATTCCAGGCCCTTTCAAACGGGCTTTCCACGTTTTGACGCCCGGTTTGAGCAAAGGGAATTTTTAACCATGGGTTTTAACTGCGGAATAATCGGCCTTCCAAACGTCGGCAAATCCACCCTCTTCAACGCGCTCACCTCCGCAGGGGCCGCCGCGAGCAACTTTCCGTTCTGCACCGTTGACCCCAACGTCGGGCGCGTGGACATGCCGGACTCGCGGCTTTTAAAACTTAAGGAGATTGTCGTGCCGGAGCGCGTCGTTCCCACGCAGATGGAGTTTGTGGACATCGCGGGTCTCGTAAAAGGGGCGAGCCAGGGGGAGGGGCTTGGTAATAAGTTTTTAAGCCACATCCGAAACGTGGACGCCGTGGCGCACATCGTCCGATGTTTCAAGTCCGCCGACGTCACGCACGTAGCGGGGGACGTGGACCCGGTGCGCGACATAGAGATTATCGAGAGCGAGTTGATGCTTTCGGATTTGGACGGCGTGGAGAAAAAAATCAACTCGCTGAAGAAGTCCGCCAAAGGGGGCGGAAAAAAAGAGGACGCCGAGCTTTTAGTGGTGTTGGAAAAAATTGCCGAGGGGCTACAAAAGGGGATACCGGCCGCCGAGACAGGCGGCGCCGCGATAGCCAAAGATTTGCCGTTGTTGACCGCAAAGCCGGTCATGTTCGTCGCCAACATCGGGGAGCCTTCCGAGGAGGGGGGACAGCTTGTCGCCTCCGTCCGCGAGTTCGCAAAAAAACGGGGCGCGGGTTTTTTAAGCATCTGCACCAAGATAGAGTCCGAGATAGCCGAGCTGGATGCCGCCGAACGCGCCTCCTACCGGGCTGAGATGGGCTTAAAGCAGTCTTCGCTCGACAACATGATATTGGAGGGCTACAAGCTGTTGAACCTTGCCACGTATTTTACGGCCGGCGTAAAAGAGGTTCGCGCTTGGACAATCCCGGTCGGCGCGAAGGCGCCGCAGGCGGCGGTGGTGATTCACACCGATTTCATAAAGCACTTCATCCGGGCCGAGGTAATTGCCTACGAGGATTTCGTGGCCTTCGGCGGCGAAAACGGCGCGAAGGAAAAGGGAAAGACGAGGCTTGAGGGAAAGGACTACGTCGTGAAGGACGGCGACGTGATTTTCTTCCGCGTCAGCGCGTAATTTCAGCAGGGAAAAAATAGAGCGACTCGGTTAATCGAGCTATTTTTTCTTTTTTGCGGCCTTTTTTTTGGGCTTCATGCCGCCCATTTTCGGTTTGCACTTCAGCTTTAAAATCACCCCTTCCAAACTTTCTTAAAATCCAAGCAATATATTTTTCTTAGTAGAGTGGCCCTGCGGCTATTCTAATCCCGAAATAAATTTTTTTCAAAAAATTATGATGTCAACCAGTCGAGAAATTTTTTCTCGTCCCGCACTCTCGCCTCGACCGACAAAATATGGAAACGGTTTTTAAGCGCGTCCGGCACCCGAACCAAGTCCTTCCTCGTCGTAAGCAAAATCTCGCCGTCAGGAACCAAGTTCGCCGCATCGCGTATCTCGGTCTCATTGTACCGGTGGTGGTCCGCAAATACAAAATGCCGCGCCACCGTTGCGCCAAGTTTTTTCACGCTCTCCGCGAATTGGACAGGCGACCCAAGCCCGCTCAAGAGCGCGACGTTTTTCCCCATGAGGGAGCTTAACGGCAAGAACGAGCCGTCGGGGGCGGTTAGGTTTGCCGGTTCGACGTCACACAAAAACAGCGGGACGTCCTTTTTCGCATAGCCAATTATCTCCTCCCTAATCGCATTAAGAAGTTCGTCGGAAACAAAATTTGCGCGAGTTATTACGACGCAGTCCGCGCGGGCGATTGAGGAGAGCGGCTCCCGCAACGTCCCCGCCGGCAAAAGGCGTTTGCCACCAAACGGGTCGAGCGCGTCCGTCAAAAGGATGTTTTTGTCCCTGTGCGCTGAGAGGTGCGAAAATGCGTCGTCCAACACGACCGTTTTTGCGCCAAGCTTCACCGCCTTCCCAATCCCCAAATTTCTATTTGGCGAGCAGATGACAGGCGTCCCTTTTAGCTCGCCTGCGGTGACCATCGCCTCGTCCCCGGCCTCCGGATATTCGGCCAAAAGTTTATTTCCGTCGGAGACAATTTGCACAGGCTCCTTGGATGTTCTACCATAGCCTCTGCTGACCACCGCGACTTTGCCGCCGAGCATTTTTACGACCATTACGACCACCGGCGTTTTTCCGGTGCCGCCGGCGGTGATGTTGCCGACGCTGATTACTTTTACCCCCGCGGTTTTTTGCGCGCGCGGAAAACCGAGGGAGTAGGCAAAAAGCCTTAGGCGAACCGCCGCGCCGTAGAGGATGGAGAGGGGGATGAAGAAAAATCCCGCCAAGCCTTTGGAGGTCGGGCGAATTTTGAGGAGATCACTCATGTCCGAGCATTTCCCTTATCGCGGGCGGAACGAAAACCTCTTCCAGATTCAGCGTTTTTAGCGCGTCAAGCGCGGTTTGAATCCGTCCGTCGTCCCCTAATCTTTCGTCCACGATTAAATATTTTTTTCCGCCCATTTCGCAAAGCCCGCCCTTGATTATTATGTCCTCGTCGTCGAGGTTTCGCAGTTCCACCAGCACTCCGCATCTTTCGAGTGTGTGCGCCAGTATTTCAAACGTAACCCCGCCTTCCATGCCTAAAGATTCTACCTCACCCGGAACAATCCCTAACGGTGGTAATTCTTTTCTGATTTGATATCATGTGTGTATGAATGGATTAAAAATTGACCTGCCGCTGAATAGCATCGCCGAAATATGTAAACGATACCAAGTGCGGGAGCTTTCCATCTTTGGCTCGGCAGTTCGCGAGGATTTCACCGCCAAAAGCGACGTGGACTTTTTGGTCGAGTTCAAGCCGGAGGCCTCGATTGGCTTTCTTGAATTGGCCGGCATGAACATCGAGCTTTCGGAATTACTTGGCCGGCCGGTTGACCTTGTGTCCAAAAACGGGCTAAGCCCCGTTATTCGGGACGTGGTCTTGGAAAGTGCCAAGGTCTTCTATGCGTCGTGAAAAGCTCTACCTTGTTGACATTGTTGACGCCGCAAAAGCCATAAGTGAGTTCATATCCGGCGTAACTCTGGAGCAATTTTTAGGAAGCGACCAGTTAAAGAGCGCAGTGCTATATAAACTGGCAATCATTGGCGAGGCCGCCTCTAAGATTTCCTAGGAATTTAAAGGCAAGTACCCGGATATTGACTGGGCCAGAATATCGGCCTTTCGCAACATTGCCGTTCACGCATATTTCGCCGTGGACGTGGGCATAACATGGGTCGCCGCCACAAAGAACGCCCCAGCGCAAAAAGAAATGGTCGAACGGATAATGAAGACAGAATTCCACGAATAATTGTGAGCCAACGTGTGATTAATCTCATCCGGGGCTTTACGCGGATTAGTGT
This sequence comes from Nitrospinota bacterium, assembly GCA_016200345.1. GTDB lineage: Bacteria > Nitrospinota_A > UBA7883 > JACRGQ01 > JACRGQ01 > JACQEX01. Next base: position 29,093 of record JACQEX010000072.1, read on the forward strand.
CGGGTTTTGCGGCGGAGGGATATTATCAGGTGATAGATGAACAACCCGGACAAGACCTTGTAAGGGACTAAAATCAATGCCGGTGGTTTGAAATAGGTGCCTTCAAATTTAATTTCTAAAGGGTTCATGAAGAGTAAAAAGTTGTTTGCTTCGCGGCGGGTTTATTTCTCGCCATAATAAATGTTCCCTGGCAAATGACTATAGACAGGGTTGGTATGTTCAAGTGTCCCAGCATCAAAAGATGCGGAAACTGGGTCGGAACCATCCCCAAAATGGGTTTCCTTCATGGGAGAAAAGGCTGGCTTCCCATCATGGACACCCAGTGCTGGTTCCCCCCTAATCAGGCGGACTACCACCACCAATCCCAGCAAGCCAAGCAAACCGAAAAAAACTATATCGCCTTCCATAAAAACTCCTTCTACCGCTTTTTATACACCCAATTCCTAGCCAGGTCAAACCAAAGCATGTCTTCCGGCGGAAACCTTCCTACCTTTCGACCGTGCGCGTTTGCCGCCGAAATCGTCTCCAAAGATTATTGCCAACGGCTTTTCCGCGTTTGGATTGGCCGCTTTAAGCAATTGAGCCACCAGATGCAGTGTCGGTTCCCTTTTCCCCTGCTCGTAGGCGGCGTAGGCGTTCACAAAGGCGCTTCCCATATTAGCCGCGGCCTGTTTAATGGTGACTTGGGCTATCTGCCGTTGTCGCCTAATAAGCAGGCCAAAAAAGGCCTTGGTGTCTTTACTGCCTATATACACGTTTTCCCCTTCGCCCCGGCGGATCTCTAAGAACAGGACACGTTTTTCATGCAATGCCATAAGTTCAACAGCGTCCTTCAACATGGCCATGGCGTCGTTATAATCCTTTCCCTGGGTGATTATGGCCAGTGCCTCGCATTCCGCAACTAATCCACACTCCTTTCCGGCCTTAAAAATTCGTCCTTCAATCCACATTATGCCCTCCTTACTTCTTATATTTTTCCACTTGCTTTAGGATTCCCAACGCGGTGAATTCCTTTAATTCCGCATGGCGCGGAACATACACGGAGTTCACGCCGTCCGTCCAAACCTCGTGGTTGCCACCCTCTCTTGTGAGATACCATCCCATCCTCGACAGCCTTTTGGTCAGTTCCGTTTTCTTCATAGCAAAATATTACAACTTTAGTTGTAAGTTGTCAAGCATAAATATTCCGTACGGGCAAATTTAAAATGGAAGGTTCCTATTATGAAAAGACGAACCCTTCAGCCGGTTTAATAAACTTCGCTGGAGGTGAAAAAATACTCCCACTCCCTCCTGTGACATGGAACGATTAATCATTGAAACGAGTGTATCAACAAATGATACCGAAAGGAAGAGTGACGGTGCGGTTATTAATTCTGGGAGCGGAGGTGGGCCAATAGCTCGTCTTTGGTGAAAATGGCCTCGACTGCGGGGACTTCGGCCAGAAGGCGTTCGCGTCCACCTTCCTGCCTGTCAACCAAAGCAACAACCGCAAGCACCTTCAGGCCAAAATCGCGCGCGCTCTTGATTGCCGTTAAGGCGGAGTCGCCGGTCGTTATCACGTCCTCCAAAATAACCACTGCGTCCCCGGCTGACACGTCCCCCTCAACCGGGCTTTTGGTGCCGTGCTCTTTCGTCACTTTGCGGACGACGAACGCCTTTATCGGCGAGCCGCGCCGGAAACTTTCCCCCGCCACCGCAATGGCTATTGGGTCGGCGCCGAGCGTAAGCCCCCCGACCGCCGTGGGGGAATATTTTTTTACCGCGTCGAACACCACGGAGCCGATGAGGTTAATCCCCTCCGCGTCGTATGCGGTTTTTTTGCAATTGACGTAGTAGGAGGACATTTTTCCCGAGGCGAGCTTGAAGGTAGGCGTTTCGGAAAACATGAACGATTTTTCAACCAGTAGGGAAAGGAGCCCGTTGCGTGCGTATTGGCCCACGGGGGTCAGTCCTTTATCGGGTTTTTGGCGATGGACTTTTCGGCGTCCTTTATCAGGGTGTTTATCCTCGCCGTCTTCGTTTTGAGCGAGCCTCGGCATACGACCAGCCGAGCGGTGACGTTCATGATTGTCTCGACCTCCACAAGGCCGTTGGCCTTCAGCGTGTTGCCTGTGGAGACCAGATCCACGATTCTTTCGCAAAGGCCGACCAGCGGCGCGATTTCGATTGAGCCGTAAAGTTTGATGACCTCCACGTGTATCCCCTGGTCGCGGAACCATTGCGTGGCGAGGTTTGTGAACTTTGTCGCCACGCGAAGGTGCGTCCACCTGCGCGGGTCGTCGTGCTCCTTAAGCGATGCCGGTTCGGCTATGACGAGTCTGCACGCGCCGAAGCCGAGGTCGAGCATTTCGTAGATGGATTTGTCCTGTTCCTCAAGCTGGTCTTTGCCGGAGACGCCGAGGTCGGCGGCGCCGTTTTCCACGTAGACCGGTATGTCGGTGTCCCTTACTATTATAGCCCTCGAGCGCGAGGCGGGATCCTCGAAAATCAATTTTCTGTTGTCCTCAAGCGCGCCGCTAAAATCCATCCCTAGCCGCTTAAAAAGCTCGACCGAGGGCCTCAAGTTTCTGCCGCGCGGGATGGCGACGGTTAGTTGTGACATTTTGTTATTTCCATGATTGTAAGAAAATACCATTCAATCGCCCCCCAAGCAAATAAATGTGCGCGCCTTGACTTGACCCTAACGCCATAAAAGAGCGAAAATGGGTCATGTCCAACAGGTTTGAAATAATTGCGTCGGACGGCGCGGTTGTCCACGGGGTTAAGGTCGGCCTCGGCAGATGGCTGGTGACGGTTCGATATAAGACGGCGACAAAGAAAATAGAGGTCGGGGGCTCCAATCTCGTTGCGATTCTAAAGTGGCTTGGGCAGGATGAACACTTCATACGGCGTATTCTTGAAAACGGAGAATGAAAGGGCTGAAGATGAAAAACAAGGGCGGCGATAAAATAATTCGAGGAACGACGAAAAGAACCGGCGGGGAGATATTTGCCATGATTGACCAATTTTCGGACATGGAGCCGGTTTTTGTAGAGAGGAGTTTGGCGAGGAAGATTGAACAAGGCGCCAAGCGCCTCAAAGTTTCGACGGGCCAGTATGCCTCGGCCTTGTTGGACGCGCAGTTGAACTCCAAGACGAACAGATAACGGAGGCGACAATGGGTGCTACGGTTTTTCACGGCGGGCTGTCCAAAAAAATGCTGGACGCCGCGACGAAGGCGTTGCGCGACGGGGAACTGATAATCTACCCGACCGACACGATATACGGCATCGGTTGCGACATGAGAAACGGCAAGGCCCTCGAAAAACTCAACCGCCTAAAGAACAGGCCGAGCAACAAGCCGTTCAGCTTCATCTGCAACAACATAAGCGAGGCGGCCCAGTACGCCCGCCTTTCCAACGCCGCGCACCGCGTGATGAAGCGTTTTCTTCCCGGCCCGTACACCTTCATCCTCCCCGTCGGGAGCGGTGTGCCAAAAAAAATGACATCCGCCGAGCACACGGTCGGCATACGAATCCCGAACCATTTCATAACGCTCGAGCTGGCGAAGGCGTTCGGCTCCCCGATTATCACCACATCCGTGAACCTCTCCGGCGACGCCCCGGTCTGCGCAATCGGCGACCTGCCGCCGGAGTTCACCTCGGCTGTCTCCGTAATAATCGACGGCGGCCCGCTTGAGTACGAGCCTTCGACGATAATTAATTTTGTTGGCGAGGCCCCCGTCGTGGAGAGGGAGGGGAGGGGCTTCGCTGAGATAAAACCGTTTTTAGAAACCCACCAAAGTTAAATGGCCGCCGACGAACCCGTATTTAAGTACAAGTGGTGGGCCGCGGGGGACGTAAACGCCTTTTTCGGCCTGATGCTGGACAACCTCACCGGCCTCGTTATTTTGTCATCCATACTCACCGGCATTTTTAAGATGCCCGCCGACGTGGTTTTGCTAAAAATGGTTCCCGGCACCGCGTTGGGCGTGATGCTGGGCGACCTCGCGTACACGTACATGGCCTTTCAACTCGCCAAAAAAGAGCGGAGGCAGGACGTTTGCGCCATGCCGCTTGGGATAGACGCGATAGCGTTGTTCGGCCTCTCTCTCGGCGTGGTGGGGCCGGCGTTCGCCGTTACGAAAGACGCCGACAAGGCGTGGGCCGTCGGCATGGCGGTCCTCGTCGTGATGGGCGCCGTCAAGGTCGTCACCGCGTTCTTCGGCGAGGCGGTGCGGCGCAACGTGCCCCGCGCGGCGTTGCTCGGCTCGCTTGCCGCGCTCGCGGTAGTGTTCATCGCGTACCTTCCGTTTCTAAAAATAATCTCCGACCCAATGGCGGGGCTCGTTTCGCTCGGCGTGATACTTCTTACGCTCACCGCGCGGGTAAAGCTCCCGCTAAAAATTCCAGGCGCACTCGCCGGGGTCGGCCTTGGTACGCTCGTCTATTACGCGGCGGACGCCTTCGGCCTTTCGGAGGGGAGGCACGTCGCGGAGGCGGGCTTTGCATTCGCCTTCCCGAACCCGACGTTGCATTTTATGGACGGACTCTCGATGGGGCTAAACTACCTTCCGCTCTCCATTCCCATAGCCATCTCCAGCATCATCGGCGGGATAGACAACACCGAAAGCGCGGCCGTCGCCGGCGACAAGTACGACACGCGGGACATACTGCTTGTGGAGGGGGTCGCCACGCTGGTGGCCGGCGTTTGCGGCGGGGTCATTCAAAACACGCCGTACATCGGCCACCCGGCGTACAAGGCGATGGGGGGAAGGGCGGCCTACACGCTGGCGTCGGGCCTGTTCATCGGCCTCGGCGCGTTGGTCGGCCTGACCGGGTATTTGATAAGCGTCCTTCCGGAGTCGGTCATGGTGCCGATACTCGTCTTCATCGGTCTAGAGGTCTGTTCGCAGGCTTATGGGGAGTCGGACAAAAGCCACCTTGCGGCTGTTTCCATCTGTTTCGTGCCGACGATTGCGAACCTCGTGTTCATCCAATACAACTCGCTGATGGGGGCCGCGGGAATCGGGCTTGGGAAGCTCGGGCCCGATTTTCAGGAGACCTATCGTTCGGTGATGCTATTGGGAAACGGCTTTGTGCTGACCGCGATGATATGGGCGGCGATGATAGCGTTCTTGACGGACGATAATTTTGCCAGCGCGGCTTGGGTGGCGTTTATCGCCTCGGTCTGCGCCATGACGGGGTTTATACACTCCCCATTTCCGGACGGGCGGCTTTTTGCGCCGTGGGGGGTGCCGGCGACGACCTATAAAATCGCCGTCGGGTATTTGTTAATGGGCGGAATTTACCTTACAATGTTTTTCCTACGAAGACCGAAAACAGATTTATAGAAAGGTGCCAGATGGACGTTAATTCGATGAGACATTCCGCCGCCCACGTTATGGCGCAGGCGATTCGCGAGATCCACCCGAACGCGCAGTTTGCGTTCGGCCCGGAAACGGAGAACGGCTTTTACTACGACGTTAAAATTCCCGGCGGGGCGATACACAACGACGACCTCGGGAAAATCGAAAAGGCCATGTTGCGCATCGCAAAGGGGAAGCACCCCTTCGAAAGGACCGAGGTGGGGCGCGACGAGGCGCTTAAGCGTTTTGCCGACCAGGAGTTTAAGGTGAGGGCGTTGAACGACCTTTTGAAGGACGAGGCCACCGTTTCGCTCTACACGCAGAACGGCTTCACCGACCTCTGCAAGGGGCCGCACGTGGAGCACACGGGGCAGATAGGCGCGTTTAGCATAGATAGAATCGCGGGGGCGTACTGGCTGGGCGACTCCAAAAACGAGCCTCTGCAAAGGGTATACGGGCTTTGCTTCCGCACGATGGAGGAGTTGAAGGAATACAAGGCGATGATGGAGGAGGCCCGAAAAAGGGATCACCGCGAGGTGGGGAAAAAGCTCGACCTCTTTTCCTTCCACGAGGAGGGGCCGGGCTTTGTTTTCTGGCACCCGAAGGGGCTTACGCTTTTCAACACGCTAATAAGCTTCATCCGCGCCGAGAACGAAAAACGGGGCGCGCACGAGATTAAGACGCCGGAAATTTTAAGCGTGGACCTTTGGCACAGGTCGGGCCACTACGACAATTTTAGGGAGAGCATGTACTTCACCTCGGCGGAGGAAAAGCCCTTCGCAGTGAAGCCGATGAACTGCCCCGGCTCGATATTGGTCTACAAGGACGGGCTTCACTCCTTCCGCGATTTGCCGCTGAGGCTCATGGAGATGGGGCACGTCCACAGGTTCGAGCTTTCCGGCGTTTTGCACGGCCTGTTCCGACTGCGCGCGTTCACGCAGGACGACGGGCACATCTACTGCGCGCAGGAGCAGGTGGAGGGGGAGATATCGGCCTTCGTGGACTACGTCTACTCCGTGTACGGCATATTCGGGTTCGAGGAGATAACGGTGTTCGTCTCCACCCGCCCGGAGCATTCGATGGGCTCGGACGAGGTGTGGGAGAGCGCGACGAACGCGCTGAAGTCCGCGTTGGACAAGAAGGGCGTGCAATACAAGATTAAGGAAGGGGAGGGGGCCTTCTACGGCCCCAAGATTGAGTTCAACGTAAAGGACTGCATAAAGCGAAATTGGCAGTTGGGGACCATACAGGTGGATTTCTCGATGCCCGAGAGGTTCGATTTGGAATACGTTGCGAGCGACGGCACGCGGAAAAGGCCGGTGTTGTTGCACCGTGCCGTGCTCGGTTCCCTCGAAAGATTTTTGGCGATATACATGGAGCAGGTCGCGGGGGCCTTCCCGCCGTGGCTCGCGCCGGTTCAGGCGGTGATTTTGTCCGTTACCGACAACCTTAACGATTACGCATTGGAGGTCTTGGCGGCGATAAAGGCCGGCGGGGTCAGGGGGGAGTTGGACGTCTCCGGCGAAAGACTGAACAAAAAAATACGCAACGCTCAAATCGCCAAAATTCCGTACATGATTATTCTCGGCGACAAAGAGGCGGCCTCGAAGACCGTCTCCGTGCGCCTGCGCTCCGGCGAGAACGTGAACGAAATATCGGTTGACGATTTCATCAAGATAGTGGCGGAGAGAACCGCTACGAAGAGTCCGGCCCTCTGGCCGACGCCGGTCGCGCCCGCCGCTTGAACGGTAGGCGCGGACTTTAGTCTGCGCTAGTATTGGCGCTCCGCGCCCACCGGTGCGCTTATTTCAGTATGGAGGGGAGGTCGAGCCCGTTGTCGCGCGCGGCCCTGCCCACGGCGACCTTGCAACCCATGACGGCGACCGCGCCGTATTTGTCGTGCAACGTTTGAACCAGCGCCTCAAGTTCCTTTATGGTGTAGGCTCCGTTGGAAAGGAGGCCCTCCCCGTTCACCTTCATCTTCATGTCGGAAAGAATGTCCATCATTCTTTCTTTTCCAAGAATGCCGAACTCCCGTTTGATAACGGTTTCAATCAGGTCTTTATAAGTCGCCATCGTCGTGTTATTTACCTTTTTGCCTTGTTGTGTTTTTATTCAAAGTAAAATTCGCCGCATTCGCAGTTCTTAAGAATTTCGATGTAGTTCTTCACGTCCTTTTTGGGGATTATGGAGCCGTGTTGCGGCGCAATCATGTCTATCTCAAATTTGTCCAGCTTGTTGATGGTGTGCCTTAGTATGTGGTTGGAGGGCATGTAGTTCTCGTGCCACGCCTTCATCGCCTCGGCGTAATGCTCGTTTGCGTAAAGGCTCCAGTCGAAGCTCAGTCCGCCGAAGATGTCGCCCGAAAAAAGAATCTTGGATTTTTCGTCGTAGGTCATGAACGCCGCCGGGAAATGGAGGAACGGCGCAAAAATGAACCTAAGCGTCCGACCGGACTTGAGCGTAAGCTTCCAGTCGTTCGCGTCCACCCGGTAAAAATTTGAGATGGTGCCGTAGTAGGCGATGAGGACGGAGGCGCGGGTGTGCGTGCAGATGTCGAAAGCGCCGCCGATGCCGGTCACAAGCTCCTCGAACCTCGGTATGGCGGAGCAAAGATCCGGGTCTTGGTGCGTTACGACCACGTGCTTGATTTTGTTCAGGGTGGTCACCTGCAGGGTCTTTTCAAGAACCATCGGAAAGTGCGGGACGCTCCCCGGGTCGAAGAAGACGGTTTCGTCCCCGTCGTTTAGTATGTACGGGTTGCACCGGAACCCCGCGGTCGGGTCGTCGAAGCCGACCCAATATATGCCGTCGGCTATCTCGACTGCCTTCGTCAAATCCGATTTTTTCATGTTAGAAAAACCTCCTGTTCGGGCGGGTAATCATTCCGCCCATTATCGTAATATAGCCCAGCCGACGCCGCAGACAATTTTTTGCGGAAACCTATTGCGCGGAATCGCCGCGTCCGCCCTTAACGTCCCAATAAAGCGTCCGCACGGAAAAAAATATTATTGCGCCGAACGCGACCAGCAGAATTAAGGCGTACGGGGATCGCGCCACCTTTTCAAGGTTGTTGTTCAGCAGTATCGCCGCCGCGTACCCGATTCCGACGAACGCCGCCGAAATCGGGAAAATAAGCGACTCGGCCTTTCTCCAAGCGGAGGAGTTTTCGTCCTTCTTCTCGTCCGCCATCTAGCCCTTTGCGGCGTCCGTGATTTTTACCGGCTCGTAGATGCAGTACGGCTCCTCTTCCATGTAGTCGCCGTTTTTTTCGTAGAAGGCGCGCGCACGGCACCCCTCGCAGACTTTTTTGTACTCGCAAATTCCGCATTTGCCCTTCAGCGCGTCCGGGTTTCGCAGGTTGGCGAAAACCTCGGAGTAGTCCCACACCTCTTTGAAGGACTGTTTGTGTATGTTGCCCGCCTCAACGGGAAGGTATCCGCACGGGAACACCTGCCCCTTGTGGGATATGAAGCAGATGGCCGAGCCGGCAAGGCACCCCTTGGTCATGGCCGCCATTCCGTGCGTTTTCGGGGTTATTTGGATTCCCTCCTCCTTGGCCTTTTGGCGCATTATTCGGAAATAATGCGGGGCGCACGTCGCCTTCGTCTCTATTTTCTTCTCCTTGCTTATCTCGTAGAACCAGGAGAGCGTCTCCTCGTACACCTGCGGGTCCAGCATCTGGTCCTCGGCTATCGAGACGCCGCAACCGACCGGCACGAGCATGAAGATGTGCAGGGCCACCGCGCCCAGGTCTATGGCGTTTTGGTAGATTTCCTTAACCTGGTGGATGTTGTGCTTTGCGATGGTGCAGTTTATCTGCACCGGCATTCCTATCTTTTGAAGCTCCTTCATTCCCCTTATCGCCATGTCGTAGGAGCCCACGAGCTTTCTCAGCTTGTCGTGCGTCTCGCCTATGCCGTCCAGCGAAATGGAGACGCGCTGAATTCCGGAATCAACGATTTTTTGCGCGACCTCGGCGTTTATCAGTGTGCCGTTGGTCGCAAGCGCAACGGTAAGCCCCTTGCCCTTGGCGTATTTTGCTATGTCGTATATGTCCGGCCTGTAGAGCGGCTCGCCGCCGGAAAGAACCAATATGGGGCTTCCGACGTCGAGCAGTCCGTCAATCATTTTGCACGATTCCTCGAAGGTGAGGTCGTCCTTCATCAGCGTATTGGCCACGTCGAGGCGCCTGCAATGGGCGCACTCCAGGTTGCAACCGGCGGTCGTCTCCCAAAAGACCAGCCTTAGCTGGTTGGCCTTGTTCATCATGTACGAGTGCGATTTGGCGTGCGCGTCGGGCGCGTCCTTAATGTCCTTGAACGCCTCCTTTATGGTGCCTGGGTGCCCGCCTGGATGTCCCCCCGGATGTCCGCCGGGATGGCCTTTCATTTTGTCGCTCATATTGCCGTCACCGGCGCCTTCTTCTGCAACAGGTGGGCCGGCACGGCGAACTCCTCTCCCTTTGCCTTTAGCGCGGCAAGCTTGTCCTGGGTCAGCCCTATCTCCTCGTCCGTCAGGTAGCAGGCGGGGTCTGGCGCGAACGGGTCGCTAAAAATCGCGTCCGCCCTAACGCGCATGCTACCGCCGCAGGCGTTGAGCCATTTGCAGACGGAGCACCTTCCCTTAAGGTGGTCGAGCCTGTTTTTCAGCCCCTTCATAAGCGGGTCGCTTTGGTCGAGCCAAATCTCGCTGAACGGGCGCTCCTTTACGTTTCCGAAGGAGTAATACTGCCAGAACTGGTCGGCGTGGACGTTGCCGTAGAAATCAATGTTGGAAAAGCTCACGCCGGAGGAGTACCGCCCGCCGCCGTTCCATTCGAGCATCTTTAGCGTTTCGGCGGCCTTTTCCGGATTTTTCTCCGCCTGCTTCATATATAGGTATACGCCGTCCACGTGGTTGTCCACCGTCAGGATGTCCTTTTGAAGGCCGCGCGCGTGGAAATCCGCCGAGCGCTCCAAAATAATGTCCATGGCGTGGCGCGACTCCTCGTGGGTAAGATCCTCGTTGCTAAGGCCCCTTCCCCTGCCGGAATAGACAAGGTGGTAAAAACAGGCGCGGTTTATCTCCTCGCGCTCGATGAAGTCAAAAATTTCGTTTAGGTTTTCGTAGTTGTGGCGCGTGAGCGTTAGCCTAAGGCCGACGCGCTGGTCCACCGCCACGCAGTTTTTAAAGGCCGACATCGCCTTTGCGAAGGCCCCCGCCTTTCCGCGAAATTTGTCGTTAATCTCCCCGATTCCGTCGAGCGAGATGCCGACGTACACGAAGCCGCTTTCCTTTATTCTCTTGGCCGTGGCCGGGTCAATCAGCGTCCCGTTGGTCGAGAGGGTGCTTCTTAGCCCCAGCGACCTCGCGTGCGCCACAAGCTCGAACACGTCCGGCCTAATAAGCGGTTCTCCGCCCGAAAAGAGAAGTGCGGGGCTTTTGAACTGCGCGACGTCGGCGATGACCTCCTTGGCCTGCGCCGTTGTAAGCTCGCCGTCGTATGCTTTGGCCTCGGAGTCGCTGTAGCAATGGATGCAACTAAGGTTGCAGGTGCGGGTTATGTTCCAAGACACGACCGGCCTACGCTCGCCGGACGCCTTGGGCACGCTGTGGGCGTGGGGCATTTTTGACATATGCACGGACTGTTTGCCGTACCGTATGGCGTCCCCTTCGTTTTCGATTCCGCAATATAGTTTAGAAATTCCAATCATGCATGTTTCTCCATGTTAGTAATGTCCGACTCCTCGCAATTTCCGCGAACCCCCATTTTACCTTGAAACCTCGCCCCCCGTAAATCCCCAAAGAGGAAAATCTTATTATCCACGGCTCGGACGCGAGCGGGCGTGGCGGTCGCACAAAACGCGGCGTCTTTTTTTCTTGAGTTATTATTTTCAACATGATAGTTTATCGCCTAGTGAGTAATACCCGCGGACACAGACCGGCGCAAGAGCGTCGCTTTGGAGCGGCGGACTAACCTTTTGGGGGGATTTTTGCGGATGGCAAGCGCCGTTTTTTCAGCAATCACGCCCTTTCTTTGCGTATTTTTATCGGGGTTGGTCGCGTCGGTTTTAATGTCGGGAAATGTTCGCGGCGTGGGACGGAACCAGTTTTTGTCGGTAAATAATAGTTTGTTTCAGATAATTACGCTTTCAACATCTCAAAAGCGCTTTTCCATGAACCCGGAGATAAAACGCGGCTTTTATTCGCCGCAATTCGCCATTTCCACCTCGCCGGGTTTATCTGAATTAACCGCACTCGCCGCGTTCGCGGGCGGGTTCGCGGCATTGAAAACAAACTCCTAAAAACCGCCGACACTAACCTTTCGTAATCCCGCCGCTTGTTGGCGTTCGCGCCGTTTTTTTACTGGAGGCATTTGAAATTATGAACTCGATATTAATTTACGCGGCAATAGCGTTGGGCGGCGTGGCGGTCGGCTGGCTTGTCAGCTGGTTCGTGGAATCGCGAAAGGCGGTGAAATCCACCCAACAGGCGGAGCAGATAATCAAGTCGGCGAAAAAAGAGGCGGCTGACGTCGTCCGTGACGGCCAGTTGGAGGCGAAGGACACCATCCTGAAGGGGAGGAACGAATTGGCGCGGGAGATCAGGGAGGCCAAAAGCGACCAGTCCCAGATTGAGCGAAGACTTCAACAACGTCAGAGCCAGATGGACAAAAGAATCGAGCAGGTGGAGCAGAGAGACCGCGAGTTCCAAGGCAAGGAGAAGGAAGTAAAAAGACTGGCCGACAAGGCGACCGAGGCGGCCTCTAGGTACGATGCGCTTTTGCAGGACCAGCTTAAAAAGCTGGAGTCAATAGCCGTGATGACGCAATCCGAGGCCAAGGAGGAGCTCAAGACGCGCCTTCTCGACCAGGCGCGCAACGAGTCCGGCATATTGATGAAGAAAATCGAGGAAGAGGCGACAACCGAGGCGAATCGGAAGGCGCAGAAAATCATCGGCCTGGCCATACAGCGTTGCGCCGCCGACACGGTGGCCGAGTCGTCCGTCTCGGTAGTGGCCCTTTCGGGTGACGAGATGAAGGGGCGGATAATCGGGCGCGAGGGGCGAAACATAAAGGCTATAGAGCAGGCGACCGGTGTAGACCTGATAATAGACGACACGCCAGAGGCGGTCATCCTTTCCTCCTTCGACCCGATAAAGCGCGAGGTTGCGCGCCTTTCGCTTGAGAGGCTCGTGACGGACGGAAGAATACATCCGGCGCGAATAGAGGACGTGGTCAACAAGGTCAAAAAAGACGTCGAACGAACCATCATCGAGGCGGGCGAAAAGGCCGTCATGGAGGTCGGTTGCGACGCGGTTCATCCTGAGATTTTGCGGCTTTTGGGGCGGCTGAAATTTAGGACCTCGTACTCGCAAAACGTGCTGTTGCATTCCGTCGAGGTGGCGTTCCTTTGCGGCATGATGGCCTCCGAGCTTGGTTTGGATCCGAAGGTGGCGCGAAGGGCCGGGCTGTTGCACGACATCGGCAAGGCCGTGACGCACGAGATAGAGGGGCCGCACGCCGCCATCGGCGCGGATTTCGCCCGACGCTACAACGAAAAGCCGATAATCATCAACGCAATCGCGTCTCACCACGAGGACGTGGAGGCCGAGTCGGTCACGGCCACCTTGGTCGCGGCGGCGGATTCGCTTTCCGCGTCGCGCCCCGGCGCGCGCATAGAGATGCTGGAGGCCTACGTAAAGCGGCTTGAGCAGTTGGAGGGAATAGCCAACTCCTTTAAAGGGGTGGACAAAACCTTCGTCATGCAGGCCGGCAGGGAGATAAGGGTCAGCGTCATTCCCGAGACGATATCGGACGGCGCGACCTATTTGCTGGCGAAGGACATCGCGAAGAAAATCGAGTCCGAGATGGCGTACCCCGGCGAGATAAAGGTGACGGTCATACGCGAGACCCGCGTGACGGAGACAGCGAAGTAAACTTGGGCTTCACAAGGCCGGCATTGCAACTGGAGAAATAGAATGAGGCTTTTGTTTATCGGCGACTGCATCGGCAGGATAGGGCGCGAGGGGGTTAAATCCCTTTTGCCCAAACTTGTCGAGCTTTACAAGGCGGACTTTGTGGTGCTAAACGGCGAGAACCTCGCGGGCGGTTTCGGCCTCACGGCCGACACGGTGCACGAGATGTATTCCGCCGGTGTGGACGTAATCACAAGCGGCAACCACATCTGGGACAAAAAGGTCGCCCTTAAAATGCTTGACGAGGACGACCGAATCCTAAGGCCCGCCAACTACCCGCCCGGCGTGCCGGGCAGGGGGAGTGCGGTTTACCAAAAAAACGGCCTTTCCATAGGCGTGGTGAACCTTATCGGAAGGGTGTACATGGATTTTTACGACGACCCGTTCCGCGGCGTCGACGAGGAGCTAAAAAAAATCGCCGGCGAGACAAACCTTATCTTTGTGGATTTTCACGCCGAGGCTACGTCCGAAAAACAGGCGATGGGCTATTATCTGGACGGGCGTGTGACCGCCGTGATGGGAACCCACACCCACGTGCAGACGGCGGACGAAAGATTGCTTTCCAAAAACACCGCGTACATAACCGACGCCGGGATGACGGGGCCGGTTGACTCCGTAATCGGCCTTAACAAGAAAGAGGCGTTGGACAGGTTCTTCACCAGAATTCCGCACAGGTTCATGGAGGTTCCGAAAGGGGAGGGGGTTTTGTCCGGCGTGCTGGTTGAGGCGGACAAGGAGACCGGCAGGGCGCGCGCCATCACCCGCGTGTCGTCAAAATTCAACGTCACCACGGAGCCGCCCCCGCAACACCACAAGGGCAGACAGTAACAATAATTCTTTTTTACGCGAAGACCCCAACGCACGGGGTAGGTTTTTCCGCATGGTAGGGGCGAATTTATTCGCCCGCCGGATGGAACGGCGGATAGACTCGCTTTAAAAGATTATTTTTTCTTCGGCGCGTATTCCTTAAACACCCAGCGTCGCGGTGCCTTTCCATGGGTTTTTCGTAGAATGTTGACCTCCTCGTTGTCCACGGCCCCGTCGCAAGCGGGACAGTGGTATCGAATTTCCAAATCGCCGCCGCACTTTTCATGCACCAAAGACATCTCGTGCCCGAAGTGCCGTCCCCCCCAGTGGATAAAAACCCCCAGAAGAAACTTCAGGCTCTCCCCCTCTTTCGTCAGTCGGTACTCCATTCTGCGCGGATGCTCCTCGTACGTCTTGCGTTTCACCAGTTTGGCGGCCTCGAGCGTTTTTAGGCGGGAGGAGAGAAGGTTGGGGGATATCCCACCCAGGGCGTCCATAATCTCCTGGTACTTTGTCTTGCCGATTAATAGCTCCCTGACTACCAGCAGGGTCCATCTGTCGCCGAATATGTCGAGGCTTTTTGCGACGGGGCAGTTTTGACCGTATGTCCTAACCATGATGTTGACAATCATACCCCGGGACAGTATATTATAAAAGTAGTAACTATCTTTTTAATAGTAACTTTTTAGGAGGCATGATGAAAAAAGGTTTTTTTGTGTTTATTCCGCTGTTCGCCGTCCTGGCGTGGATTGCGATTCCAGTCGTATTCGCGGGGGACGAACACCGCGGCGCCTCGCATCACGACCACATGGAGGGAGAGGGGGATTCCGCGGACGGCAAGGTCGAACGGGTGCCGGGCGGAACAGCGCACGAGCACGCTGACCGGAAGGACGGCAGGATCTCGCTGGGACTTTCGCCGATGATGAGGAGCCACCAGCACGCCGAGATGCGGGAGCACTTTAAGGGGGTTCAAATGATTGTCAAGGGCATTTCTGAGGGGGACTTCGAGACGGCCTCCAAGGCGGCCCACGAAAAACTGGGGCTCACCCCGGAAGTGGCAAAGATGTGCGACTTGATGCCAAACCAACAATTCCGCGAAATCGGCATCGCCTTCCATAACGCCGGCGACGAACTGGGGGAGGTGCTTTTAAAGAGGGACGTTACGTCGTCATTAAAGTCGCTTGAGGCGGTTCTGGCAAAATGCGCCTCCTGCCACGAAAAATTCAGGCAATAGGATAGGAGAATTAACCGCGAAAAGCACGAAAATACACGAAAGGTTTTTTGGTGTTAGTCAAAACATAACCCTCCCTCTTTCGTGTTCTTTCGCGTTTTTCGTGGTTGTCTTTGTAAGTTATTTTGAGGAGATTTTGGAGTCGGGCATTCCCGATTCCTCCGGCTCCTGAACGTCGAACTGTTCCTCGTAGGCCTCGGCTATGGAGCCGAGCGTCGCGTTGCGTATTTCAGTGTGTCGAACCTGGCCGCCCGACTGCGCTGTGCGCTCCCCTATGATGGCGGCGAGAACGGCCACCACGAAAAGGGCCTTGTACAGCGAGGGGTTGACAGTCGCGTTCTTTTTTTGCAGATATAAAATCGCGCAGGAAACCAGTCCCGCGATACATGCGATGATTAGGAAAAACAGACCCGCCGTCTCGTGCGCGTGTATGACCTGCTCGGTAACTCCCGGCATTTTTTTGACCAAATCTTCCGCCGACTCGCCTGTGGAGAACGTGATGATTGCGAAAATTGCAACCACCACAAACGTCCATACCGCGGCATTTTTTAAGTCCGCGCTCTCATTTTTCAGTCCGAATGCCAGCAGGGGGACCCCGAATAAGAATCCGATGAAGGGAACGTGGTTGACCATAAGGTGCAAATGACCAAGAAATGAGTCCATACGACCTCCAGAGTTAATTGTTTATCCCGGTGTTCTCCCAGTATACCGCATCACGGTCGCCACTTTAAATTGGAAATTGTAGAGCCTTTTTTCGGCGTCTATGGCGACCGGGATGATGACCGAGAAGGTCTTGTCCAGATTCGCCGGCGCCTTGTCGTCCTTGAGGTTGAAAAGCGGCTTTATGTACCACGTCCATTGTTCCATCTGCTCCTGGTTGTCCGCCGGAACGATTAGGTTTTCCTCGTCGGCCCCCGGCGCGATGCTTGTAGGCTTAATTTTGTCCTGGTCCTTGGAGATTGCGGTTTGTTTGTTCGCAACCTTGTGCTTGAATCCCTCCGGATCCACGTATTGCGCGTCGGGCCATTCCACCTCCACCGGTTTTGCGCCACGGTTGGAGATGAGCACGTTGATTTTCTTTTCCGTGAATTCGAACTGAAACCGGAGAGAGGCATCCTCGTATACGCCGTCGTAGTTTTGAACCGGGGATATCATGGCGTAGGACTGGCGGTATTTGTAGGCCGAAAATCCGGCGCAAGAGACGGCGGAAAAGGCTCCCGCCAAAATGGCCGCGGACAGAATAGATTTCTTTTTCATTTTGCCATCGCCTTCATCAGTTTTTCGGCCAGGGCCGGAATTTCGCTTACGTCCCTTCCGTAGCCGTCCGCGCCGATCTCCTGGGCGAAGGATTTGGTGACCACCGCGCCCCCCACCATAATCCTATAGGGGAGGTTGCGCTTTTTAACCTCCTCCACAACGAGCGGCATTTGTATCATAGTCGTGGTCATAAGGGCGGAAAGCGCGAGGATGTCCGCGTTGTTTTCCTCCGCCGACCTTAGAATGTCGTCCAGTGGGACGTTTCTGCCCAAATCAACCACCTTGTAGCCGTAGTTTTGCAACATTATGCAACATACGTTTTTGCCGATGTCGTGAACGTCCCCCTTCACCGTCGCGAAAATAATCGTGCCGGCGTTTTTCCCCTTTCGTTCGGCGGCCAGCAATGGCTCCAATATTTCCATCGCCTTTTTCATCGTGTCCGCCGAGGCGACGAGGTGCGGGATGAATTTTTTACGCTCCGCGAAAAGATCCCCCACGCGCCGGATGGCCGGGGTCAGGTGATTAAAGAAAATGTCCATCGGCTTCTCGCCTCCGGCCAGCGCGGTCTTGACCAGCGCCATAACCGAGTCCTTCTCCCCCTCCACCACCGCGTTAAAAATCGGGTGGTGTTTTACGGGCGATTCCCCCCCGGCGGAGGCCGACGGGGCGATAATTTTCGACTGCGGCTCCGAGACGGACTGAACCCATTTTCCCGCCTCCTCCATGTACCTTTTGCAACCTACGTCGCGCCTTGTGAAAAGCGAGGCCGCTGACGAGGTTTTGTGTATCCATTCGTCATACGGGTTGACTATCGCGGCGTCCAGCCCCTCGGCCATGCACATAGCCAAAAAGCCGTTGTTTATCGCCTGCCTGTCCGGCAGGCCGAAGGAGGTGTTTGAAAGCCCAACCGTGGTCGCGCAACCAAGCTCCTCCCTGATTCGGCGGATGGTGATAAGCGTCTGCGCCGCCCCCTCCTGCATGGCGGAAACCACCACCGAAAGGCAGTCGAACACAATGTCCTCGCGCCGAAGGCCGAGCGCAAGCGCGCGGTCAAGAATTCTTTTTGCGTACTCAAACCGTTTTTGGGCCGATTCCGGCACGTCCTCGCCCGCGGTGAGGGCGATTACGGCGGCGCCCATCCGTTTTATGAGAGGGAGAATCGCCTCCATTTTTTCCGCCTCCGCGTTGACGGAGTTGACCAGCGCCCTGCCGGCATACACCGAAAGGCCGGTCGCAAGCGCGTTGTTGTTGGAGGAGTCAATCACCAGCGGAAGTCTTGTGACGTTTTGCAGGGCGGTCACGGCCTTCGCCATCATCTTCGGCTCGTCCGTTAGGGGAACGCCGACGTTGACGTCGAGCGCCGATGCACCGGCCTCCTCCTGCTTGCGCGCCTCCAATAAAATGAGGTCGGTGTCCCCGTCCTTCACCGACTGGGCGAATTTTTTTCTGCCGGTGGGGTTTATTTTTTCGCCGATTTTTACGAACGGTTTTCCCTCGCCAATCCATAACGCGCTGGAGCGGGATGATATGCCGACGCCCCCCCTGCCGCGTCTGGCGAGAACCGGCTTCCCCTTGACCAGGGCGGATATTTTTTGGATGTACTCCGGTCTTGTTCCACAACAGCCGCCGATGATGTTGGCGCCTAGCTCCACGAATTTTTCGGAGTAGGAGGCGATTTCGTCCATGGAGGCGAGGTAGCTGGTAATTCCGCCTTTTATGGTCGGAAGTCCGGCGTTTGGCTCCACCATTATGGGTAGGCTGGAGACCTCCGCAATTCGCCCGACGACCTCCAGCATCTCGGCCGGGCCTGTGGAGCAGTTCACGCCGATGACGTCCACGCCAAGCCCCTCCATGACGACCGCCGCGGCTTCGGGGCCGGTGCCGGTGTCGGTCACACCCCCGGCGGCGTACGTCATGCTCGCGATAAGCGGTGTGTTTTTTCGCACCTCGTTGCAGGCTATTATCGCGGCCTTCATCTCCATGAGGTCGAACATGGTCTCGATTATCAGGATGTCCGTCCCGGCCTCGACGAGCGCGGAGGCCTGTTGCCTGAAAATTGTTATCGCGTCCTCGAACGCCAGGTCGCCCACGGGGAACACCAGCCTACCGGACGGCCCCATGCCCCCCGCGACAAGCGCCCTGCCGTCGGCGCCGCGCCGCGCGTTTTCCACTGCGGCCCTGTTGATGGCCTTTAGGTCGCCATGTCTGCCGTATTCCTCCAGGCGCGGAACGCACGCTCCGAATGTGTTGGTGATTACAATCTGCGCCCCGGCGTCCACGTACCTCTTGTGGACGTTTACGATTACGTCCGGTTTTTCCAGGTTCCAAAGGTCGGGCGCGTACCCGGCGGGAAGCCCCTCGCCCTGTAGCAAGGCCCCCATGGAGCCGTCAATTATCATCACCTCTTTGGAGACTCTTTCGACGAATTTCATTGTGCGCCTATTCTACAGCGACAAATCGTTTAAATGATAGGCGGGAAAAAAGTGGTTGAGGTGTCGGAGTTTTACGAAATTCAACGGTCAACTTTTCGCATCTCCTCGGCGGTGAGGATGTCAAGCGGGGTTCCACGTTCGACAAGTTTTTCAATTATGGTTTTTTTGGTCTCCGGCGGGAGGTTTTGCCCCATTTTGTTTTTCACCTCCGCGGTCTCCGGCAAAATTTTGAACACGGCGGTCTCGGCCAGCCCGTTTTTATAAAGCGGGTCGTCCGCCGAGATTTGCGAGTATCCCCCCTCGGGCTGGTATTTTTGCATTATCACGTTTAGCGCGTCCGCCTTTTCCGCCGGATTCTCCACCAAAGAGCCGCGCCCCTTAATGTAGGCGGACTTGTAATAAATGCTCGCCGGACAGGCGTATTTCGGCGAACGCCAGTAGGAGGGTACCGACGAGTAGGTGAGGTAGGCCATGAACGTCACCTTCGGGCCGTTTGTCAACAGCTCGAATTTTTCGCCAGACCCGGCCCCGTGAAAATAAACCGCCCCTTCGTGCCAAGCAAAATTAACCGGGATCACGCGGGGAAAGCCGGACGAATCGGTAATTCCAAGCTCCCCCACGATGGCGGATGCGAAGATGAAATCAAGCTCCTCGTTTTGGCCGGCGAAGTCTTCCCTTCTCATTTTGGGGATGATACGCGATGAGCGGGGTCTTTTCAATTATTTTGAATGTTGCGAATCATCCATTTTCCCCCTTCGCGGGCTTCGGGGCTTCGCGCGAGCTTCTTTTTAGTCGGTTTTTCCGGACGGCGCGAAGACAGAATCTTTTTCGGACATTTTCTTTCGGGGAACCGGAACCTTTAGAAGATAGCCGGACGGAACGGCGTCTTTCTCTGTCATGCCGTTCATCACCGCAATTTCAAACGCCATCCCCTCGTCCTTGGAAAGCTCCCTAGCGATGCCCCTGTACGTGTCTCCTTCCTTTGTCCTATACGCCTTCAAGACAAACGGCGGTGGGGTTTTTGTGTTCTTATCTCCCCTCCCGTACGCAAGACCCTCAATCGCAATTATGTACTGCTCGCGGTTTACGACGGAGCTTTTTCCGCGGTTGAGGAGTATGTCCGCCTTTTCCCTGCTTTTTACCACGCGCTCCACCGTTTCCGGGTGGCTTGCCATGAACCCGTGGTATTCCACGCCGGAAACGCGCTCCTTAAACTGTAGCGACCTGAAAAATCTTGACTGCTCCCTCGGGTCGAACCCGGCGTCCATGGAGTAGATGAGGCCGAACTCGTCGGCCTGCGACTCCAAATCCCTGCCGTAACCGGCCCCGTTCAAGGCGGAAAGGGTGGACGCGGCCGTTACCCAGGCCGCCGCCCCCTGCGCGCCGCCGCCGCCGGCCACCGTCGCGCCAAGTCCGGCAAGCATCAAAAGCGAGTCCCCCATGCTTTTTTGCATCTGCTTGTAGGAGTGGTGGCCTATGACGTGCCCCATCTCGTGTCCCAGCACCCCGGCAAACTCCGCCTCGCTGTCCAGATAGGCAAGCATCCCGCGCGCGATGTAAACGTAGCCGCCGGGGACGGCGAATGCGTTTATCATCGGGTCGTCTATAACCAGAATGTGAAATTGAAACTCCGGGTTTTCTATGGACGCCGCAAGTTTTTGCGACATTTCCGAGGCGTATTTTTGTATTTTTTCGTCATGGACCACGCCGAACTGATCTCGGACGAATTTGTCGTACTGTTCGCCTATTTTAACCTCGTCCTTGGCGGTCTCGGCTGAAGCCCCCACGACGAGCGCAATCGCCGTGCAAAAAACCAATAATGTCTTTTTCATTTTCCTGTCCACATGGTAGCACCTTTCAAACAAAATAATCCTGCAAAACGCCGGTTCGCCGGGGGTATCATGGCGCGATGGGGCAGATGGAAATTAATTTTAACGCCGGGCGCGAGAAGCGGGTGGTGACGTTCGACATAGAGACGCGCCTCTCAGCCCAAGAAGTCGGCGGCTGGAACAACAAGCATCTCATGCGGGTCGCCGTCGTCGTGGCGCACGATTCGGCGGACGGCCAGTTCAAGGTTTTTTACGAGGAGCAGACCCCCGCGCTTTTGGAGCTTTTAAAAAACGCCGACCTCGTCGTCGGTTATAACTCCAGAAACTTCGACTACGCCGTCCTTGGCGGCTACACAAAGGAGCCACTGCATAAAACCCTCCCCACCTTTGACGTGATGGAGGAGATTGAGAAAAAAATCGGCTTCCGCGTCAAGCTGGACAACGTGGCGCAGTTCACGCTCGGCGTGGGGAAAAGCGGCGACGGCCTTCAGTCGCTTGAGTGGGTTAAACAGGGAAAGATGGACTTGGTGCGCGACTATTGCATACAGGACGTGAAGGTGACGCTGGACGTGTTTAAATACGCCGTGGAGCACAAGGAGCTTTTTTATTCGGACAAAAAGGGGAACAAGGTCTCGATAAAGATGGACGTGGATCTCGGCAAGTTTTATAAAAAATGAGGCTCCGAAAAGTTCCGTTGCCGGAAGGCCACTTCGAACCCATAAAACCTCGGGGAAAATGTAGATGAGGCGTATTCGTGGCGCCTATTAAAAATAATTTTTGGCACCATAATTGCTTCTTGGAGACGACCAGATGATGAGGGGTTGTAATGGAAGAAACAAATTTTGGGTGGTCATTTCACTTTTGGCCACCATTATGATTTCATCCACAGGCTGTTCCGGCTCCGCCACCCCAAGTGCGTCATCCGGTAGCGGGACTTGGGCCGGCCTGGGCGTCAGCACAAAATCCGACACCATAACGGGCGTCGGCGGTCTGCCACACGCCCAGTACATGGTGGACAGCCACGCCACGCTTAGTTGTGTAAACTGCCATGCCTCCGGGGTGGCGAGGGAATCCATCTGCGTCAACTGCCACCCGTTAAACGCACTAGGCTCCTCAATCACCGGCACGGCGGTCGACCTCTCGACGGTAACCACAAATGCCAACCACGTCACTCTGTCCACCGGCACGCATTGCAACGCCTGCCACTACTCCAACAACGGTTCCGGCGCGGGCCAGGGGTGGCGATGGCCGACCATAACCGACACGACGATAGTGTCGCCGACGTTGAAGACTAGAATTAACCACGCGCAGTGGCACGGCATTTTAAAAGGGGTCTGCCTAAAATGCCATCCGTTTGCAAGCATAACGCTTCCGTCCGCGCATCCCTCCGTAAACTCCTCCACCGCCTGCGAGTCTTGCCACTATTATTTGAACGGCAAATGGGGCGGCAGGCACATCTTGGTGTCGAGCGGGTGCAACCAGTCCGGTTGTCACGCCACCCACGCCCACTCCACCGTCTCCAGCAGAACCATCACGTCCGGGCAGTCGTTCGGGAGCATAGATTGCGCCAACTGCCACCAGGCGTCGGTGTCGGGTAGCTTTGCGAACTGGCTTGGCGCGGGTCATGAATCCGTAAGCAACGGTTGCAACGCCTGCCACCAATACCACCACAACTCAAGCGACTGCGTAAGTTGCCACTCCGTAAACTATTCTTCCTGGTCGGGCGCGAGGGATTGATTGAAAAACAATATTGGCAGAGATTTAAAATGACGGTTCGTAAGGGGGGGGCGCATAAGGTTGCGTCGGCGCCGCGTCTATGGCTGTTTCTACTTTTGTTTCCGCTTGTTTTTGCGTCCCCGGCCCTTGCCGCCGATTTTGGAAGCCTGATAACTCCGGGCGAGCTTTCCTCCCTCCATAAGGAGGCGGACGGAATATCAAACTGCACCAAGTGCCACATAAGGGGGAGCGGAATAACCAACTCGGCCTGTCTGGAATGCCACAAGGACGTCTCCTCCGCCATTGACTCCAAAATCGGGTACCACGCCTCCGTATCGTCGCAAAAGTGCATAGAGTGCCACACCGACCACAAGGGGAAATCGTTCTCGCTGGTGGATTGGAGCCCGAAAAAATTCGACCACTCCAAGGCCGGGTACAACCTCACGGGCAAACACTCGCAGACCGCCTGCGAAAAATGCCACAAGACAAAAACAAAGGGAGGGGCTCAGAGCTACCTCGGCGCGCAAACCGCGTGCAAATCGTGCCACGAGGACGTCCATAAAGGGGAGTTCAAGGAGGCCGCCTGCGACACGTGCCACAACACCGAGGGGTGGAAGTGGAAATACGTCAGGTTCGACCACAACAAGCCCTACCCGCTTGACGGCAAACACGAAAAAGTCCCGTGCCTAAAATGCCATCCCGTCAAGGCAATATTCCTCGTGCCTGAAAAAGAGAAGTGCGTCACCTGCCATTTGAAGGACGACAAGCACAAGGGCAAGCTCGGCCCGGCCTGTGAAAAATGCCACAAGACCGCCGGGTGGAAGGACATTTTGATGGATCACTCAAAGACAAGGTATCCGCTTGTCGAAAAACATTTGCAGGTCGCGTGCGAAAAATGCCATGTTGACTCGAAGAAGACCGGCTCTTTCAAACTGGCCCGGTTCGACGTCTGCGACGCGCCGGGATGCCACGACGTCGGCAAATTTGGCAACGTGCACGAAAAACAGTTCGTCGGCAAAACCTGCGACGCGTGCCACAACGTCGCGGGGTTCAAGCCGTCGTTGTTCAAGCACGAGGCCCAGGCTTACGTTGGTTTCAAACTGGCCGGCAAACACGCGCAGACCGCGTGCGTAAAATGCCACAGGCCCGATCCCATCACGAAGGTCGCTCTCTTCAAGCCCATTGTAACCACGTCTTGCGACGTAAAAGGGTGCCACGACGTGAAGGAGCGCGGGAACATCCACGGGCTTCAGTTCAAGGGGCAGAAGTGCGACGCATGCCACAACGAGCAGGGATGGAAACCGACCGTGTTCAGGCACAACGACGAGCGGTACGCGGGCTTTAAACTTTTGGGCAAACATGAAAAGACGGAGTGCTCCAAGTGCCACGTTCCCGATTCGCTCACCAAAGCGGCGTTGTACAAGCCATTAAACAGTTCCTCGTGCGACGCGAGGGGATGCCACGACGTGAAGGAGCGGGGGGGCGTACATGGTTCGCAGTTCAAGGGTCTGCGGTGCGAGACCTGCCACAACGAGCAGGGGTGGAAGCCGACCCTTTTCAAGCATTCCGACGATAGATTCCAAATCTTCCGGCTTGTCGGGAAGCACGAGAAAACTCCGTGCGAAAAATGTCACAGAGCCGACGCGGACACGAAGGTGGTCAAATACAGGCCGATAGTCAGCACCACGTGCGACTGGGGCGGTTGCCACGACGTGAAGGAGCGCGGGAACGTCCACGGCCCTCAGTTCAAGCGGCAAACGTGCGACTCCTGCCACAACGAGCAGGGATGGAAGCCGACGCTTTTCAAACACGACGACCCGAAGTACGCCGGGTTCAAACTTTTGGGCAAGCACGAGAAAACGCCCTGCGAAAAATGTCATCCGACCGGCCCCGTCGGGACGGCTGTATACAAGCCGATAAACTACTCCTCCTGCTCCGAGGTGGCCTGCCACAAAAATCCGCACGGCGAACAGTTCACGGATAAAAAATGCGAGCAGTGCCACAACGAGAGGGATTGGAAGGAGCTTACCTTCAACCACAAGACTCAGTCGCGCTTCCCCTTGGAAGGAAAACATATCCCGGCAAAATGCGACAAGTGTCACGCCAACAAAGTTTGGCGTCCTCTGGCGATGGAGTGCATAAACTGCCACAAGAAAGACGACGACAAGGCCCACGGCGGTAAAATGGGGGACAAGTGCGTCTCGTGCCACACCGCCCAAAACTGGGAGCCGAATAATTTCTTCCACGACGTAACGGGGTTCAAGCTCCAATGGGCGCACAAGCAGATTGCCTGCACCGAGTGCCACAAGACGAAGGGCGTTTTCGCCGGCCTCGGGCCGGAGTGCACAAAATGCCACACCGACCCGCATCTGAACCAATTCGGGCCGGCCCAGTGCTCGCAATGCCACACGGCCAAAAACTGGTACGCGGAAAAATTCAACCACGGCTTCACCGGCTTCAGGCTGGAGGGGGGGCACAGGGCGGCCTCGTGCGAGCAGTGCCACAAAAACAGGGCGTACAGGAGCCTTTCCACGGACTGCTACCGATGCCACCAAAAAGAATTTACGCGGTCCGCGTTCCACGCCGGGCAGGGCTCCACGAACTGCGTCCTCTGCCACAAGGTTTACGGATGGAATCCGGCCTCGTTTTTCCACAAGACTATGACGTTTACCGGCTATCACAAGGTGATTCAGTACACCTGCACGTCGTGCCACACCTCCAACCCGCCGACGACGGCCAACCTAAAATGGGCCGCGTCCGTGCAGTCGCAATGCTCCGTTTGTCACACCCCGCCGCACCCGGCGTCGGGGGCGCACTCCACCGGGACCTGTCCGACGTCGTGCGATTTGTGCCACAACACGTCGAATTTTACCTCCGTCTCGTCCAGCCTTCCGTCCTGCAAGCCGGGGGTGAAACATGGGCGTTGAGAGGCCTGGTATCGCGAAGGTCTTGTGCGCGGCGGCGCTGGTGTTGTTGCCTGTCGAGGGCTTTGCGATGAACCTTAAGGGGCGTGTTTCGGAGTCGGTCTTGTACGTTACCGACGACTCCGCAAAACAAAACTACTCCTACACGTGGAGCAAGCTAAGGCTGGACGCAACCGATATTTACGGCAACAAGGAGAACAGCGCGCATTTCGACGGCGCCTACACGGGCGCGTCCTCCAACGTTTACAACAGCCAGACCCCGCCGACAAGGATTAATTACGCGAACGTAAAAATGGAGAAACTGTTTCAAGACACCGACGTGGTCATCGGCAGGCAGGCGATAGACGACCTTGTGGGGGCGAGGCTGGACGGCGCGCTATTTGACATGCACTCGTCCGACGCCGCCGGTCTCGGCGTTTTCGGCGGCACGATGCCGGATCCGTACATGGATTATTTTTCCTCCGGCTTCCTAACTTTTGGCGGCTTTGGGTATTACAAAAAAAAGGAGGCCGGGGTCACGCTTGGTTACGCGGAAAGCCTGTACAACGGCAACGAGGACCAGGCGTATATTTACGGCTCGACCTACCTGGCCCCGACGGACGAATTTGACGTGAACGGCTCCGCAAGGCTCGACCACAACGCCGGCAACACCAGCGGATATGATTTCACCAACCTTTTGGTCAACGCCAACTACCGAAGCGGGTGGCGCGCCAACTTAAACCTAACGTACAACCAATACCGCGCCGTCTGGTACCAGGCGTCGGAAACGATGAACTACGGGCTTGACATGGCGTTGCAAAAATCGGCGCGCGTTTTCACCGACGTCGCGTTGGTTCCGACCGTGAAGGTGTACGCCGACTATGACTATCGCATAAGGGACAGCGACGGCCTGTCTGCCTCCCTGCTGATGGTGGGGCTGAAGGAGAACGACTTGATGGAGATTTTTTACTACAACGTCTCGTATCGCAACATAAATTATTTCACCGCCGTTTCATGGCAGGGGGCGCTTGCGGTCGGGGCGCAGTTCAACGAAAAGGCCACGGCCGAGTTGGGCGCGGCATACTCTGAAAACCAGCAAAACCAGACCTCGAACGGCATGACGCAGATTATTTACACCGCCTCGGCCGACTACACCGCCTCAAAATCTTGGATGTTCAACTGCTCGGTGGAGACCTCCACCCAGAAGTTTGTAAGCGTCGACTCCGTGTATCTGTCGAAATACAACGACCAATACCAGACCACGACGGTTTTTGCCAACCTCACCTACCGTTTTTAACCGCGCTTCCGAAAAAAAGGGGGCTTTCGCAACAACGCTACACGCCCCGTCGCATGGAGTCTATTTTTTCTTGTCCTTCTTCGGTTTCTTTTTTTCCCTTCTCTTGTCCATTCCCTTTGCCACTGTCAATCACCTCCTTCAGTTTTTCCGTTAGTGTGAGAGCAAAAAATCGCCAACCCGCATCAATCGCTGAACGGGTCCTGTTGGTCGTAGATTATGGAGTAGCTTATCGGACGGTAATTGGCCGAGCCGGACTTGGGGATTAGAAACTGGTTCGCCACCCTCAGCCATTGGACGTCGGGCAAAAGCTCGCGAAGCTTTCCGTCCGGCGGAGGCGTGGAGTGCTCGTTCCTTTCGTACACCACCTGAAAAACCGCCACGCCGTAGTCGTCGGCCCGGTGCACCAGGTAGTTGTCCCTAAATTCCCTCGCGGTCATCAGCCCGTCCTTTTCTATCATCTCGACGTGCTCCGACGGAATTTTAACCAGGCAGTGCTTGGCGACGTTGTCCCGCGTGATTTTTGAGAACGTGCGCGACTCGGAGCTGTTCACGTACACGGTCGCCAGCGAGTCCCCCATGCTGAGAAGCTGATAGGCGACCATGGCGGCCGTCCGCCTGCCCGATACGGTGTGGTGGAAGCTGTAGTACTCGAAAAGTTTCTCCACCAGCGTCTCGGCGTATTTGTCCCCCTTTTCGTAAAGGTCCTTCGATATGTAGCGAAGTTGTTTCCCCAGCGACTCCGCGGCGAAGTCAATCAGCCAGTCTATGCGCACGTGAAAATGCGAGAGGTGGTAGCGCACCCTTTTTCGGGCGGAGGCGTCCTGCTGTATGAGCAGGGCGTAGTCCACGGGGAGGAGGCTTTTCAAAAGGTCGTGGAATTTTTCGTGCTCGTAATATTTTTGCACCTTCAAAAGTTGCGGGGCCACGCGCGCGCTTGAAAGGACTATCTCGGGCAGGTTTTCCTTGGTGACCTTGTTGTTGTCGAAATATCGGATGTATTTTTTCAGGTCGGCGCGCACCTCGTCCTCGGTAAAAATAACTATGAAGCCGTTGATGAGGTCGTTCTCGGTCTCCGTGACCTTGCCGCGCGGCTTTAGCTCCCTTTTTTCGACGAACTTGTAGTCGGCCTTCGCGTCGAGAAAATTCTTATAGGAGTCGTTCACGCCGTAGTCAATGAGCGAGAAATCCAGCTCGTTGCGCAGGGTCGTGTAAAGCGCCCTTCGCAACTTTTGGTTTCTACTCAGCTCGGCGTCGGATTTAAACATAGCTCCAATCCCCTAAGGACAATTTTTTCGGTCGCACCACGTCCGTCTAAAATTATCAGGTTGCGGGGAATAACTCAACGGGAAAGAGAGTGAAAGGAACCCTATCGGGGTCTGGATTCGCCGTGGTGCGTGTCCATGCTGACTCCGCAGGCGCGAAGAAATTCGTTCGGAAGGTTGCCGCCCGCAAACACAAAGACGGAGTCGTTCGGATATTCGCGCACGTTCCCCTTTTGCTCGATTGTCACGGAGTCGGTCTTTATCTCCTTCACGTTGGACTCCATCATGAGGGCCACTTTTTTACCCGCGACAAGGTTGTCCAGCCTTTTTTGATTGTCCGCCTTGATTCTTCCGAACGCCGGACCGCGATACGAAAGCGACACATTTGTCCCTTTCTGGCACGAAAAGGCGACCGCGGCCTCCACAGCGCTGTCGCCGCCGCCGACTACCAAAATTTTTTGGTTTTCGTGGTGTTCCGGCTCCAATAGCCTGTACATCACCTTTGGAAGTTGCTCCCCCGGAACGCCGAGTTTTCTAGGCGTGCCCCTTCGTCCCGTGGTCAGCAGAACATACCTTGTGCTGATGTTTCTATTCGAGGTCTTAACATTAAACGCCTCTCCCGTGTTTTCGATGGAGAGGGCCTTTTCGCCGGTGTTTATCTCCAGCCCCGTTTTCTCGACGATGTTTTTCCAAAGCGCCACAAGCTCCTCTTTGCTAAGCGTGCCGACTTTTATTTTGCCGTACATCGGAACGTCCGCTGGCCGGGTCATGACCACCTTTGCGCGCGGGTAGGAGAGTATGGCGCCGCCGAAGGATTCCTCCTGGTCCAGCAACAAGAACTTCATCTTTAAAAATTTCGCCTGTAGGGCGGCGGACATCCCCGCCGGGCCGGCGCCGACAACCACCAAGTCCACCATGTCCGCCGGTCTGTTATACGGCGCACCCCTAAAATCCTCGAAACTATAATCCACCGCCTCCTTTCCCTGAAGGATGGCGTTTTTTATAAGGCCCATTCCACCCAATTCCCCGGCGATAAAAAGTCTTTTTACGTTGGACTCGAAGTTTGGAAAAACCTGCGGCAGGTCTACGCCGCGCTTTTCCGTTCCGAACACAAGCTCGATGGCTCCGACCGGGCACGCCCTGGCGCAGGCCCCGTGCCCCACGCACCTCGAGGCGTATATGGGCTCGGCCTGGTTGTTTACCTTGCCCAAAATCTCCTGCTCGGGGCAGGCGGTGATGCAGGCCCCGGAGCCTATGCATATGGCCTTGTTAACCTTCGGGTGAATCGTCGCCGGCTCGTAAAGCCCGAATTTTTGCGCCTCGGATATCTTGACCCTCACCTTTTTCGACTTCTTTTTTTGCGACATCAGATAAGGAACGAGCACGACGGCCACGATGAACGCCCCCACCACAAACGTGGCGTTTTCCATTAACAGCGACGTTAAAAAATCCATTTCAAACCTTGAACAGGTAAAAGACCCCTATGTGCAAAAACATCACGATGAACATGATTACGGCAAACGGTTTATGGAAGACGTGCCAGTGGTGGAGCAGTTTGTGCGACACGTCCAAAAACATCCGCGAACGGACCAGCCTTCGTTTCTCCTTTATCAACCAGTAGAGCCTGTGCTTCACGTGGGCGGGCATGGAGACGTCGCCCTTCAACTCGGCCCGCACCCGCCACAGGGCGCCCATGTTTTCCAAATCGGCCTTCGCCATCGCGAAGAGCGAGGCAAGGGCGCCGCTTTCCTCGTCGGGCGGCTCCGTCGAAATGCCGTCGAAATGCGACGATACGCGCGGCCCCGACTCGTATTTGTTTATCTGGGCGTTAATAGTCTCCATAGACTCGTCCAAATCTCCCATCATCAGTTCGTTTCCCGTGACGCTTCTGGGAATCTTCACGTAAAGATAGCGGCCCAATATGCCGCTAAGCGCCACCAGCACCGCCGACCAGTAGCTGAGGGAGACGATGCCGCCGAATTTGTAGGTGCTGTGCACGGTAATCAGCACGGTGCCGACGATTCCCAAAAAAATATGAACGTCCAGCCACAACCTTATCGGCCCGGCGTCCACCATAAACTTAAAGCGCTTTCTAAAGGAGTAGAGCATCATTATAACAAAACAGGCGGAACCGAGCCAGCCGGTGAGGTGCCAAATCCCCTTGTTTGGCTCTTTGGCGACCTTGTATGTCGTCATCCCCGCCTCGTTCAGCCACTTAACGATGCCGTACGGTTTGCCGGTCAGCTGTAGCCAGCTTTCGACCAAAATGACGGCCGACCCGGCAAGACCGGCGATGGTAAGAAAATTTATCGTCAATTCCAGCAGGCCGCCCTGTTTTTTTTGCGCCATCTTTTTCTCCTACTCTTTTATTTCGTGGCGCCCGATTTTATTACATACCCGGTGCCCGTGTATACAGGGTAGTTTAGCCGGGTCAGTTCATAGCAATTTGTCCAATTATTGCAAAAAGCACAAAAAACGCCAAAGATGCAAAAAAGGTCAATAAAGTCAAAGACGCAAAGGCCCTCCATGCAGATGCGGTGTATAAAGTAGACATGATGGATTGTGGCATAGGAGCAGAAGTTAAGAATGTGAATTTTCGCTTTTCTTTCTGGAGTTGTCAAGAAGCCACATAAAGGAAAATCCATTTGACAAAAAATCACGGTTTTGGTAGTCTCCAGTAAGAAGTCAGCGAAGTAATTCATTTTATAGAGAGAACACATATGACGGATTTTTTATTCGCCACCCCGGGATTTTTTATGGGGATGGTTCGGGCATTGGATTTGGGCTCTACGTTTAACGCTTATAACGCAAGCAAAACCCCCTCTGAAGCTGATGCACTGGCTTTTTATAATGACTTTAAGGCCATTGGCGACGACCTTCGCTTGGTTATGAAGAGTGAAGAGGCGAAAATAGCCGCAAAATCTCTTAAGTTGGCGTGAGCAAACGTAAGAGCCATTCCGTAAGTATCACCCAACACAAACTTACTGTTGGCCCTATCCCACCTCCCGAGCAACTCGCCCGGTATAATGCGATTGTTCCTGGGTTCGCCGAACGTATCATAAGCAGATGGGAAGAATAGGGAACCCATCGCATGAAGTTGGAGAGGGATGTCATCGGGTCGGGTATTTGGCTAGCGTATCTTGGCCTTCTTTCTGCATTTGTTTTGGGGCTGGTTGGCGTTGGAGGCGGGATTTGGCTTATCCACGATGGAAAAGATGTATATGGGCTAGCCGCCAGCATTACGGCCTTGGGGACGCTTGCGGGTGTATATATTTGGGGAAAATCAAAACAGGGGAAAGAGCTTCAAGGGAAGCGTGAGATCATAGGACGATAGACTTCTTGTCCATTGTCCCATACCAGTTTGGCAAGCTGTACTGGGTCGCTCGGACATTCTAATCGCTTTTTCATGCTCCCGTTATAAGACACAAGTTAAGGAAAATACACTTTTTGACTTATTCACAATTCAAACTGGCCCACTACAGTTTTGCCACATCGTAAAACGTGGGGTCATTGGTAGCGACATTCCCACTCCCCTAGAATTACTGGTGCGGTGTTTTTGTGGCGCGAGTGTTACGATTCCAACGCATTTCGTCGATTTTGCTTGAAATCTGAAGTTATTAAGTCAAAAATTTCAATAAGTTAAGAAATGGCCTTTGGCATTTAAATTGCTCATTTGGAGCGGGCATTATGAAAAGGGTCAACACACTTAATTGGAATAATCGCATGGCGAGGCTGTCGCCGGTTTTTGCAACGATTTCTGCGTTACTTTTCTTTGCGGGGTGCGGGGAGGGGGAGTCAAAACCGAACCTTCAGTCACCAACGTCGGGTAGTGTTGGGATTGTCCTTAAGGATTGGGTCGGGGTGGGGGTGAATACCGTCACCACTTCGGCGGCTTTGTCGTCCGTCAACCACAGCGAATATCTATTGGGTTCCCACGCTTCTTATACGTGCGCCGATTGCCACAATCCGGTGGATTCGACCACCGGTTTGCAGACCGCGATACAACGCGACCAAATATGCGCCCGATGTCATCCGTTTTCTAGATATAGCGCGGTGACGACAAGCGTGGATCACGTCGCGTTGAAATCCGGGACTCATTGCAACGCCTGCCACCATTCAGCCTCCGGCGCGTCGCTTTCCACAATTATCGGATGGAGGTGGTCCTCCGTCACCAGCCCCATCGTCCGCGTGACGCACAAAACATGGCACGGCAACGTTAAGGGAACCTGCCTAAACTGCCACACTCTGGCAAACGAAACGCTTCCGTCCTCCCACCCGGCCGTGACGTCCGCCACGGCGTGCGAGCCGTGCCACCATTACTCAAACGGCAAATGGGCCGGCCAGCACCGCAAGGTCACGAGCGGATGCAACATATCCGGGTGCCACACCGGGCATTATTCCGGCAACGACTGCTCCCTGTGTCACACCGGCGCCGCGGCGGGGGGATACACGAACTGGGCTATTTCATTCAGCAAAGGGGGGCACCAAATACAGTTCGGTTCGGCCTCGTGCGGGATATGCCACAGCGGGGGCTTTGGCGACTAACCCCTTTCGGCATTTTTCTATCGGGCGCCTCGGGAGAAATAATCGGGGGAATTTTTGCAAAACCTTGACGAACAGCCTAGGCGGTCTTATTTATCAACCATGAGAAAGACACTAGCATTTAAGAAATTGGAGGATTAATGGGAAAAATTATTGGAATTGACCTTGGCACAACCAACTCGGTGGTTGCCATTATGGAAGGCGGACAGCCGAAAGTCATTGTAAATGAAGAGGGTTCACGGCTCACTCCCTCTATC
Source organism: Nitrospinota bacterium (assembly GCA_016200345.1). Lineage (GTDB taxonomy): Bacteria > Nitrospinota_A > UBA7883 > JACRGQ01 > JACRGQ01 > JACQEX01. Next base: position 61,932 of record JACQEX010000072.1, read on the forward strand.
GTCGCTTTTGCGAAGGACGGCGAGGTGCTTGTCGGCCAAGTCGCCAAACGGCAGGCCATAACAAACCCAACCAACACGGTTTATTCCATAAAGCGGTTTATGGGGCGAAAATTCTCCGAGGTGCAGGAAGAGATGAAGATGGTCCCTTACAAAGTGGTCGAGGGGCCGAACCAAGACGTACGAATCGTCGCCTCCGGGAAGCAGTACAGCCCGCCGGAGATTTCCGCCATGATTCTCGGCAAACTGAAAAAATCGGCCGAGATATACCTCGGCGAAAAAGTAACGGAGGCGGTAATCACCGTCCCGGCGTATTTTAACGACGCGCAAAGGCAGGCGACAAAGGACGCGGGACGAATCGCGGGCCTTGAGGTAAAAAGAATAATCAACGAGCCGACGGCCGCCGCGCTGGCGTACGGGCTGGACAAGTCGCGCGACCACATGATAGCCGTTTACGACCTTGGCGGCGGAACGTTCGACATCTCCGTGCTGGAGGTCGGGGACAACGTCGTGGAGGTCAAGGCGACCAACGGCGACACGCATCTGGGCGGCGATAACTTTGACCAGCGGATAATTGACTGGCTGGCGACGGAATTTAAAAAGGAGCAGGGGATAGACCTTACCAAGGACGCGATGGCCCTCCAGCGTCTAAAAGAGGCGGCTGAAAAGGCGAAAATGGAGCTTTCATCGGTTGTCGAGACCGACATAAACCTCCCGTTCATCACTGCGGACGCCACCGGGCCGAAGCACATGAACCTAAAGCTCACACGCTCCAAGTTCGAACAGATGATAGACGACTATCTGCAAAGGACGCTCGGCCCGCTAAAACAGGCCATGAGCGACTCCGGCCTAAAGCCGGACGACATACAAGAGGCCGTTATGGTCGGCGGCTCCACCCGCGTTCCGAAGGTCAACGAAATCGTAAAAGGATACTTCGGCGGAAAAGAGCCCCACAAGGGCGTCAACCCGGACGAGGTCGTGGCGCTCGGCGCCGCCGTCCAAGCGGGAGTTTTGGCGGGCGACGTGAAGGACATCCTTCTTTTGGACGTCACCCCGTTGTCCCTCGGCATAGAAACTTTGGGCGGGGTCATGACGAAGCTCATCGAGCGCAACACGACGATTCCCACTAGAAAAGGCGAGGTCTTTTCCACCGCCGCGGACGGGCAGACGTCGGTCGAAATCCACGTGCTCCAAGGGGAGCGCGAGATGGCGCGGGACAACCGCACCCTCGGCAAGTTTCATCTGGACGGCATACCCTCCGCGCCCAGGGGAATCCCGCAGATAGAGGTCGCTTTCGACATAGACGCCAACGGAATAGTCCATGTAACGGCAAAGGACAAAGGCACCGGCAAGGAGCAGAAGATAACCGTGACCGCCAGCTCCGGCATCAACGAGGAAGAAATCAAGAAGATGGTCAAGGAAGCCGAGGCGAACGCCGAGGACGACCGCAAAAAACGCGAGGCGGTTGACGCAAAAAACACGGCCGACAACCTTGTCTATCAAACCGAGAAAACACTTACGGAGAACAAGGAGAAAGTCGGGGGCGAAGTCGCCAAGCAGGTCGAGGAAGCCCTCGCCAAGTGTAAAAAGGCGATGGAGGGAACCAACGTGGACGAGATAAAAGCGACAGCCGAGGAATTGCGAAAGGCCTCCCATAAGATGGCCGAGGCGATTTACCAGCAGGCCTCCGCCCAAGGCGGCGCAGGCACCCCTCCGCAGGGCGGAGCGGGCGGCGAGGCGCCGGGCGGCGACAAAGGAAACGTGGTAGACGCCGAGTTCGAGGACGCGAAGAAGTAAAGCTGACTGACCCACTCCCCCCAAAAAAACCCGTCCGGTCTTGTCGAACGACAGGGCCGGGCGGGTAAAATTTAACCAAAACCTAATATAAAACCCCCAAGGAATGAGATAGAGTTCACCATGATAATGTTTAAGGAATTATTCAAATGACGGCCCACGAAGAGGCGTTGGTCAAGAAGCACAACGAGATTCTTTCAATGGTCAGCCACGACCTAAAGTCGCCGATGGTGGCGATCATCGGCGCGGCGCAGTTCATAGTCAACGACATGAAAAACAAGCCGCACGACCCCGTTTGGGCCGAGCTTCTCAACCGCGTGTCAAACGCCGGAAAGGGAATGCAAAAACTGATCGAGGACATCCTCTCGATGGCGAAACTGGAGGCCGGAAACGAAGTGGTTGAGACCGACTGGATTCCCGACCTGGAGGACGAGATAAAAAGGGCGGTCCGGACGTTTGACTTCGAGGCGGACTCGAAAAAAATCGCCATGTCCGTCGAGACAAGCGGGGTAATTCCGCCGGTAAGGTGGGACATGAGGAGAATCCACTATCACGTCCTAAACAACCTGCTTTCCAACGCGCTGAAATTTACGCCTTCCGGCGGACGCGTCAATATTTCACTGTCCGAGGCGGACGGCAAGGTGGACATACGGGTTTCCGACACCGGGCGCGGCATACCCCCCGGCGAGCAAAAAAGAATTTTCAACCGGTTCGAGCGCGGCGTGACCGCCTCCGAAAGGGTGCAGGGTGGCTTTGGCCTCGGACTTTACAACGCCAATTTTTTCGTGAAAAAGCACGGCGGATGCATAAAGGTGGAAAGTTCCAACGAAACCGGCACGACGTTTTTGATAAAACTTCCGCTCGACGCCGCGACGGCGGAGCCAGCGGGCGTTTAGCCCGCCTCCGCGGCTTCCCCCGTGGCGCGGTTTTTTCGTTTTTTTAAGCGCAACCGAAGGGTTATACTACCCGCAGTATGGCAAATAATTGTGTCAATCCCCGTTTCGGCCCCGTGAAAACGGCGAAGGCAGGCGCTTAATGCAGAGCATGACCGGCTTCGCAAGGGCCGAATCCGAAAACGGCGGCAAAAAATGCGTGGTGGAGACGCGCTCCGTCAACCACAGGTTTATGGAAATAAACCTTCGCATGCCGGCCAAGGATTTGGAGTTGGAGCGAAGGATAAAAAAACTCCTCGAGCAAAAAATCTCGCGCGGGTACGTCGAGGTGACCATAACGCTGGGCGATAATGGCAACGCGAAAAAAAAGCTCTCCCTGGACGAGGGTTTGGTTAAGCAGTTCCTCGCCGCCTCGGAAACCCTTGGAAAAAAGTTCGGCGTCGGCGGCTCGCCGGACATGTCCTCCATTCTCTCCCTAAAGGACATCTTTAAGTACGAGGAGGACGCCGCGACCATCGAGGACCGCTGGGCCGTCTTGAAACCGGTGCTGGAGTCCGCGTTTGCCGGGCTTGTCGTAATGCGGGAGTCCGAGGGGGCGGAGTTGAAGAAGGACGTTCACGCCAGGTTGGAGGCGATTGAGAAAAGCGCGAAGGCGATTTTTGCGGCGCGAAAGGGGCAGGAGACGGAAATCGTCGAAAAGTACAGAAAAAAAATTGCCGAAATCGCCGGGGTCGAGGTCGAAAAAGAAAGGGCGTTGATAGAGGCGGCGGTGCTCGCGGAGAGATCCGACATTTCGGAGGAGTTGGTGAGGCTGGACTGCCATCTGAAACAAATGCGCGAGCTTATGTCCTCCGGCGCGCCGGCGGGGAGAAAAATGGAGTTCATAACGCAGGAGATGAACCGCGAGGCGAACACCATAGGCTCCAAAAGCGTGCTGTACGAGATAAGCAGGGAAGTGGTGGAGATAAAAAGCAACTTGGAAAAAATTCGCGAGCAGACCGCCAATGTCGAATAACGAGGGCGCGACGGATAAAAACCACGGCGCGGCCGGCGTGCTGTTCGTCATCTCCGCCCCGTCAGGCGCGGGGAAAACAACCCTTGCCGGCATGACAACGCAAAACGTGGGGGGAATCAAGCAGTCCGTTTCACACACAACCCGTCTTAAAAGGCCGGGGGAGACGGAGGGGAAATCTTATTTCTTCGTGGACAAGAAACGCTTCGAAACCATGATCAAGAAAAAAATGTTTGTGGAATGGGTTAGAGTTCACAACGAATATTACGGCACGTCGTACGAAACCGTAGACAACATCATCAAGGGCGGAAGCGACCTTCTTCTTGTGATTAACGTGGAGGGGGCCTTGGCGTTGCGGAGGCGTTTTAAGGAGACGGCGTTGATATTCATCATTCCGCCGACGATGGCGCATCTGGAGGAGAGGCTCGGAAGGCGCGGGACGGAGGTGGTCGAATCCATAAGGCAAAGGATAATCGAGGCAAAGAGGGAGATGGCCGCCAGCGTAAAGTTCGACTATCTGGTCGTGAACGACAAAATAGAGGTCGCCGCGAGGGAGATTGAGGGCATAGTGCGCGCCGAAAGATGCAAAACATGGAGGAGGGTTAAAAACTTTCCGGAATTTTTCAAGAAACGAACGGGGAAGGGGCGAAAAAAATGAGCGCAAAAATTATCGACGGAAAGGCGACCGCGCAGGAGCTAAAAAACGAAATTAAGATTGAGGTGGACAAAATAACCTCCGGCGGAAGCAGGCCCCCCGCGCTTGCCGTGGTGCTGGTCGGCAAAGACCCCGCCTCGCAGATATACGTGAACAACAAGCGCAAGGCGTGCCATGCGCTCGGCATCAAGTCCGTCGAGCACCTCTTGGACGCCGCCACAAGCGAAAAAAACCTTATGGAGCTCGTCACCGCGCTGAACAACGACAACGACATAGACGGGATACTCGTCCAGCTCCCCCTTCCGAAACATATCCACGAGCCGCACATCCTGGAGCACATCAACCCGCTGAAGGACGTGGACGGGTTCCACCCGGTGAACGTGGGGCGGCTCGTCGCGAATTCGACGGGGCTTCGCCCGTGCACCCCCGCCGGAATACTGGAGATGTTAAAACGCTCCGGACAGGAGTTGTCCGGTAAAAAAGTGGTTGTGCTCGGCAGAAGCAACATCGTCGGCAAGCCGACCGCCACGCTTTTACTGCACGAAAGTTGCACCGTGACTATTTGTCACTCGAAGACGCGCCACTTAAACGACATCACGAGCAGGGCGGACATCATCATAGCCGCCATCGGAAAGCCGGAGTTCGTAACCGCCGAGATGGTGAAGCCGGGCGCGGTGGTCATAGACGTCGGCGTTAACCGCACGGCGAAGGGAGTGGTCGGCGACGTGGATTTCGAGGGGGTCAAAAAAGTGGCGGGTTTTATTTCGCCCGTTCCCGGCGGCGTCGGCCCGATGACGATTGCGATGTTGATGTACAACACGCTCAAGGCCTACAAGGGCCTCTCCCCCTCGGGTCACTAAAGGTTTGACTAGTCGGCATGAAGAAAAGCGTGCTTGAGTTCATTTTATCCGGGCTTTCGGACAACAACATACGGTTTCTTGACTTAAGGAAAGTCATTGTTGATTTCGGTTTTAATGAAAGAATCAAGGGTAGCCATCATATTTTTTTCAAATCCGGGATAGAGGAAATAATTAACTTGCAACCCTTGGGCAACGGAAAGGCGAAACCTTACCAGGTAAAGCAAGTCCGCGGTATAATCATGAAGTACAAGCTACATCAGGAGGATTAATGTACAAATATGAAGTGATAATTTATTGGAGCGAGGAAGACTCGGCTTTTCTGGCCGAGGTGCCTGAATTGCCGGGATGCATGGCGGACGGGCCGACGCAGGAAGAGGCGTTGCGCAATTCCCAAACGGTAATTGCGGAATGGATTAAAACCGCCAAAGCCATTAAGCGTCCCGTTCCAAAACCCAAGGGCAAGCTTCAATACGCATAGAAGATATCCGCCGTCACGCCATCGCCCAAGCATCCCTTATTAGCATGATGTCTTAAATGCCATAAAGTTTTTCAGGGGGTGTGGGTACATTTTTTCGTGTATCATGACCTTTGTCATTTGAACGCGCGGCTATTGCCGTTATTTTAGGGGTAACAATGCTTGAAATAAAAGATTTGCGCGCCGGGCTGGTCGAGGGCACGGAGATATTAAGGGGTATTTCCCTCACGGTTAAAAAAGGGGAGATACACTCCATAATGGGGCCGAACGGCCACGGGAAAAGCACGCTCTCGAAAATCCTCATCGGCCATCCGGCCTACAAGGTCTTCTCCGGCTCCGTGCTCTGGAACGGAAAAGACCTGCTGGCCCTTTCGCCGGAGGAGCGCGCCTTGGAGGGGTTATTTTTGGCCTACCAATACCCGGTGGAAATTCCCGGCGTGAATAACGCCGAGTTTCTTCGCATGGCCTACAACGCTAAGCTAAAAAAACAGGGGAAGGAAACGGTCGACCCGCTCGACTTCGAGGACATCCTGACGGCGAAGATGGAACTGCTCGGCATGGACCAAAAATTCCGCGAGCGAGCCGTCAACGAGGGATTCTCCGGCGGCGAGAAAAAGAAAAACGAAATCCTGCAGATGGCGGTGCTGGAGCCACAGCTTGCCGTGTTGGACGAGATTGACTCCGGTCTGGACATAGACGCACTTAGAATCGTGGCGGACGGCGTGAACAAACTCTCGAACTCCGAAAACGCGGTGCTGGCAATCACGCACTACCCGCGCCTGCTCCAATACATCAAACCGAGGTTCGTCCATGTTTTGTTCAACGGCGCGATAGTACGCTCCGGCGGTTACGAGCTTGCCGAGGAGTTGGAGGAAACCGGCTACGACTCCTACCTGAAGAAATAGCCCGATGAGCCCGCAACCAGGATCCCCGGAATCAGCGTTTTTGGAGGGTTACGACGCCTTCAAGCACGAGGGGCGGTTCCGCCACATCAACGAAACCGGGGCCGCGCGTTTCGGCGCCCTGGGCTTTCCTGCAAAAAAACACGAGATGTTCACATTCGTGAACCTGCGCGAGTTTTTGGCGGAAAAATTCGAGCACGTGGAGGGGCCGGAAAAAATGCCCTCCAAGGATGAGATAAAACCGTTCGTATACGCCGGTTGTGAAAACTCCCTGGTCGTTTTGGTGGACGGGCGTTTTTCCGCGGCGCTATCGGACATGACCGCGCACGACGGAAACGCGTCGGCCACGGAGCTTGACGAAGGAAACCCCGCCTTGGACGTCCATGCGGAAAACGACGTTTTTGCCAGCATTAACGCGCTTTTCCTAACAGGCGGTGTTAAAATAGAGGTGACAAATGAAGGGGCGCAAATCGGCGTCCCCATTCAGGTATTGCACATATCGACGGCGCAGGCGCGAAGCGCCGGAAAGGTTCCGGCCTATTCGCCGCGAATCGTTGTTAACTTACCCGGGGACGCCAAGGCCCGAATCGCGGTCAAGTATTGCGGTTTGGGAAAGGCGTATTTTGTGAACACCGTCACCGACCTTGTTTTGGGCGAGGGGGCGGAGTTGGACGTTTCGTCGGTTCAGGGTGACCCTGCGTCAGCCTGGCATTTTTCAAAAACCACCGCGAGGCAGAAAAAAAACAGCAGGCTCGGAATCGTCGGCGCCACAACCGGCGGGAGGCTTGTGCGGCACAACTTCGACCTCAGGCTGGAGGGCGAGGGCGCCGCGCTGTCGCTTTTGTCGCTTGCCATTCTCGACGGGGCCGAGCAGTCGCACAACTACGTTCGCGTCACGCACGACGCGCCGGGTTGCAAAAGCTTCGAGCATTACAAAAACATTTTACGCGGCAGGTCGGTCTCCAGCGTGGACACCACGGTCACGGTGAACGCCGGGGCGCAACTCGCCGTGTCCGAGCAGTTGGTGAACAACCTTATGTTCTCGTCGACGGCGCGGGCCGACACGAAGCCGCGCCTTATGATTCGCGCGGACGACGTTAAGTGCAAACACGGGGCAACAGTCGGCAGGATTGACGAGGCGCAGATTTTTTACCTGGTCAGCCGCGGGCTGTCGGAAAAGGCGGCGAAGGCGCTCATCATATCGGGTTTCGCGAAGGGCGTTTTAAACGCCATGCCGAACGGGCCGATATCCGCCGACGCGGAGAGCCTGCTTCTAAACAAACTTGGAGAGTAAGAAAGTGGAAAAGATAAAAACCAATCCGGCCCCGTTCGACGTGGACGCGGTAAGGCGCGATTTCCCCATGCTGGCGACAGAACTCGACGGCAAACCTCTGGTGTATCTGGACAACGCGGCCACCACGCACAAGCCGAGGGCGGTGATTGACAGAATCGTAAAATTCGAGTCCGAACAGTACGCCCCCGTCCGGCGCGGCTCCTACAGGCTGGGCGAGGCGGCCACGGAGATGTTCGAGGACGTCCGCAAAAAGGTCGCCGCGTTCATCAACGCCGGCGACCACAGGCAGATCGTGTTCACAAGCGGGGCGACGCAGTCCATAAACTTGGTCGCGCACAGTTTTGGCAAACGCCTCTTGGCGGGGGACGAGATAATAATTTCCAACATGGAGCACCACGCCAACACCGTTCCGTGGCAGATGCTAAGGGACGAAAAAGGGTGCGTGCTGAGGGTGATACCGGTCAACGACGACGGCACGCTTTCGATGGAGGGATACGCGAAGCTTCTAGGCCCAAAGACAAAACTCGTGGCAATTACGCAGGCCTCCAACGTGCTCGGCACGGTGAACCCGATTAAGGAAATCGTCAAAATGGCCCGCTCCGTCGGCGCAAAGGTTTTGGTGGACGGCGCGCAGAGCGTTCCGCACATGAGGATTGACGTGAGGGAGATGGACTGCGATTTCCTCGCCTTCTCCGGACACAAGATTTACGCGCCGAACGGCGTCGGGGTTCTGTTTGGCAAATACGACGTTTTGGAGTCCATGCCGCCGTACGTTACGGGCGGGGACATGATAAACACCGTTACATTGGAGCGCGCCACGTTTGCAAAGCCCCCCGGACGGTTCGAGGCGGGAACGCCCGCCGCGTCGCAGGTGATTGGTCTTGGCGCCGCGCTGGAATACGTCAACGGGCTGGGGATGGAAAAAATCGCGGCCCACGAGCAGTCGCTGTTGGAATACGGCACGCGGGTTTTGTCCGGCGTGAAGGGGCTTAGGATTATCGGCAACGCCCCGCACAAGGCGGCGATAATCTCCTTTTGGCTGGAGGCCGCCCATCCGCACGACGTGATAACGATAATCGACCAAGACAACGTGGCGGTGCGCGGCGGGCACCACTGCGCCCAGCCGGTGATGGACCGGTTCAAAGTCCCCGCCACCACCCGCGCCTCCTTCTCCTTTTACAACAAGTACGAGGAGATAGACGCGCTGGCGGAGAACCTGCAAAAAGTGATAAAGGTTTTCGGCTGATGTCGTACCAAAGCGACCTTTACCAGCAGGTGATTTTGGACCACAACAAAAACCCGAAGAACTTTCGGGAGATTGCCGAGCACTCCCACTCGTGCGACGGATACAACCCGCTCTGCGGAGACAAGATAAAAATTTGGATGAACATAAGCCCGGCAGGAGCTGTGGAGGACGTGAGCTTTTCCGGCTCCGGGTGCGCCATCTCCAAGGCGAGCGCGTCCATGCTCACCGTGAACATAAAGGGCAAGACGGTTGACGAGGCCAGGGTCATTTTCGACGAGTTTCACAAAATGGTCATAGGCGAGATGGACGTGGCGACGCAGAAAAACCACCTCGGCAAACTCTCGATTTTTTCCGGGGTGCGCGAGTTCCCGTCCCGCATTAAATGCGCCACACTTGCATGGCACACCATGGTCTGCGCGCTGGACAAAACCGGCGAGACGACGATTGAGTAGAAAAGCCGATAATTGCCTCCCCTTTTTCCTCTGTCTAGCCCTCCTCTCCGTGGTTTATTCCGGACGCGCCGTTGCCTTTCAGGGAACGGGGGAGACCGAGGTCTATTTTTCGCCCGACGGGGGCGCAACGGCGGCGATAGTCCGCGAGATTGACCGCGCATCGTACAAGATTTTGGTGCAGGCCTATTCGTTCACCTCCAAGCCGATTGCAAGCGCGCTCCTAAGGGCGCAAAAGCGCAACGTGGAGGTTACGGTGATTATGGACGGGCGCGAGTTGAAGGAAAAATACAACGCCGTCCGGTTTTTTAAAAACAGCCGCGTCCAGATTTTCTTGGACGATAAGCACGCGATAGCGCACAACAAGGTGATAATCGTGGACAACAAAACGCTTATCACCGGCTCGTTCAATTTTACGAAGGCGGCGGAGTTCGAGAACGCCGAGAACCTTTTGGTCTTTAAGGACAACCCCCCTCTGGTGGAGAGGTATGAGAAAAATTTTTACGAGCACCTATCCCACTCCCGACGATACTGATTCGTACGCCCAAATTGGCGACGGAGCGGATTATCCTTGGGGTAGAAAATTGTCATACCCGCGAATGCCGCGGTTAAGGGTGGAGACTTTAAAGAGCAAATCAGAGCGATTAGGCTATTTACTGGAAACCGGCGTACGAAAGGTGTCCAGGCTTTTTCTAATCTGGATTCCCGTTTTCACTGGAATGACAAAGGAAGTTGGCCTGAGTGTGACTGGTATGAATCTCCTTGAATAACGCTGGGGGATTGGATATCATTGTCTTCTATGAAAATAACGATCCGAGCCGCGGGGAGCGTAACGGTAGTTGAGTTGGACGGGAGCCTTAAGTCCCCGGACGACATGGACATATTCTCCAAGTTTGTTGACGCGGAGTTGGAGTCCGACCGCAGGAAATTCCTTCTGGACATGCGGAAGGTGCACTTCATCAACAGCTCCGGCCTCGGCAGGCTCATTCTCGCATCCAAAAAAATAACCGAAAAAAAAGGCGCGCTTGGCGTCATGAACCTTGTCGAGGAGGTTGACCAGCTTTTTACAATCACCCGCATCAAGGAAAAAATCCCGGTTTACACCGACGAAAAAACCGCGCTGGAACACATCTAAACACAGTCTCCCTTTCATGGAGTCTCACGAAAAAAACTCCCGCTCCCGCCTCTTCGTGGCGGTTGAAATAAATGACGAATGCCGCGCCGAAGTCTCGCGTTGCATCGAAGGGCTTAAGGGCGCCGGGGCCGACGTCGGCTGGGTAAGGCCGGAAAATCTTCACATAACCCTCAAATTCCTCGGCTCCACCGGCATGCAATTCGAAGCCATCTTATCCGCCCTTCAACCAATCGCTCAGCGTAAATTCGAGATGACGCTGGAGGGACTTGGCGCGTTCCCAAACCTAAATGGGCCGAAGGTGATTTTTGCCGACGTAACCGAGGGGAGGGAGGGGCTAAAAACGCTCGCCAGTCTACTTGAAAAGGCTCTCGCACCTCTTGGTTTTGCGGAGGAAGGGCGCGAATTCCATCCCCACCTCACAATTGGAAGGGTAAGGTCGCCAAAAAACCTGAAAAAGCTCAATGAAAAAATGGTTGGGCGCGAAAGGCAAATGTTTGGTAAAATCTCGGTTGTTCGTTTTTGTCTCGTTAAAAGCGAATTGGGGGCCAATGGGCCGGTGTATACGAATGTCGGCGAAATTCAGTTGATTTAAGGGGGAGTGATGACAAACATTGACACGGATAAAAAAAAGGCGCTCGACGCGGCCTTCGCGCAAATTGAGAAATCTTTCGGCAAAGGCTCCGTCATGTTTCTTGGCGAGTCAGGCCCCAAGGCGGCGGTGGGCGCCGTCATCCCCACCGGCGCGCTCTCGCTGGACGTCGCGCTCGGCATAGGCGGCATTCCGCGCGGAAGGATAACGGAAATCTTCGGGCCGGAGTCATCCGGCAAAACCACCCTCACCCTGCACATCATCGCCAACGCGCAGGCGCAGGGGGGCGTGGCCGCGTTCGTGGACGCGGAGCACGCGCTCGACTCCAAATACGCCGAGGCGCTGGGGGTGGATTTAAAGAACCTCGTCATCTCACAGCCGGACACGGGCGAGCAGGCATTAGAGATAGTCGAGACGCTCGTGCGCTCCGGCGCCTGTGACGTGGTGGTGGTGGACTCCGTCGCGGCCCTAGTGCCCAACGCGGAGATAGAGGGGGACATGGGGGACAGCCACATGGGCCTTCAGGCAAGGCTAATGAGCCAGGCGCTGAGAAAGCTGACCGGCATAATTTCCAAGTCCAAAACGAGCGTCATTTTTATAAACCAGATAAGGATGAAAATCGGCGTGATGTTCGGCAACCCGGAGACAACGACGGGCGGCAACGCGCTCAAGTTTTACTCCTCCGTGCGGCTGGACATCCGGCGCATATCGCAGATTAAGGAAGGGGACGACGTAGTGGGCAACCGCACCCGCGTTAAGGTGGTAAAGAACAAGGTGGCCCCGCCGTTCCGCGAGGCGGAGTTCGACATCCTTTTCGGCAAGGGGCTCTCGAAGGAGGGGGATTTGCTGGACCTCGCCTCCGCGCAGAACATCATCGAGAAAACCGGCTCTTGGTACTCCTACAACAAGGAAAAAATCGGGCAGGGGCGCGAACAGGCGCGAAAATTCCTAATAGACAACCCGCAGACCTACGCGGATATAGACGCCGTCGTCCGCAAGCAGTTACTGCCGGGCGGCGCGCCGTCAGCCTCCGCCGAGTCGCATGGCGGGCCGGCGCAGGAAAAGCAGGGGAAGAAAAAATAGGCGCCGATGAACGCGGAGGAAAAAAGGGCGTTTAATTCCGCGTGTAAACTGCTGGCGATAAGGGACAGGAGCGTGTTCGAGATTTGCTCCGCCCTCGCCAAAAAGGGATATTCCGAAGCAGTGGTTCAATCCGTCGTCGAGGAATTAAAAGGCAGGCGGTTGCTGAACGACGTTAAGTTCGCGCTGGCGTACGCCGAGTCGCTCCTCCGCAACAAAAAGGCCGGGCCTCGGTATATCTCCGCCGCACTCCAACGCAAAGGGTTGGAGAAGGGGCTGGCGGAAAAAACGGCCGGCGCCGTCTCGGCCGGGGTCGAGACGCAGGAGACAGCCATCGAGGAATGGATTAAGAAAAAAAGCGCAGAGAAGAGGAAAAACAAAACCCCCGGCGCAAAAAAGAAAAGAATCTTTGATTTTCTCCTTCGGCGCGGCTTCTCGCCGGAGCTTGTCTATAAACATATTTTTAGGATGCAGGAATGACCCCCCTTCTCTGGCAGGCGTATTTTTTTGCAATCGGCGCCGCCGTAGGCTCGTTTTTGAACGTGGTGATTTATCGCGTTCCGACCGGAGGCTCCATCGTCCGCCCCGCCTCCAAGTGCCCCGCCTGCTCCGCCCCGATTAAGTGGTACTTCAATATACCGATGGTGGGCTGGATTGTTCTGCGCGGAAAATGCGCCGACTGCGGAACCAAGATTTCTTTCCGATACCCGTTGGTGGAGTTGTTGACCGCGCTGTTGTTCACCGCCTGTTATCTTGTGTTTGGCGCGACGGGGCAGGGGATAGTGTATATGGCGCTTTGTTCAGCACTTGTCGCGGTGATTTTCATAGACATTGACCACCTGATAATCCCGGACGTGATAACGCTCCCCGGAATTGTCGTAGGGTTCGTCTGCGCGTGGTTTTTCCTGCCGATGACGATGTGGGATTCCTTCTTCGGTTTTCTGGCGGGGGGCGGGATATTTTTTCTGATAGCCGTTATCAAGCCGGGCGGAATGGGGGGCGGCGACATAAAGCTGATGGCGATGGTCGGAGCGTTCTTGGGTTGGAAGGCGGCCCTGCTGATAATTTTCCTCGGCTCTCTAATCGGCTCCGTCGGCGGAATTTTTGGGATTACTTTTTTCGGAAAGACGAAGGAGACGCTGATTCCGTTCGGCCCCTACCTAGCCTTCGCCACCATCATCTCGCTATTCTTCAAGGACGCGCTTATTAACTCCTACCTCTCCCTCTTCACCAGATAAGGGGGATTGCCTCACGCGAAGCCGCGAAGAACGCGAAGGGGGAGGGGCAACGAAAAACGTAAAAATACGAAAAAATGGGCGGTATGTTTTTAGCCAATAAAAAACCTTCAGCGTTTTTTCGTGTCATTTCGTGAATTTAGTGGTTCTTCCCTTCGCGTTCTTCGCGGCTTCGCGTGAGTCAGCTTTTTTCTGAATGGTGCGGTTTGAGGGGGTTGATGGCGTACATCACGCACGCGGTGATTAGGATTAGGATGGTGAAGAGGTCGCCGAACCTTGTGTAGAAAGTCTGCCTCGGCGGCGGAATAATAACCTCGTCTTTTGCAATCACCGTCTGGTAAAGCTCCGTCTGGCTTTTTATCTCGCCGGACGCGGTGATAAAAGCCGAGATGCCGGTGTTGGCCGAGCGTAGCACCGGCAGGTGGTTTTCCACCGCGCGGAAGGGAAGCGACATCATGTGTTGCGCGCTCGCGGCGGTGCGCCCGTACCATGCGTCGTTCGTTATGTTCAAAATTATCCTGGCGCCGTTGAGCGCGAACTCGCGCGAGCCGTCGGGGAAAATTATCTCGTAACAAATCTGTATTCCCGCCGAAATCCCGTTTAATTTTATCGGCGTGGTGTCAGTCCCCTTTTCCGTGTCCCCCGCTATCGCCTCGGTCAACCTCGCGGCGAACGACAGTATCCCCCTTAGCGGTACGTACTCGCCGAACGGAACGAGGTGGATTTTGTCGTACTTCGCCTCCCGCCCGTCCGGCGCAAGGAAATATGCGCGGTTGAACCATTTTTTACCGGCGTCGTCGCGCCCCAACGCGCCGAACACAACCGGCGCGCCCCCGCCTGCGACCACCTTTGCCATCATGGACGTGTAGACCGGATCCCATTTTCCGTACAGAAACGGGGCCGCCGCCTCGGGCCACAGGATGAGGTCCGGCTTGTCGGCGGAGGCGTTTAGCGTCATCTCGAAATATCTTTCCGCGATCATCTGGCGGAATTTTTCGTCCCACTTTTGATCCTGCTCTATGTTCCCTTGGATTAACGCCGCCTTGAACGGCGTCCCCCCCTCGCTTTTCAACCGCTGGATTTGCGCCTGTCCCCACAGGACGTTTCCCGCCACGCACAACAGGGCCAAAAGCGGGATGACGGCGGCGCGGCGGCTTTCGGAGCCTTTCTTCATCGAGGCGATGTAAAAGGCGACGGAGGCGTTCACAAGCGTTATTAGGAAGGTTAGGCCCGCCGTGCCTGTGACGGAGCAGATTTGTATCATCGCCGGAATCCTGTACTGGGTGTGCGCCAACAGCTCCCACGGGAAGCCGGTTAGAAGATGTCCGCGCGCGTATTCCAACGCCACAAATGCGGGCGGGGCGAAAACCACAAGCCCGGGGCCGCCGCCAAAACGCCCCAAAAACCACCCGAAAAGCCCGAAGTAAAGGGAGAGGTACAAAATCAATATCATCAACAGGGCGACGCTTATAACGGGGTTTATGCCGCCGTACATGTGCATGGCGTTGTATATCCAAAAAACCGAGCCGCACAGAAAAACGACGCCCGTCACTAACCCTCCCACAGCCGAGGTGGCCGGTTTCGAGCCGTCGGCGGAGAGCATCAACGGCACTAGGGCGACCCACGCTAGGACATGGAATTCAAAGGGTGGGAACGAAAGAACGAGCAAAATCCCCGAAAGCGCCGGAAACAGGAAGGGGGCCAAAAATTTTTTAATCCGCATCGGGTTAAATTATTGCCTATTTTTTAGGACAAAAAGAAATTAAAATTGGGGGGTATGAATACTTTAGGAGAGAAGCTAAAAAAAGCGCGGGAGCTAAAAGGGCTTACGCTCGACGAAATGGCGTCGTCCACGAGAATCCAAAAGAAGTTCCTTCAGTTCCTTGAGGACGAAAACTTTGCGGCGCTTCCGGCGGCGGTTTTCGTGACGGGCTTTCTGCGCGCATACGCGGCGCAGGTCGGGATGGATCCCAACGGCGTCGTGGCGGAGTACGACGCTATAAGGGCCGCCGCGAATCCCCAGCCGGAGCTGACGCGCAGAAAGGCGGAGGAGAAGAAGACCGCCGTCGGCGTATACATGGCAATCGGGGTGGTCGTGCTGGTCGTTGCCGTGGCGGTGGCATACCCGCTTATGTTCCCAAAGCACCACAAAAAGGAAGTTAAAACCGACACTGCGGTTATTGACGAGGATTTAATCACGCCAAAACAGCCGACTCCTTCGCAACAAGCGGACGTCGCGCCCCAGCCGGGCGAGCCGGCCGTCGCGGGGCAACCAAACGCCGTGGCGCAATCCTCCACGCCGGCTCCGACGGGGGAAACGGCAAAGACATCCGATCCTAAATCGCCGGTGGCCTTTCAAAAAACCGAACAGCAAAAAACGGCGGACGGGGTAAAGCCGGAAAAGGGCGCGACACAACCCAGCCCGCAGGGGTACGCCTATACGGTGGGGCTTAGCGCCACCAAGGAGGATGTTTGGATTTATGCGGTGATTGACGACAGCGAGGTGCGAGACATGTACATCCGAGCCGGGAAGACGGTGTTTATCCACGGCAACAAAAACTTCATGCTCACCACCGGCAACGCCTTTTATCTTCAGGTGAAGGTGAACGGGAAACCCGTCCGCATCCCCGGCTCCACCACCAACAAGGTCATAAGAAACTGGCCCGTTCCGTTGGAATGACAATCCCGAAAGTCCTTGGAATTTTCGGCCACCCGGTGGCGCATTCCCTCTCGCCTTTGATGCACAATTACGCGGCAAAACGCCTCGGCCTTCCGTTTAGCTACGTCGCCTTCGACGTGGAGCCGGACGCGCTTAAGAGGGCGGTCGAGTCCATTCGCGCGTTGGGCATTGTCGGCGTAAACGTGACGGTGCCGCACAAGGAACGGGCGGCGGAATTGGTGGACGAGCTTTTGGGCGACGCCGCGTTTACCGGCTCGGTGAACACCATAACAAACAAAAACGGGAAATTGGTCGGAACAAGCACCGACGGCGCCGGGTTTCTTCGCGCCCTAAAATCCGCCGGGATTAACCCCGCTAGGAAAAAGGTACTGATGATTGGGGCCGGAGGATCCGCCTGCTCCATCGGTCTTTCGCTGTTGCGCGCCGGGGTTGGCGAGCTTGTGGTCGCCAATCGTTCGGAGGAGGGCGGCAAAAAAATGATCGGCCTTCTCTCGCGGTTCGGCGAGATTTCGTTCGTCCCCTCCGCCTCGCCAAAGGCGCCGGAACACGCGGCCTCGGCGGACATAATAGTGCAGACCACGCCGGTCGGGATGAAGGCGTCGGACCCGCTTCCTCTGGCCGGAATCAAGTTCCGAAAAGGTCAGGCGGTGTACGACATTATTTATGCGCCCGAGAGGACAAAACTGCTAAAATTGGCGGAGAAACAGGGAGCTATTACCATGAACGGACTTTCCATGTTGGTGTACCAAGGGAGCGAGTCGTTCAAGACGTGGACCGGAAAAGCGTTCCCGGGAAAAGAGGTTTTGGGCTATTTAAAACGGCTGTTGAGGGAGAAATCAAATGGCAAAAATTGACGCGTTTTTTAAACTTCTTGCGGACCAAGGGGGCTCGGATTTGCACATGTCCTCCGGTAGCCAGCCGATTGTCCGCATAAGCGGCGAGATGGAGAGAATCAAATACAGCAACCTCAACAACGACGAGTTGAAGTCCATGCTTTACGAAATCGCACCCGAGGAAAAAATCAAGATTTTTGAGGAGACGGGCGACATAGATTTCGGATACGAGATTCCCGGCCTGGCCCGATACCGCGCAAATTTCTTCATGCAGAAAAACGGAATTTCCGCCGTGTTTCGCCAGATACCGAGCAAAATTCTTACGGCCGACGACCTCGGCCTTCCGCCGATAGCGAAAAAAATGGCGATGCTCAACAAGGGGCTTGTGTTGGTCACCGGCCCGACAGGCTCCGGCAAATCCACCACGCTCGCCGCCATCATTGACCACGCGAACAAGGAAAGAAAAGACCACATCCTCACAATCGAGGATCCGATTGAGTTTGTGCACCAGCCGCAGGGGTGCCTCATCAACCACCGCGAGGTCGGAAGGGACACAAAGTCGTTCACCGCCGCGCTTCGCGGGGCCCTGCGCGAAGACCCGGACATCATCCTCGTCGGCGAAATGCGCGACCTGGAGACGATAGCTCTGGCGCTGGAGGCGGCGGCCACTGGCCACTTGGTTTTCGGCACGCTTCACACGCAGTCCGCCGGTAAGACGATTGACCGAATAATAGACGTCTTCCCCGCGAACCAGCAGGGACAGATAAGGACGACGCTCTCCGAGGCGTTGAAGGGCGTCATCGCTCAGAACCTCTTCAGGCGGATAGACAAAAAGGGAAGGTGTTGCGCCCTCGAGATACTTGTCGTCACCTCCGCGATATCCAACCTCATCCGCGAGGCCAAGACGTTCCAGATTCCCTCGATGATACAGACCGGTAAAAAGTTCGGAATGCAGTCGCTGGACGACGGGATTATGACGTTGTTGCAGGCGGGTAAAATCGGGGCCGAGGACGCGTACAGCAAGGCCGTCGAGAAGGCGCGGTTCCTGCAATTTCTCAAAACGCCGCCCGACGAGTTTTCCTGAGAAGGAGTTTATTTTGGACTTAATACTGTGGCGCCACGCGGAGGCGGAGGACGGCTTCCCCGACGAGGCGCGCAAGCTCACGCCCAAGGGGCAGAAACAGGCCGAAAAAGTGGGAGCCTGGCTTAAGGAGCGTCTGCCGGAAAACACGACGGTTCTTTCAAGCCCCGCAAAACGGACGCAGATGACGGCCTCCGCGCTGACCGACAAATACAGCGTCACGAAAGAGCTTGGTTCCGGAGCCGACGCGGAGAGGGTTCTCGACGCCGCGGGGTGGCCCGACGCAGACGGCGCGGTGGTCGTGGTCGGGCACCAGCCGACGCTCGGCGAGGTGGCGGCGCGTCTGCTTTCCAAAAACTCGTTCGGCGGAATGCACGTTAGGAAGGGGCAGGTCTGGTGGTTCGACAATCGCGACGGTGTCACGACGTTGAAGGCCGTCCTTCCCCCTTCATTGCTGTAGGCTGGAAATTCAAATTCAAAATTTCCGAGACGGCGGAAATAAATTCTTCGGAGACTTTTTCGGGGCGCAACGCCGGGGCTAAATCCAGCAGGCCGACGGAGTTGTCAGTCCCCGGATTTCTAACCGCGCGGCGTAAAAAATCCGGCTGGCTCTCCAGCAGTATCGAGCCGTGTTGCATATACGCCGTTTTTGATTTTCGCCTCGAGTTGCCGACAAATTTTTTTCCGTTCACCGTCGGCTCGTCCTCCCCGGCGCAGGAGAAACAGGAGGCGTCCTTCGCGCTTCCGCCCCGGCACACATTCGCGTCGTCCGCCGCCAGCCCGAGTTTTTCCAACAGCCGGGTGAAAACTTTTCGCCACTCCCCGGAGGTCGGAGGCGTGAGCAAGTCGGTCCGGCAGACAAACGCGTAAGTGATTTCCCTGTCGTGATACACGGCGGCCCCGCCCCC
This sequence comes from Nitrospinota bacterium, assembly GCA_016200345.1. Classification (GTDB taxonomy): domain Bacteria; phylum Nitrospinota_A; class UBA7883; order JACRGQ01; family JACRGQ01; genus JACQEX01. Next base: position 81,050 of record JACQEX010000072.1, read on the forward strand.
CGGCCTTTTAACCACGTCAATTCCGTTGTCCATGCAATACCTCAAATTTAAATCCTCGGATTTTTGCCTTCTGCCGATCGAGACGGCGCGCGGCTTCCAGCCGTAAACGCGAAGCGTGGCGGGGAACGGCGACGACGGGGCTGACTGAAAAAGCGCGGAGTCCGTCGCCATGTTGGTCGCGGCGTCTCGGGGCGGGTCCATTAGCAGTCGTGCCGTCGGCCTCATTTGCCGAAAATCTGCCCCTCGAACGACTGGCCGTGGACTTTTTGGATTTCCTTTGCGGTGGTGGAAACCGCCGCCGTTCCGTTTACCTTTACGACGAACGCCCCGCTTGTGACGACGCCGATTTTTACGCACGGCACGTTGTGCTTAGCCAGCAGGTCGGTCGCGGCCTTTGCGTTCGCGGTCTTAACCGACAGCACGGCGCGTGACTGCGATTCGGAGAAGAGCAAAACGTCGTCGCGCAACGCGCTCTTAATTTCCACCTCGCAACCAAGCCCTTTGCCAAGAGTGCATTCCGCAAGCGCGATTAGCAGTCCTCCCTCGGAGCAGTCGTGCGCGCCGGCGGACAGCCGTTTGTCCGAAAGGGCGATTAGCGCGTTTATAAGATTTCTTTCTTTATTCAAATCAAGCGAGGGGGGGAGGCCCAAATCTTTGCCCAGCACGGATTTTTGATATTCGCTTCCGCCCGTCTCCGCCAGCGTCTCGCCGAGCAAAAATATCTCGTCCCCCTCCGATTGGAAGAACGAGGGGACGGCCTTGGAGACGTCTTCCAAAATTCCGACAACGCCCATCATCGGCGTCGGGTAAATGGCGAGGTCGTCCGTCTGGTTGTAAAGGCTCACGTTGCCGCCGACTATCGGCGCGTCCAGCGCAAGCGCGGCGGTTGATATTCCGTCCACCGCCTGCGACAACTGCCACATAATTTCGGGGTTCATCGGCGAGCCGAAGTTTAGGCAGTCGGTGGAGGCCAGCGCACGCGCCCCCACGCATGCGAGGTTTCGCACGCACTCGGAGATGGCTATCATGCCGCCCGTGTAAGGGTCGAGGTAGCAGTACGTCTCGTTGCATCCGGTGGAGACGGCAAGCGCGGTGTTCGTTCCCTGAACGCGCAATACGTTCGCGTCGTGCCCCGGGCCGAAGATTGTGTTGGTGCCTATCATCGTGTCGTACTGCTCGGTTATCCAGTTTTTGCCGCTTAGGTTCGGCGAACCGAGAAGCGAGAAGAATATGGCCGAAATGCTTTTCGGGGCCGGGAGATTGGACGCGTCGTAGGCGGATGTAATTTTTAAATACTCCGGTTTTTTCATGGGGCGCTCGTATTTCGGCGCGGCGTCCACGCATCCGTCCACCGGCATGTCCGCAGAAAGTTCCCCGTAGAAGAAAAGTTTCACGCGCCCGTGATCCGTAACCTCGCCTATGGTGACAGCCTCCAAATCCCATTTTTGTAAAACTTCCAAAATGTCAGCCTCGTTCTCCGGTTTGGCGACGAGCAACATCCTCTCCTGCGATTCGGAAAGCATTATCTCGTACGGGGTCATCCCCGTCTCCCTTTGCGGCACTTTGTCCAGGTACATGTTTATGCCGGTTCCGCCGCGCCCCGCCATCTCGAAGGATGAGGAGGTAAGCCCCGCCGCGCCCATGTCCTGTATCCCCTCCACGAGTTTTTTCTCAAAAATTTCTAGGCAGGCCTCTAACAAAAGTTTTTCCGTGAACGGGTCGCCGACTTGAACCGTGGGCCTTTTGGACTCGGACTCCTCGCCGAACGTGTCCGAGGCCATCACGGCGCCGTGTATTCCGTCGCGCCCCGTCTTGGAGCCGATGTACATCACTTTGTTTCCGACGCCGCTCGCCTTGCCGTAAAAAAGCGCGTCGCTTTTCGCAAGGCCGATTGTCATCACGTTTACGAGTATGTTGCCGTTGTAGCATTCGTGGAAGCGCGTGGAGCCGCCGCCGTTCGGAACGCCGAAGCAGTTGCCGTACATGGATATGCCGTGCACCACGCCGCCCACGAGGTAGCGCGTCTTCGGGTGGCTCGGCTGGCCGAAGCGAAGGCAGTCGTAGCTGGCGATGGGCCGCGCCCCCATGGTGAAGACGTCGCGCAAAATTCCGCCCACGCCGGTGGCCGCCCCCTGCACCGGCTCGATGTACGAGGGGTGGTTGTGCGATTCCATTTTAAACGCCGCCACCAAGCCGTTGCCGACGTCTATAACGCCCGCGTTCTCGCCCGGCCCCTGCACAACCTGTTTGCCTGTGGTGGGGAAGCGACGCAGGTGGACTTTTGAGCTTTTGTAGGAGCAGTGCTCGCTCCACATGGCGGAGAAGATGCCGATTTCAACGAGGTTCGGAACGCGCCCCAAGATTTTTTTTGTCAGCTCGAACTCGGCGGCGTCCAGCCCGTGTTCCTGCGCGATTTTTAGCGTTATTTCTTTCACAGCGGTGGATTATATCCCGCTTTGCGCCGGAGCGAAAGAGAAGGTGTACAGGTAGTCGCGTCCAACATTTTCCCTATGCGACGGACGGTGCGCCCGATTCCGATATTGAAAAGGTTAACCGCCAAAGGGCCAACCACGAAAAACACAAAGGGACACGAAAGGGGAGGGGACAAATAATTGGCCCCCTTCACCTCTTTCGGCCTCCAAATTGTCCAGTTTGACCGACTTGACTGATATGACCGACCTGTCCGTGTCCTTTTTTTCTTTTTCCCAGGTTGGTTACTAACCATACCCCGCTCCCGGTGGGTACGAAGCCTCTGCTTTGTACGTTCCCTCCCCGGTTCCGCATGTTCCAGAGTGGCTGGAAACCTTTCGTGTTCTTTCGAGCTTTTCGTGGTTTCACTTCCCGTATCCCCCGCGCCAGCGGGAAACCCCTTCGCGTTTTCGCGCCCCCGGCGGTACCCGAGACAAGCTTCGAGTGAGCCACCCCCGTTGCCCCTCTCCCCATTCTGACTCCTGTATTCTGAATTCAGAATTCTGTTCTTTATCATTCCACATTTATACCCCGTATCCGGGAGTAGGGCTTTTGCGTTTTTGGCATTATTGACATTTTATGAAATTTTGGGCTTTTTGGCGATTTCACGCCAAATTTAATTTATGAAGGTCTGTTATTTACCCATTGATACGTACCGTTTAACTTTTATCTCCCTTTCTCTTCCGCGCACCTCCGCAATTTCCCAAGCGTTTTGCGTTCTAAGAAGGGTGTCCATCTTGGGGCCAAAAGCCTTTTCTATCCTCATCGCCATTTCTGGAGAAAGCCCTGCGCGTCCGTTTAACAGCGACGACAAGGCGGGTCTCGTCACTCCAAGCACTTCCGCCGCTTTGGTGACGGTCAGACCAATTGGCTCGATGATTTCCATTTTTATAAATCGCCCCGGATGGGCCGGTCTGGCTATTCGTTCCATGTCTGTTTTCTCCTTCTAATGTTAGTCTTCATAGTCGAGATTAAATATTTCTTCTTTTGACTCGTCAATCCTAAAGGTGACGCGCCAATTGCGGGTTACGGTCAGGCTCCATGTTCCCTTGCGGTCCCCGGAAAGTCTGTGCGCCTTCCAGCTTGGGATGTCATAAAGTTCCGTCGCGCCGCCCATTTCCAGCAGAAAGGTCACGATGTTCCGGATCCTTTCAACCGCAACCGGGGGCAATCCGGAAGAATCGTCTCGCTCTATAAAACGCCTTAATCCCTTATGGATTACGCTTCTAATTCTCATCCTTGGCGTCCATGGTAGGCGATATTGTGTATCCTGTCAAGTCACACGCTACAGACCAGAACTCGTCCCCGGTGACTTATGGGGGGACTCCATGACTGAGTTTGCCCGCATGGTAGGGGCGCTTCATTCGCCCACTCAAGAATTTTTAAAGACCTTGGGAAGGTCGGAATTTTAAATTGGTGAGCAAGTCAGGCATTGACCCCTGACATGACCATGCCATTGATCCCGTTTCAAAGCTCGTTCAGAATCTTTTTTCTTTCCGAGTCATATTCCTCTTTAGTTATTAGGTTGCGGTCGTACAAGTCTTTTAGTTTCTCTAGTTTTCTATCTGCGGGTTTTACTTCGTTACTCTTTCCCTCGTCCTTTTTTGTCGGAGATGATGGAGTTATGCCAGAAATATCGGTTGGACTTGAATCTAAAGCATTAAGGGCAGACAAAAATGCCTGGTTTTCAAAAAGAATTTTTAAGCAATTTTCAATCGCTCGATTAAGTGCTAGCCTTGCATTTTCGCCTGAAAACATTAATACATCCGGCTCAATTCCTTGTGCATCAATCTGACTTGAAAAAAGTTGATGCCCTTCCTTTGATTTCACGATAACGGACATATCTAGTTCGGCGACAGCCTTAGGAAGAAAAAAAACATCCTTGAAATCGTTGTAAAACGTCGTAACGTCTGCTTCGATTCGCACAAGTTGGGAATCCGAACCAATTCTTATAACCTCTAGTGAGAAGTTCTTGTTCAATGGCTCCACCAATAATTAAAGCAACATCCCTGGTTGCAATAATTGGCGCCATTTCCATGCCGAACCTGTTCTTTTTACTGCCGACTTTGTTTTTGTCCGTTCTGTGGTCGGTTACTTGAACCTTGACAAAGATATTGCTCGCACCTGGGATGGGCAAAACGCCCTGTTGCTGGTTGTAGTTAAGAGAAATCCGTTCGGTTATTGTAGCGCAACTTAAGTTGGTAAAAAACAGGAAGGCAATAAACGCCGTAAGCGAAACAAGTGAAAATTCCATCCGCCCGAGCGGAATACTTTTCATTTGACCATTATTCATCTTCCCAATAAACTCCCTCGGTAGTTGGAATTAACTTTAGGTTATCTACCCCTTGGACAGAATTATATACCCTTAAAGCTGAAAAACACCACAAAATTCTATCTATACGAGGTTTGGCTGGATGCGCTGGTTGCTGATAATCTAGGGATGAGAAAAACAAAGAATGAAAAGTTACTCATCGGCAGACGCCTAAAAGGCCTACGAAAGGCCAAGTTACTCACTCAAGACCAATTGGCCGAATCGGCCAACCTAAGCTCCAAATACCTTTCACGAATCGAGCTTGGCCTTGAAAACCCAACTATTGATGTTTTTCTGAGGATTGCCAACGCTTTGAATATTCCCTTAACGGAGATGTTCAGGGCCGACCACGAAGAACCCGACCCGGACAAGCTTCGCGCCCTTTTGGTTTCCTTAACAAAGGGGGCGGACGATAAATCCTTGAAGCTTGCGGTCAAGCTGGTTCAGGCCGTGCTTTGCTAATGGGCTTTCTCAATAGGGTAGGGAGTCAGGGTACGGCCTGAGTTGTTGAGTAATTTTGCCGAGCCTAGGACGGACTTGCCGATTTCTAGCTGATTTCGTACATTATGCGGCGCGGCGTTTAAATGTTATCCGGTGTTCAACGCCAAGAAGCTTTAGCATTCTAAGCAGGGTGTCCAGCGTGGTGTGGACTCCGCCAACACCACCCTCTATCTGGGCTATCCGGGCCTGGCTTACCCCGGCGATTTTTCCGAAGTCCCCCTGCGTCATCCCCTTGCCTTTCCTGACGCGGATTATCTCGGCGATGATTCTAACCTTTTCCCGCACTGCGGAATGGTCTATCCCAAGGTCTTTTGCCAGCTCTGCGGAACTCTTTTCCATCCACGGCATACGTTAATCTCCTACAACAATTTAATTCTTTTCAAAACCACTTCAATCTCCTTATGCGGCATTTGCCGCGTCTTTTTTCTGAACGCGTGAACTAAATAAATCGCGTCACCTTTTTTCAATAGGTAAAATATCCTAACCTGCCCGACAGAATCCCTAAACCTCAATTCATGAAGGCCGGAGCTTATGCCGGTCAAGGGCCGGGACAACGGCATCGCCAGCATAACGCCCGCTTCCAACATGTCTACCGCGTGATGAACTTCCTTTGCAGTCTGCGAAGGCAACTCTCGGATGAAATCATAAACAGGACTTCTGCCGGAAGAGGACGCGAAGTACCTTCCCTTCATTTCAATAATATAAGGTTTTACTTATAGTGAGTCAAATGAAAATTCTTTGTGCGGAGGCACCACTACTGCCGGGGTCATGCCGGGGTCGGGCTTGCAAAATTCACCTGTTTGGCCGCTAGGTTCAGCCGAAGGAGCGGATGCCGGCAAGCTCCCTTTTGTGATTTTTTCTGGCCAGCCACAAATCCACCTCGCGCTGGGCGTTAAGCCAGAATTCCGGAGAGTTGCCGAACAACTGGGACAGACGCAGGGCCATCAGCGTGGAAAGCGAGCGACGTCCGTTAAGGAGTTCGTTAACTGTCTGTTTCGAGACGCAGAGCTTGCGGGCTAGGTCGGAGGTTGAAAGGCCGTGGTCCGGCATGAAATCCTCCCGAAGCATTTCCCCCGGATGGGACGGCATTATCTTTCGCGGAATGTTGTTTAATATCGCCATTGTTTCTCCTCTTTAATGGTAATCCGTTATCAACACGTCGTATGCGTCTCCGTCGACAAACCTAAAACAAATTCTCCATTGGTCATTGACGGAGATGGCGAACTGTCCGGCCATGTCGCCTTTTAGCGAATGAAGGCGATTGCTGGGCGGTTCCCTTAGGTCGTCGAGAGAGGTTGCAAGATTAATGTACTCCAGCCTCCTGACGGCCCTCTTCAGCAAATCAGGCGGAAGGCTCCTTGATTTGCCGGTGACGTAAAGCTCTTGTGTCTGTTTGTCCGCAAAAGTTTTAATCACGGGTAGAGTATAACGCATCACGTGATGCTTGTCAACGGTTCAACACGCTTTAGGCCGCGTCTCCCCGTAGGAAAATCCACCGTGAAATCGGGGGGCGTCCCGATATATAATCAGCGGCATGAGGAACATAAGCCGGTTGGCCCTGGGGTTTCTTGCAATCGCGGCGCTGGCCGCCTGCTCCGGGAAAACCACGAAAATTGACTTTACGATGCGGCGCGACGCGGTGCTGGACGAGGTTCAGAAAAACACCCGCACCGTCAAGGTCTATCGGGATTTGGACACAATCTTCATCGCCGACGTGCTTTGGTACACGCCCAAGCTTAGAAGAAACTTCATCGCCAATTTAAAATCCGAGGGGCGCATAAACGACCAGCAGGTGGCAAAAATGAACGCCGAGGTCGCGGAAAAAGAGGGATCGGGAGGCTCTCTGGAGTTCATCACCGGTTTTTACACGCCGGACAAAACTTGGAACGATTTGGAAAAGACAAACTCCATGTGGAGCCTGACGATCAAGGGGAGCGACGGAACCGCCGTCTCCCCCGTGAAGGTAGAAAAATTAAAGTACGATAAAATGCAGGACTCGTGGCTCTTCCCTTTTCTCACCCCTTGGAAAAACGCGTATCGGGTGACTTTTACCGGTTCCGGCGCGTTGATGGGTATGGACAGCTATACTCTGAGAGTTTCCTCAACGGTTGGGGAGGGGACGTTCACTTGGGACGCCCCGAAGTAGGCCTTTAGGCCTTTACGTCTACCTTCTGGCCTGTCTGGCCGCTAGATCCGCTTAACGCCTTTCCCGGGCCTTCGGCGCGGGCTTTTTGCGTGGCCTTGGCGGATTGGTTTCCTTGGTTCGCGGTTTGGCTTTCCTGTTTCGCCGGAGTGGAACTGGACGCGGTATTCGGTTGTTTTTCCCTTGTGGAAGCGGGGAGCGCGGCGTCCTTTTTCGCCTTATTTTGCTCCTTGGCCTGTTGCGCCTCGGCCCTCATTGCGGAGGACGCGCCGTTGTTCCCAGAAGCCCCTTGTACCGTTGCCATGTGGCGATTCTACCATTTTTGCTCGTTAGGTGGCGAGGATTTTTTAAGGCAAACTATTCGGGTTGCCTCTTCGCGGGATAATCGGCGCTGAGCGATATTTTTTCCGTGCCGTCGTCGTAATTTAGCAGGTTGCCGTACATTCCCCACCGGACTATTTGCTTAAAAGTTTTTTCAAAGTCCTCGAACGGCATCGAGAAAATAATTATGTCCATCAGCGTTTCCTTGTCTAACTCCCCGCCCGGCTGTTTTTCAATCAGCTCTATTATCCTCGGGAAGAGCGCCAGCTTTAGCGTCTGCTCGCGCCATATCTCGGTTCTTTCCTCGGTAAGCCCCTTCACCAGCCTCGTCCCAATCGGCTCCAATAAAACTTGGCGTTTGGGCGTGTCCACGAAATCGAGCATCTCGGCGGCCTTGACGACCTTTATTATCTCGCCGAACTCTCGGTGCGTGTCGGAGGCGATTTGAAAGACGTCTGCCTTTCCGCCGCGCGCGTCGAGATATTCCAAAAGACCGACGATCTCGCCAGGTAGCGCGTCCGGCAACGGCTCTATAAGAGGCGGCGTTGTTCCCGGCTCGTGCTGGACGACGTCCGGCATTTCGTGCCCGGTGATTAAATCGTGCAGTGTGTCCATAAGCCGTAAAAATCCGTTGGAGCGGTAGTCCCTCGGCCTTGGGAGCGGGTTTTCCAAAATCGTCCTTATTCGTCCCGGGTTGGAGGAAAGCACGACGATTCGGTCTGCCATGTAGACGACCTCCTTGATGTCGTGGCTCACCAAAAGAATGGAGCTAGGGTTTTTGTCCGAACTGGCCCAGATGTCGAGCATCTCGGCCCTCAAGCTCTCGGCGGTCAGCGCGTCCACCTGGCTGAACGGCTCGTCCATAAAAAGTATCTCGGGGTGCACGGCCATGGCGCGGGCTATGCCGACCCTTTGCTTCATCCCGCCGGAAAGCTCGCGCGGGTAGGAGCCGTCAAAACCGGCCAGCCCGACCTTTCTGAGGACGTCCTCGGTTCTTTCGCCGGCCTCCTCTTCGGGGACGCCGTAAGCCTTCAGCACCATCTCCACGTTTTCGGAGACGGTCATCCAGGGGTAAAGCGCGAAGCTTTGAAACACGATGGAGACGCCGGGGTTTAGGCCGTCCAGCGGCTTGCCGTGATAATGCACGCTCCCCTCGCTCGGCTTAATCAGCCCGGCGAGGATTCGGAGGATGGTGGATTTCCCGCAACCCGACGGGCCGAGCAGGGCGATGACCTCGCGCGGCTTGATGGAGATGTTCACGTCGTCCAGCACGTTCAGGCGGATGTTCCCCTCCCGCACGAAGTAATGGCTTACGCCGCTGGCGCCGCAGAGGTCGCCGTTGTTCTTTTCCGTTCCCATGCGTGAATCATACTGCAACAATGTTAAATTTTGAAGAAAAGCACCCCGATAAAATTAGGACTCCCTTTCCTTTCAAGTGGGTGCGCCCTTGGTAGCTTCAGGCTTTTCGGCGACCATCCTCTAGTGGCAATAATGCACACTCTGACTTGGAGGGCGTAAGCATATGGTCGTTTACTGCGGTAGGTACGGGCTTTAGCCCGTACTAATTTTGATGTACACACCTAAAGGGTGTACCCACCGAGAGGGGGAAAAAGTGGGTTTGACAATTAATACCCCTGGGAATACCATTGGGGAAATACAAGGAGGGGAGAATGGAACAAAATTTTGACATTATCGTGGCGGGCGCCGGCCCGGCGGGGCTTTCCGTTTCGGCAGAGATGGCAAAGCGCGGGCATCGCGTTCTGGTTCTTGAAAAGGAGACGGCGGGACTTACAAAACGTAGCTGGTTCGTGCCGCCTTTCGTTCTCGACGAAGAGACGAGGCCTTTTTCTTTCGGCGGGGTCACGCGTTTTCTGGCCGCCACGTTCAGCGGCGCAAGCACCAAATGGAAGGCCGAGGAGTTTCCCGCCTATCCGTACATAGACGAAAAAACCATCCTCCCCTACTGGGTGAAGGTGATTAAGGACAAAGGTTCCGTCATCATGGACAACACGGCCTATGTAAGCAAAACCGTGCACAAGGATTCCGTAACGGTCAACACCTCGCGCGGAGTCTTCACCTCCAAGCTGTTTTTGGACGCCACCGGCTACGAAAGCAAAAAAGACACCGCCTCGGCCTCGAAACGCGCGGGATATTACTGGTGGTCCGTCTACGGAGCGGTGCTGGAAATGCCGCTGACCGGCGGACTGCAAGTGGGCGACTACATGATGTGGCAGACGTTTAAGGACACCAACGCCAATCCGGACGAGTCCCTCGGCCACGGAAGGCCGGTGTTCGAGTACGAGGTGCTGGGGCCGAACAAGGTTTTTGCCCTTTTGCTTTTCCTGCGAAAGGAGCAGGTCACAAAAGAGACAATGGAGCCGCTGTTCACGCAGATGTTGCGGAAGGAGGACTCCACCGCGCCGTTCCACGACGCAAAAATCGCGGAGATAAAATACGGCTGGTATCCGAGCGGCGGCGTGTCGCAGTCCGTGGCGAGCGACCGCGTTGGGTACGTCGGCGACTCCGCCTGCTGGACGACGCCGTGCGGATGGGGGATGACCTTCATCCTGCAAAACTACAAGCGGTACGCGGAGAAGCTGGACGAGACGATGAGGGCCGGTCGGCTGGACGGGGAGGCGCTAAGGGCACTGCCGGCATACCGCGCCGACGCGGAGTTTCAGCTTACGTTCGACAGGCTGGTGATTCACTTTTTGTCCAACGCCCCCGCGCCGATGCTGGACAAGTTCATAGATTTTTTCAACAAGATTGACCCTATTCTCTGCGAGCGTATGTTCACGCTGACGCTGACGGAGGAGGATTTTGAGACCGCCATAGGGCTGTTCGTAAAGAATTTCACGCTCAGGGAGCTTGCATCCGTCCTTCCGCCGGAGGACTACGAGCTTGTGTTCGAGGTCGCGGAGACGGCCGGCAGGGTCGTGATTTGGGACTACATTAAAAAGTGGTGGGACAAACTAATCGGAAAGACCTACAAGGCGGACGACGCCGGGTTCTCCTTCAAGTCCGGAAATTAAAGGCGACCACGAAAGCAAAGAAAAAGCACGAAATGGATTATGGAATTGGGATGGAAAATTTAGCCCGTTGTCGCAGTAAACGGTCATG
>JACQEX010000071.1 GCA_016200345.1 Nitrospinota bacterium
CTAGGTTGAGGAAAGTGGACGGCTACAAACACCTAAAGGAATTGCGGGAGGTTATGAAGGGCAAATTGGCAAAAGAAAACGTGCAGGTGAAGGCGGCGTGATGGTCATGCCAGAAGTTTCAACTAACAAAAAGCTTGACTCGTGTCATGCCATCGTTGAAATACTATTTGCGGTTGCTTGAGAATACTTTTGAATTCATCGATAAGTATGTGAATCTTTTAAAAAACGATACCGCATTGAAATTTGAACATAAAGCCAAGTGGAACGAAATTATAAGCAGGCTAAATTAGAAATAATCGCCTAATTGCGATTTGCTCTTGATTTTTGAATTTACATGGAATATAAATGGCGGGCGTTCTGGGAATTAGGCCTGGAGTAAGCCGGTTTTTTAAAGGGAAATAACCGATTTTTGAATCGCCTGGTAAGCGGTTCAGAAAACGCAAAGAGAGGGTAGCAGGGATATGGGGGGTGCCATAGTGCTCTTTTTCGTCATTGGGTGCGATTCGTCCCAATACGTCTTCAATAGTGGCGCCGGGAGAACCGCGTGAAGGCCCTGTTCAGCACTTGGAAAGACAACTTGGTGGACAACCGAGGGAAATCCCCCGACTCATGGGCCGACGTTCCGGTCAAACTTCCAAACGCCTTCGACTCAAAAAGAAAAATTACCGGCTTTATGGGCTGGGGCGGAATAGTTGTTTTAGAGGAGCCGTACGACGTCGTGGAGATGGCGGTTAATTACGCAAAAGCCCTCCAGCAGAGCTCTTGCGCAAAATGTTTCCCGTGCAGGGTCGGAACCAAGGTGGGCGAGGATATTCTTGAAAAAATTGTTTCCGGCAAAGGTGTTGCGGACGACCTAAAGCAGTTGACCGACCTTTACGAAAATATCGCCAAAAACTCAAAATGCGGAATCGGCCAGCTTGGCCCGGAGCCGATAATACAGGCAATCCAATACTTTAGGGCAGATTTTGATGATTACATCGGCGGTAGGCGAAAACCGCTTGGCCTTAAATATCTGTATAAGATGACGGCCCCGTGCACCTCCGCGTGTCCGACGGGAATGGACATACCGCTTTACATCGAGCAGGTTAAGGAGGGGGATTACGCCGGTTCTTTGGCAACGATCCGCACCGCTAGCCCGATGGCAAGCACTTTGGGTCGCGCCTGCTTCCACCCCTGCGAGAACAACTGCAGAAGAGACAACGTGGACAAGTCGCTCTCCATTTGTAAAATAAAACGGTTCGCTTGGGACTTCGAGGATCAACACGTCGTTGACAAGCCGGTGAACCCGAACAAGTATGCGCGCAAAGAAACGGTTGCGGTGATTGGTGCCGGCCCGTCGGGGCTTTCTGCCGCATACTACCTCGCCCTTCAGGGCTTTCCGGTTACTATTTTTGAAAAACTTCCCACTGTCGGCGGCGCGGCGTGGACCGGGATACCGCATTACAGAATACCCAAGGACATTATGGTTCGCGAGGTCAAGTTTGTGGAGGACATGGGCGTCGAAATAAAATACGGGGTGGAATTTGGAAAGGACGAGACTTTCGCATCCCTCCGAAAGAAAGGCTTTAAGGCGTTTTTCCTCGCAACCGGCGGCGACATCTCCAAGGAGATGGGCGTTGAGGGGGAGAAGGACAACATCCCCGGCGTTTACGGCGGGATACAGATTTTGAAGGACATAACGGACAACGTCACAAAGGACGTGGTAAAGATTCCGTCAATCAAGCCGAACCCGGTTCCGGTGCCGAAAAGGGTGCTGGTCGTCGGCGCGGGAAACACGGCGATGGACTGCGTGCGCTCCTACATCCGGCTCGGCTCCGAGGACGTAAACATCGTCTACCGCAGAACTAAAAAAGAGATGCCGGCGGATCCGCACGAGGTTCACGAATCCGAGGACGAGGGGGTTAAATACAATTTTCTTCTCGCCCCGACAAAGTTGGTCACTCAAAATGGAAAACTTGTCGGGCTGGAGTGCCAGAAGATGGAGCTTGGGCCGCCTGACGAAAGCGGAAGGCGTAAGCCGATGGCGGTGAAAGGCTCGGAGCACGTTCTGCCCGCGGACATTGTCATTTCCGCCATCGGGCAGGATTGCGACACCAACTACCTTAAGGAAGAGCCGACAATTCAAACGACAAAGTGGAATACGATCATCACTAACGAGGAGACTTACCAGACGTCCGTCACGGACGTTTTTGCCGGCGGGGACGTTGTCTCCGGCCCGCTTAACCTTGTTACCGCGGTGGGACACGCCCGCAGGGCGGCTCAAAGCATCGGACAGTATCTGCGCGGCGAGTCCGTCGGGGTGTCCGACCAGCAGATAATGGAAAAAATAATCTCCGCCGTCGGCGCGTACGACAAGTCCGAGCAGGTTCCGCAGGCGAAGGGATGGAATCGGAAGCAGATGCCGATTTGCGACAGAAAGGACAAGATTGGCTCCTTCAACGAGGTCGAGCTTGGTTACTCCCTTGAGGACGTAACGGAGGAGTCTTCGCGTTGCATGAGGTGCTACATAGTCGGCATGGCCTCGGTTTCGGCGGGGGGTGGGGCATGAGCCACGCGACAACAGAGACAAAAACCACGGTGGCAATCAGCATAAACGGCGCGTCCCACAACGTTCCGACCGGGACGACGATTCTGCAGGCCGCCAGAAGGGCCGGCCACAACATTCCCACTCTTTGCTATTTGGCGAAAACGCACTCCATCGGCTCCTGCCGGGTCTGCTCGGTGGAGGTCGAGGGCGTCTCGTCGCCGGTGATGTCGTGCACGACTCCGGCGGCCGACGGCATGGTGGTGTACACCGACACGCCGAAAATAAACGAATTCCGTAAAAACATGATCGAGTTCATTCTCGTGAACCATCCGCTCGACTGCCCGGTCTGCGAAAGATCCGGCGAGTGCCAGTTGCAAAACCTTACGATGAAGTTCGGAATTCAGAAACCGCGCTGGAAGACCACGGAGCATAAAAAAGTCCCGAAGGTGGACTGGGGCTTAATCCAATATGACAGAAACCTTTGCATAATGTGCGAAAGGTGCGTTTCGGTTTGCAGGGAAGTCCAGGGCGTCGCCGCATACAAGATAGACGGCAGGGGCAACGCCGCGAGGATAAACACGACGACGGGCGAGAAGCTGGACTGCAATTTCTGCGGCCAGTGCATTTCCGTCTGCCCGGTCGGCGCGCTTTCCAGCGGGATTTATTTTTCATCCCGCTCGTGGGAGGTCAAAAAATCCGGCACCGTCTGCCCGCATTGCGGCGTCGGTTGCTCGTTTGCGTACGACGTGAAGGACGGTAAAATAATCCGGGTCACGTCCCGCGACGGAATCGGCAACAACAGGGGCAACCTTTGCGCGCGCGGCAGGTTCGGCTTCGAATACATCCAGGGCAACAAACGGCTCAACGCGCCGCTGATTAAGAGGGGCTCGGGATTTGTCTCCACCGACTGGGACACGGCTCTGGATTTTGTGGCGCACAACCTTAAAAAGCACGCGGGCGCGAAAAACGCCGTCGCGGGGATTGGTTCCGAAAGGGCCACGAACGAGGACAACTACGTGTTCCAAAAATTCTTCCGCGACGTTCTTGCCAGCGGAAATTTGGACAACCTGGCGAACATGGCCGGGTCGGACACGGCCTCGGGAATTTTTGATTCCTTCGGCGATTTTCCGATGACGGCCACCTTCAACGAGCTGAAGAGTTCAAAAGCGATAGTTTACGTTGGAATGGACGGGTCGAACGAAAACCCGGTTATTGGAAACGTCGTCAGGGAGGCTATAAACGACCATGGCGCCGAAGTCGCCCTGATGTTCTCGAAGGAGGCGACGTTCCTCCCAAATCCGAAATTGAGCCTCGTATACGATTACGCAAATCTCAACGCGACAATTCTCGCCCTGATTGACGGAGTTGCTCAGGGCGGGTTTGCTGGCGGCGCGCCGGTTACATCGGATGTTTCGCAAAAGGCGGCCTCAGCCGCGGGACAGTTGACGGACGCGGATTTGAAGTCCGGTTTGTCAGATCTGGCGTCTTTGCTTCGCAAAAAAGGAAGCCCGGTGTTTTTGGTCGGCTCCGAGGCGCAAAGCCACCCACAAGCTGGCGCGATTGTGCGAAACATCGTCAATCTCGCCAAAATAACGGGCGGCAGGGTCATGCTGATGCGCGAGTACTGCAATTCCCAAGGGGTGAACGACATGGGCGTGGCCCCGAACGTTTTGCCGGGTTATGCGAAAGAGACGAGGCCAGCGCTAAAGATTGACGGCGGTTTGGTCGCCGGTTTGAACAACGGCTCTACGAAGGCGCTTTTTGTCGCGGACGAAGATCCGCTTAGGCGCCTTCCGGACTATTTTGAGTTTCGCTCGGCGATGGACAAGGCCGAGTTTGTGGTCGTTTGCGACCAGTTCTACACCGAGACGGCGATGGCGGCGGACGTTATTTTGCCATCGTGCACCTCCGCCGAAAAAGACGGCACGTTCACAAACATCGAGGGACGCATACAGAGGATTAAAAGCGCGGTGGAGCCGGTCGGCCAGTCGAGGCCGATGTGGCGCATAATCGCCGACCTTGCAAAACGGATGGGTTCCGACTTTGGGTATGCTAGGGCAAAGGACGTGACCGCGGAGATAGCCTCCGCCGTGCCGATGTATGCCGACGTCCAGAAGGATTCGTCCTTCGCGGGCTATGCGGGTAAAATTTCGCGCACTCAGGAATTGAAAGTTTTGGAGCCGGCAAAGGTGGCGACCACGGGCGGTTTTGTGATTCTACCGAATCGCTCGCTTTTCGCGCTCGGCGTCTACACCGACAACTGTCCGTCCCTTGTTTCGGACGTATGCGGCCATTATCCGACCGTAAATTTTGGCGGCAGGCCTGGCGTTGACATGAATCCGGCTGACGCAAAACGGCTTGGATGCGCGGACGGTGACACGGCTGTTTTCAAACATCCTAAGAGGGAAATAAATGCTGGCGTGGTGGTGAACTCGGCCGTAAAGGGCGGCACGATTCGCGTTCCGGAAGAAATGGATCTATTTGCCTCCGTTAAGTTGATTGTAAACGGTCGCGAGATTGAGTGCGTAAACCGAGCCGGAATGGGGGGGAAATGACGCTTAACCAGTATCTTCCGATTTTGTTGATGACCGTGGCCGCCATAGGCACCGCCGTGGGCATGATAGTCCTAACCTCCGTCATAGGGCCGAAAAAACATTTTGACGAAAAGATGGAGCCGTTCGAGTGCGGCGTGTCGCCGGTCGCGGATCCCCAGGCCAGGTTCTCGGTGCGTTTTTACATAATAGCGATGCTGTTCATATTGTTCGACATAGAGGCGGTTTTCCTTTTTCCTTGGGCGGCGGTGTTTAAGGATCTTGGAATGTTCGGCTTTGTCGAAATGATGCTGTTCATAGTTGTGCTTGTCGTCGGGCTTGCCTATGTGTGGCTGAAGGGGGCTTTGGAATGGGAGTAGAAATGGAAGAGCGTAACGCGGAAGTCGCGGCGCTGGGAGACAGCGTGATTCTAAGCACCGTGGACGCTGTGATAGGCTGGGGGCGAAAATATTCCTTTTTCACCTACCCGTTTATAACCGCCTGTTGCGGAATGGAATTCATGTCGGTCGCCGGGCCGAGGTACGACATAGACAGATTCGGGGCGGCCTTGCCGCGCTTCTCGCCTAGGCAGGCGGACATCCTTTTGGTGGTCGGCACCATAAGCCACAAGCAGGCCCCGATATTGGTGAAAGTTTACAACCAGATGACCGAGCCGAAATGGGTTTTTTCATACGGCGCGTGCGTCTGCTCCGGCGGAATGTACAACGATTATTCGACCGTTCAGGGAATTGACACAATTTTGCCGGTGGATATTTACGTCCCCGGTTGCCCGCCGAGGCCGGAGATGGTTTTCGACGGACTTATCAAACTACAAGAGCTTGTCGCCAAGGAACGATCGTCCAAATGGCCGCGCGGCGAGGCGGAATTCGCGCCGAAGGTGAAGAGGTAATGGTGGAACTTTCCGAGAGAATTAAAAGATTGTTGCCCGACGCGGTGCTGTCCGCCGGCTCCTCGCTCGGCCAGCAATACGTAGTCGTCCGCCGCGAGGCGGTAGTCGAGGCGATGCGTAAACTGCGCGACGACGAGACGATGCTGTTCAATTTTATGATGGACCTTACGGCGGTGGACTATCTCGGCAAAAGGGCGCACGACGCCAGATACGAGATTGTCTACCACCTCTATTCCCTCAAGCACCACCACCGCATTCGCGTTAAGGTCTCGGTGGGCGCCGACGACCCGTCGCTCGACTCAATCGTCCCGGTTTGGAAGGGCGCGGATTGGTTCGAGCGCGAGGCGTGGGATTTATATGGGATAACCTTCAAGGGTCATCCAAACCTTAAAAGAATACTCCTGTACGAGGAGTTCGTGGGGCATCCCCTGCGAAAAGACTACCCGATTAAAAAGCGCCAGCCGCTCATCGGGCCGGAGAACTGACCATGTCGGAATATCAGATGGATTTGCACACGGAGCCGATGATACTGAACATGGGGCCGTCGCACCCCGCGACGCACGGCACCGTGCGATTTCTGCTTAAGCTGGACGGCGAAAAAATCCTTAACTGCGACACGGAGATAGGCTACCTGCACAGGGCGTTTGAAAAACATTGCGAGGCCGGCACATGGACGCAGGTGTTTCCGTACACCGACAGGCTCAACTACAATTCCGCCGTGCAAAACAACGTGGCCTATGCGCTGGCCGTCGAAAAACTCCTTGGCGTGGAGGAAAAAATCCCCGCCCGCGCCACTTACATACGCACTATAGTCTGCGAACTGGCCCGCATGGCCGACCATTTCACGAACCTTGGCGCCGCTACGCTCGAGCTTGGCGCGCTTACCGCGTTCCTTTATTTCGTCGAGGCCAGGGAACTCACTTGGGATCTTCTGGAGTCCATTTACGGCGCGCGACTAACCTCCAACTACGTCAGGGTCGGCGGACTTTCCAGCGACCTGCCGGAGGGGTTCGCGGAGCACGTTAGAAAAGTGTTCATCAAGAACCGGGAGTTCTGGAGAGAGTTCGACAAGCTCCTGACGAAAAATAGAATTTTCTTGGATAGAATGAGGGACGTGGGCGGAATAAGCCAGGAGGACGCAATAGCCTGGGGGTTCACGGGTCCTTGCCTTAGGTCGGTGGGCGTAGAGTTCGACGTTCGAAAAACCGACCCGTACCTGATTTACGACCAACTGGACTTCGACGTGCCGGTGGGAACCACCGGCGATAATTTCGACAAGTACCTCGTCCGCATGGAGGAGATAGACCAAAGCATGAAGATTGTCGAGCAGTGTTTGGGCAAGCTTCCCAAGGGGCCGATAAACATCAACGACGCCGCGGTGAGAAACCCGTCCAAGGCGGACGTGAAGACAAACATACAGTCCATGATTCACCATTTTAAAAACACCATAGAGGGTATAAACGTTCCCGCCGGCGAGATTTACGTGCCGACCGAGGGGAGCAACGGCGAGATGGGCTTCTACCTCGTGAGCGTCGGCGGCGGCAAACCGTGGAAGTGCAGGGTTCGCCCGCCATGCTTTGCGATAACGCAGGCGATGGGCGACATCGTAAAAGGGGCGTTTATAGCGGACATAATCCCGACGTTTGACATGATTAACCTCATCGGCGGGGAGTGCGATAGATAATGGGCAACGTAATAATGGCTGATTTGGCGCGGATACCGGAGCTTCTTCCCTCCATTATAGAGATGGTCGCGAAGGTGGTCTTCATATTCACCATGAACATGGGCGTCTTCGCCCCGCTTCTCGGATGGGTTGAGCGAAAGCAGTCCGCCCTTATGCAGGATCGCATCGGGGCAAACAGGGCCGACATACTCGGCATAACCGCGTTCGGCCTCCTTCACACCCTGACGGACGCAATAAAGCTTTTGACGAAGGAAGATTTCATTCCGAGGGGCGCGGACAAGCCGCTCCATTACCTCGCCCCGTTCATTGCGGTTGTGCCAGCGTTGATAGCTTTCGCGGTCATACCGTTCGGAGGCCAGTACGTCCTCTGGGGCCACAAGACAAACCTCGTCATAGCGGATTTGGATGTCGGCATCCTTTTCGTGTTCGCCGTAGCCTCCATCTCCACGTACGGTTCGGTGATAGCCGGCTGGGCCTCCAACAACAACTGGTCACTGCTCGGCGGCATTCGCGTCGGCGCGCAAATGTTATCGTACGAGGTCGCCATGGGTCTTACGCTCGTCGGCGTGTTCATGGTTTACGGCTCGCTGAGAATGACGGACATAGGGGTGGCGCAGGAGAATTTTTTCCATTGGGGAATATTCCTCCAGCCGCTTGGCTTCATACTCTTCATCACCTGCGCGCTGGCGGAAAACAAAAGGACGCCTTTTGACATTCCCGAGGCCGAGGCGGAGCTTGTGGCCGGTTATTTTACGGAATATTCCGGCCTGAAGTTCGCGATGTTCTGGATGGCGGAGTTCCTTGAGATGGTGACGATATCGGGCGTGCTGGTCGCGCTCTTCTTCGGCGGCTGGCAAATTCCGTTCGTAACGCACGAGGGGCTCGTGAAGTTCTTCGGGTTCCTCGGCTCCAACTTCGCGCAGGTGGCCGTCATGGTAGTCCACGTGACGGTGTTCTGGGTAAAGGTTTTAGGCTGGATTTTTCTCCTAATGCTTATTCGCTGGACACTGCCTAGGTTTAGGTACGACCAGGTCATGGAATTGGGCTGGAAGATAATCCTTCCGCTGGCCCTCGTAAACATTTTTATCACCGGCGCGGTGATGTTGATGGTGATGTGATGTCCGGAACATATAGGAAAGTCGATAGAAACGTGACGCTGACCCTTTGGGAGCGACTTTACCTTCCCGAGGTGATACGCGGGGTGACGATAACCACCCGCCATTTCTTCGTGAATTTTTTAAGCGTGACGAAGGCGTACTTTGGCGGGAAACCGTCCGACAGAAAGATAATGACCATCTACTACCCGGACGAAAAGCCGGTGCTACCCGAGGCCTACCGCGGCAAGCCCGTGCTTGTGCTCGGCTCGGACGGAAGGGGAAAATGCGTCGCCTGCGGCCTGTGCGAGGTCGCCTGTCCGCCCAAGTGCATATCAATCGTCGGCGGCATGAGGGAGGACGGCACAAGAAGGCCCGTCACCTACAAACTCAACGGCGCCGTCTGCATATTTTGCGGACTTTGCGAGGAGGCGTGCCCGGAGGAGGCCATAGTCATGAGCGACCGGTACGAGGGGCTTAGCGAGTACGACAGAAAACTCATGGTTTACGACAAGGAGGCGTTGTTGGTGCCCGAGGAAAAGCTTGGTAAGCGCCTGGACTACATAAGGCGGAGGATGTTCGGCAAATGGAATTATTAATTTTTTACGGGCTTGGATTGTTGGCGTTGTTTGCCGCCGCGGCCATGATTATGGTCCGCCAGCCGGTTACGTCCGCGTTGTTGCTCATACTGAACATGTTCTGCCTTTCCGGACTGTACGCGATGCTCGGCGCGCACCTAATCGCAATCCTTCAACTGTTGGTTTACGCCGGGGCTATCATGGTTCTTGTTCTTTTCGTGATAATGCTCCTGAACCTTCGGGAGAAAAAGGGCATAGTCTCCAAGCACCAAATCGCGCTTCAGACCGCCGGCGTCGCGGTCTTTGGCGTCTTCATGGCCGTAATCGCCGCTCGCCTGCATACGTCGCAACTGCCGAATCCCAAGGCGGTCACCGCCTCGTTCGGCACCGTCGGGGCCGTGGGAAGGGTGTTGTTTACGGACTACATTCTTCCCTTTGAAATAGCGTCAATATTGTTGTTGGCCGCCATAGTCGGGGCCGTAATTTTGGCAAAGAGCAAGGTGTGACATGGAAGTTCCGTTAAACCATTATTTGATACTTAGCGGCGTGTTGTTCGCCATCGGCGTCGTCGGCGTCGTCACCAGGCGAAACGCCATAATAATCTACATGTGCATAGAGCTTATGCTCAACGCGGTGAACCTGACGCTTATAGCGTTCTCGAGCTACCTCGGGGACATGGGTGGCCAGATTTTCACGTTCATGGTCATGACTGTCGCGGCGGCCGAGGCGGCCGTCGGACTTGCCATTATAATCGCGCTCTTCCGCACCCGCAGAACGGTGGATGTGGACGACGTTAATTTGTTGAAGGGGTGACGCGGATGGGCGGATACATTTGGCTTATCGTTGTTCTTCCCCTTGTCGGGGCCGTGGTGAACGGTTTGCTGGGCGAACGCCTGCCAAAACCGCTGGTCTACTTCGCCGCGCTCGGCTCCACCGGCCTTTCGTTCATACTGGCTGTGGTGGCGTTCATGGAGCTGGTCTCCCTTCCGCCCGCCTCGCGCGTGATGGTCAACAACGTCTATGACTGGATAACCGCCGGCAACCTCAACGTGGAGGCCTCGTTCCTGCTCGACCCGCTCTCCGGGCTTTGGATGCTGGTGGTCACCGGGGTCGGATTCGTCATCCACCTCTATTCGGTCGGTTACATGTCGCATGACAAAACCTACTGGAAGTTTTTCACATACTTAAATCTCTTCATGTTCTCCATGCTCATGCTCGTCATGGGTGGCAACTACCTTCTTATGTTCATCGGGTGGGAGGGCGTCGGCCTCTGCTCGTACCTGCTGATAGGGTACGACTACCACCGAAACGCCGCCGCCGTCGCGGGCAAAAAGGCCTTCGTGATGAACAGAATCGGCGACTTCGGCTTCATATTGGCCATCATGCTCATATTCGTAAACTTCGGGACGGTGGACTACCACTCCGTGTTCAGCCACGCCGAAAAACTTCCGGTGGGCGGCATGACCGTAACGGCGATAACGCTTTTGCTGTTCCTCGGGGCGACCGGCAAATCGGCGCAGATACCGCTTTTCACCTGGCTTCCCGACGCGATGGAAGGCCCGACGCCGGTCTCGGCCCTGATACACGCGGCCACGATGGTCACGGCGGGCGTCTACATGGTCTGCCGTTCCGCGCCGTTGTTCAACATGGCCCCCACGGCCATGACCACCGTCGCGGTGATAGGTTGCGCCACTGCGCTGTTCGCCGCCACGATCGGCCTTTTCCAAAAGGACATCAAGCGGGTGCTGGCGTATTCCACCGTGTCGCAACTTGGGTACATGTTCATGGCCTGCGGGGTCGGCGCATACGTCGCCGCCGCTTTCCACGTCATGACGCACGCGTTTTTTAAGGCCTGCCTGTTCCTTGGCTCCGGCTCGGTCATCCACGCGATGGGGGGCGAGCAGAACATGGAGAAGATGGGCGCGCTCAAAAAACATATGCCGCAGACCTATTGGACGTTCCTGATTTCAACGCTGGCGATCGCGGGAATATTCCCGTTCGCCGGTTTCTTCTCGAAGGACGAAATTCTGGCCGACACGTTCGGCTCCGGGCACCTCGTCCTTTGGGGGGTGGCCGCCGTTGCCGCCGGATTGACGGCGTTTTATATGTTCCGCCTGGTGTTCCTCACTTTCCACGGCGAGAGCAGGGTGGACCACGAGGTGGAGCACCATCTTCATGAGTCGCCGTTTATTATGACGCTCCCGCTTATAATCCTGGCTTTTCTCGCCACCGTCGGCGGGTTTTTGGGCATGCCCCTTTTGGAGGGGGCGAACGTCCTACATAATTTCCTAGGGCCGGTTTTCGCCGGGGCGCACGGCGCGTCGGCGCACGCCGAGGCGGCGCACAACGTCGGCGAGGAGGTCGGGCTTATGGTGTTCTCGCTGGCGGTCGCAATCGTCGGCATATTCGTCGCCCACCATTTCTTCATCAAGGACAAACCCGCGGCGGAGAGGATTCAGAAAAAATATTCCGGCATACACGGCCTGATATACAACAAATACTACGTGGACGAGATTTACGATTTCCTGTTCACCCGCCCGATAGTTGTTTTCAGCAGGGAGGTGCTCCACAAGGTCGTCGACGTCCAGATTATAGACGGGTTCGTCAACGGGACCGGCTCCTTTTTCGCCGGCCTTAGCAGGTTTGCCAAAAGGTTCCAGTCCGGCTTCGTCCGCGACTACGCGTTTACAATGGTCCTGGCGTTCGTGCTCATCGCCGGCTACTACCTGTTTGGAGGCAAATGATGTTCCCGATTCTTTCCACGATAACGTTCATACCGCTTGTCGGCGTTCTTGCCATCCTCATGGTGAACGGCAAAAAAGAGGGGCTTATCCGAATGATAACCCTGGCGACGGGGGTCGTGGATTTCATCGTCTCCATCGGCGTGTACACGGGCTTCGACCCCGCCAGCCACCAGATGCAGTTTGTGGAGAGGGTTCCCTGGATTCCCTCCTTCGGGGCCGAATACTACCTTGGGGTGGACGGCATATCCCTATTCATGGTTTTGCTGACCACGTTCACGTGCGTTCTCTGCTACCTCTCCACCTGGACGGCCGTGGAGAAAAACGTCAAGGAGTTCAACATCGCGATGCTGGTGTTGCAGACGGCGATGATAGGGGTCTTCTGCGCGCTTGACTTCGTTCTCTTCTACGTCTTCTGGGAGATGATGCTGATACCGATGTACCTCCTTATCGGCGTCTGGGGCGGCAAGCGGAGAATTTACGCCACGGTGAAGTTCTTCGTCTACACCATGGCCGGCTCCGTGCTGATGCTTTTCGCCATACTCGCCCTTTATTACGAGTATCACGCCGCCACCGGCGTCTACACTTTCGACATCCTAAAATATTACTCGCTCGGGATGAACAAGACCCTGCAACTCTGGCTGTTCCTCTGCTTCTTCGTCGCGTTCGCCATCAAGGTGCCGGTGTGGCCGTTCCACACTTGGTTGCCGGACGCGCACGTGGAGGCGCCGACCGCCGGCTCCGTCATCCTCGCCGGAATACTTTTGAAAATGGGGACGTACGGATTTTTGAGGTTCTCACTGCCGATCTTCCCGGACGCGTCCATATCGGCGGCGTGGTGGATTAGCGGCATAGCGATAATCGGCATAATTTACGGCGCGCTTGTCGCGATGGCGCAGGAGGACGTCAAAAAACTGGTAGCCTACTCGTCGGTCAGCCACCTCGGCTTCGTCGTGCTCGGCACGTTCGCGTTCAACCTGCGCGGCATCGAGGGCGGGATACTACAGATGATAAACCACGGCATATCAACCGGGGCGCTCTTCCTTGCGGTCGGCATTCTTTACGAAAGGCGGCACACCCGCGACATATCCGAGTACGGCGGCATAACGAAGGTGATGCCGAAGTTCGCGGTGGTGTTCATGATTGTGACGCTCTCGTCCATAGGCCTTCCGCTCACGAACGGATTCATCGGCGAGTTCTTGATACTGCTCGGCGTGTTCGAGTCCAACGTCACCTACGCGGTGCTCGCCTCCACCGGCGTTATTTTGGGCGCCGTGTACATGCTTTGGATGTTCCAAAGGGTCATGTTCGGCGAGGTGACGAACGAGAAAAACAAAAACCTGCCGGATCTCAACAAACGGGAGCTGGCCTACATGTTGCCGCTTGTCGCGCTGGTTTTCATCCTCGGCGTCTATCCCAACCCGGTTATAAAGCGGTTGGAGCCTTCGGTCAAGAACCTTGTCGCGATTGTGAACAAGGCGAAAAACGGCACGGCCGTCGTCGGCGAGTCGGTATTAAGGCCGACCGCGGACAGCGGAGCGCGCTCCGGCGAGGTTGTCGCGCTGTCGGTCGGCAACCAAACGGTTAATTCCGGAAAGAGGGACTAATGCCAATTGTAACCCCGTTCATTGACCTTACGGCAGTCGCGCCGGAGATAGTTTTATCGGTTTTCGCCTGTCTTCTTCTGTTCGCCTCCGTGTGCATGAAAAACCACGGCGCGGCGGCCAACACGTGGCTCGCCATAACCGGCGTAATTGTCGCGGGCTGGTATGCGTTTTGCCCCGTCACGGCGCACTCCGCGTTCACCGGGATGTACGAGGCGGACAAGTTCGCGCAGATATTTAAGATAATCATTCTCCTGGGAACCGGCCTGACTATCCTCATATCGTCAAAATATTCCGAGGACGAAAAAATCAACCACGGCGAATATTACGCGCTTTTGCTTTTCGCGACCGTGGGCATGTTGCTGATGGTCGCGTCGTCGGACATGATAACGCTCTTTCTGGGGCTCGAGCTGTTGTCCATCTGCCTCTACGTTCTTGCCGGTTATACGAGGACCCGGGCGGAGTCCAACGAGGCCGCGTTAAAATACTTCCTGCTTGGCGGGTTCGCGGCCGGTTTCCTCCTTTACGGAATGGCGATGATTTACGGCTCCACCGGGCACACCGATTTGGCCGGCATCGGCAAGGCGGTCTCGCACGGCGCTTTCAACAAGATGTATCTGACGGTCGGCGCGATTATGTTGCTTGTTGGCCTCGGCTTTAAGCTTGCCGCGGTGCCGTTCCACCAGTGGACGCCCGACGTCTACCAGGGCTCCCCCATCCCGATTACGGCGTTCATGTCGGCCGGCCCGAAGGCCGCCGTGCTTGCGGCGCTCATCAGGGTTTACGAGGGCTCGGTCTCCTATATGCACGTCGACTGGCTCGCGTGGCTCGGCGTGCTGGCGGTCATGACCATGACGGTCGGCAACGTGGCCGCGCTTGTGCAAAACGACGTAAAGAGAATGCTCGCGTTTTCTTCCATATCCCACGCGGGGTACGCGATGGTGGGCCTTGCGGCGGCCAACAAGCAGGGGATAGCCTCGGTGATTATTTATATGCTTGTCTACACGCTTATGAACATCGCGGCGTTCGGCGTCCTCGCCCTTGTCGCCAGAAAGAACGAGCAGAGGACAAAGATGCAGGATTTCGCCGGGTTCGCCTACTCGAACCCGTTTTTGGCGATTGCGATGACGATTTTGGCCTTCTCGCTGGCGGGTATTCCGCCGATGGCGGGGTTCATGGCGAAATTTTACGTCTTCATGTCCGCGATGCAGGCCGGGCTTTACTGGCTAGTCGTGGCCGCCGTCATTAACTCGGCCATAGGAATTTACTACTATCTCAGGTTCACGGTGAGCATGTACATGAGGGAGCCGGAGGAAAAGCTTCCGCCCGTCACCGCCTCCCCGGCCCTTCTTATCGCGATTGTCGTGTCGCTGATAGGGGTGCTGGTCATAGGCGTGGTTCCGGCCGACTATCTGGACATGGCCGGCAGGGCGATTTTATCCTTCTAAGGTAAAGTAGCTAAACCGGAATAGGGAAACCACGAAAAGCGCGAAAGTGCACGAAAGGGTTTCTTTTTCTGTCGGCCAAAACCTGACTTTCCCCTTTTCGCGTTCTTCGCGGCTTCGCGTGAGAAGTTTATTTTCTAGTTCGGGTTTTTGTCGAAGATGACGGCGTACGCCCGTCTAAGAATGTTGCCGGCGTAAAAGAACGGGAGAACGGCCATGGCCCAGTTAAAGTAGCCGCCTTTTTTATGGGCCTCGACCAAGAAAAATGCCCCCACAACCATCAAAACCGAGGAAGTGCCGACGCCCGCAAGGGCTTTTAACAGTCTGTTTCCATTTACGGGAGAGGACGATTTTTGGCCAAAGTATCTTTTCAGGCGGGTCAAATCGGGAAGGCTGAAAAAGGCGCGGCTTGGCAGGGAGGCCCCGCAATACATGCATTTTGCCGAGCCGGGTTTGTTCGGGCAGGCGCAGGAGGGGCACTCCACCTCCGGGATTCTTTCCGCCGTCCTGTTTGCCTGACTGCCGTCTTTTCTTCTTATCATGACTCGCCCCAATCTATCACGCGCCTTAGCAGTTGTAAACCGACCCTTCCGCCGCCGGGGTCAATTTCGGACTCAAGCCTGTCCATAAGCGTAGAAAGGTCGCCAATGGATCTTCCGCTTCGCTCTAGGATGAATTTCTGCGCCCTTGGAGTGAGGCTCACGGCCCTGTCGTCGGCCATTTTTACCAAAATAAGCCTTGTCTCCTCGGCGTCGGGTTTTTGAAGCGAGACGACCATTCCCGTTAATAATCGGCTGGAAAGGTAGTCGGGCATTTCCGGCGAATTGGCCGGGGAGTGCCTAAGGGCAACGGCTAGGAACCCGCCGGAGTCGGCAAGTTTGTTGAAAAGGGTAAAGACGGCGTCGTACCACTCCTTCTCATTTTCATGTTGCTGGTCGAGGTTGTCAATGCAGAACAAAACAGGCCCCCCGCCGATTTCAACGGCTTGGTTAAGGAGTTGCTCCGGCGTATTCGTTCTGTTTTTTGGGTTGAAAAAAAAGGCGTTTTGCCCGTCGGATCCGGATGGCCACGTGTGAAATATCCCCTTTAGCAGGTGGCTTTTGCCGCATTTTGCCCTGCCGGTGATGACGACGACCCTCTGAAATTTCCCCGTCGCAAATTTCTTGGCGGCGCTTAGCGCAAGCAAGTTGGCGTTGCCTGGGTAAAACCGCTCGAGGGAGTAGAGGCGTTTTTCGTCCAGTTTCAGGCCAAGGGTGCCCTGCAGGCGGGGGGCGATGATTTTTCTTGCATTTTTCATATGGTATTTAATATAATACCCACATGCATAATATTATAATGCCGTCCGGCGGTTCCGAATCGGCGGTTGTATTTGGCGCCCATGGGGGATATTTTATCCCTAGTATGGAAGAGTACCCGAAAATAAAAATACTCCCCGACGAGCTGTCGAACCAGATAGCGGCGGGGGAGGTGGTCGAGCGTCCCGCGTCGGTCGTCAAGGAGCTAGTTGAAAACGCAATGGACGCCGGGGCGACGGCGCTCGAGATAGAGGTCTCCCTTCAGAAGAGGAGAATCCGCGTGAGGGACGACGGGGTTGGCGTCGCGCCGGACGAGGTGTCGCTTGCCCTCTCCCGCCACGGCACAAGCAAGATAAAGGATTTGGACGGAATTTTCGGCATCTCCACGTACGGGTTCAGGGGGGAGGCGCTCCCCTCAATCGCATCGGTCAGCAGGCTTACGCTCTCCTCGTACCGCGCGGGGGAGAAGGCCGGCAGGAGGATAGTGGTGGAGGGGGGCAAAACCATAAGGACGGAGGACTCGCCGCCGCTAAAGGGGACCGAGGTTTTGGTGGAAAACCTTTTTTACAACACCCCGGCCAGAAGGAAGTTCATACGCTCGGAGATAACCGAGATGGGGCACATAACCTCGCGCGTGGTGCAGTCGGCGCTTTCCGCGCCCGGGACGCGCTTCACGTACACCAAGGACGGAAAAAGGGTGATGGAGCTGGCCCCGGCAAAAAATCTATTGGAGAGGGTGCGCCAGATATTCGGGACCGAGTATTCGGACAACCTCATGGAGGTCTCCTACTCCGAGTTCAACATCAAGGTATCCGGGCTTGTGGGCAAGCCGCACTTTCACCGGGCCACCGCGATAGACCAATATTTTTTCGTGAATCGAAGGCCCGTTAGGGACATGTTGATTCGCTCCGCCGTCTCCCGCGCGTTTGACGACCTTGTGCCCCGCGGAAGGAGGCCGGTGGTTTTCCTCGGCGTGGAGATTCCGTTCTCCGCCGTGGACGTAAACGCGCACCCCGCAAAGATGGAGGTCAGGCTCGCCGATCCCTCCAAGGTGTCCGACGCGATAGTAAAGGGGATAAGGGGTGCGTTTGGAAAAACTGCTTCGACGTCGGACTCCGGCCACTGGAGCGGAGCGCGGCAGAACCCGTCGGATTTCCAGTCCGGTTTGGCCCAAGGCGCGGACACGGGCGGACAGGGCGCGGAGAACCGCCCATTCCAACCGTACCCGGTGGGAGGCGGGCCGAGCGTTGAGAGCGGAGGTTTCGCGAGGGCGTTCGAGCTTTGGCGCCCGTTGAAATCCGACCAGCCGGAGGGCGCGGAAAAACAGATTAGCCTTTCGAACGCGCACGGACGGCTTGCGGAGAGTTCCGTCGCGATAGGGCAGATATTTCGCACGTTCATATTGTTCGAGGACGGCGACCGACTGGTTATGATGGACCAACACACGGTGCACGAGCGGGTGCTTTTTGAAAGATTCATGAAACGGCACGTCGAGTCGTCCGTGGAGACGCAGGGGCTACTGACGCCGGAGACGATTACGGTGAGCCACTCGCTTGCCGGCGTCATAAAAGGGCACATTCCAACTTTTTCGAGCCTTGGCTGGGTGGCGGAGGAGTTCGGCGAGAACACGTTCGTCGTCCGGCAGATTCCGGCGGTGCTTTCGGGAAAGGATTTTCAATCGGCGTTTTTGGAGGTGGCGGAGACGATTGGCGCCAACAGGGACGCGGATTATAAGGACGTGCTGGGGGACTGCGTTTCGCGCATAGCCTGCCGGGCGGCGGTCAAGGCGGGGGACGAGCTTACCCTGCACGAGATAAAGGGGCTTGCGCGGGAGCTATCAGCGGCGAATTTGCCGTACACCTGCCCGCACGGGAGGCCGATTGCGATGTCGCTTACAAAGGACGAGCTAAAAAAATATTTCTCAAGGTAGCGGTCTGGCCTCACGCGAAGTCCCTTATGCCCGCAAGATGGGCAGGGATTACACCGCGAAGAATGGGGAAGCCGCGAAAAACACAAAAAAGCACGAAAGTTTTTGTCGCTTACGCGGTGGAGTCCGCTCGGTAGGGGCGAATTTATTCGCCCATTTTTTCGGGAAAATATTCAAATGGGTTTAACCTGCGGAAATCAGGAGGTTAATCTGCGGATAGTCTCCTCCGCGTTGATTCTTCGCGTGAGAGGCGGTATTTTTACGCGCTGGCGCGTTTGGATTTTTTGCGGTCTTCCTCGTTGAGGAAGCGTTTTCGGATGCGAACCGACGCCGGGGTTATCTCGGCCAGTTCGTCGTCGCACAAAATTTCGAGCGACTGCTCCAGCGAAAGTTTTCGCGGCGGCGCGAGCTTAATCATGTCGTCCGAGCCGGAGGCGCGCATGTTGGAAAGTTTCTTTCCCTTGCAGACGTTGATGATGATGTCGGACGGGGTGTTGCACTCGCCGAGTATCATTCCCTCGTACACCTCGATGCCCGGGTCAATGAAGAACTCGCCCCTGTCGGAGAGCTTGTCCATCGCGTAGGCGGTCGCCACGCCGGTCTCCTGGCTTATCAACGCGCCGTTTCTGCGCGACTGAATGGGCCCCGTCCACGCGACGTACGCGTGGAAGGAGTGGCTCATGGTGGCGCTTCCGCGCGTGTCGGTCTGAAGCTCCCCGTGCATCCCGATGAGGCCGCGCGCCGGAATTGTGAACTCCAGCCTTGTCCGTCCGTCCGTCATGCCCGCCAGATTTTTCAACTCTCCCCTGCGGGAGCCGAATTTCTCTATCACCTTTCCGGCGAACGACTCGTCGACGTCAATCATTACGAATTCCTCCGGCTCCATTTTCTGGCCGTCTATCTCCTTTGCGATTACCTCGGGGCGCGACACGGAAAACTCGTATCCCTCCCGGCGCATAGTCTCGATGAGAATCGCAAGGTGAAGCTCGCCCCTGCCGGAGACTTTGAAGGCCTCTCCGCCCTCCGCCCTTTCCATTTTAAGGGCGAGGTTGCTTCTCAGCTCTTTTTCGAGCCTGTCCTGAAGGTGTCTGCCCGTCAGCTTGTCGCCGGATTTCCCGACGAACGGGGACGAGTTGATGCTGAAGTTCATGGATATGGTCGGCTCGTCAATCTCGATTGTCGGCAGGGCCTCGGGAGTGAGCTTGTCGGCCAGCGTCTCGCCTATCTCAAGGTTTTTGAAGCCCGCGAGGACGATGATGTCGCCTGCCGAGGCAGTTGTTATCTCTTTTCTCGACATTCCGTCGAACCCGTAAAGTTTCTGCACGATTTGAAAGGTCACGTTCCCCTGCCTGTCTATGCGGGAGATGTTTTCGTTTAAGGCGACCTTGCCGCGGTTTATTTTGCCGACGGCCATTCTGCCTAGGTAGTCGGAGTATTCCACGGAGGTGACGAGCATCTGGAACGGCTTTTCGGCGTCCGCGTCCGGCGCGTCCACTTTTGCAAGTATGGAGTCGAGCAGAGGCTCCATTGTTTTGCCGGGAACCGCCGGATCGAGCGTCGCAAGCCCCTGTTTTGCGGAGGTGTAGACGACGTGAAAATCCAACTGCTTGTCGTTCGCGCCGAGTGCGGAGAATAGGTCGAACACCTGGTTGAGCGTCCACTCAAGGCGCGCGTCAGGCCTGTCTATCTTGTTTATGACCACTATCGGGGCAAGCCCGAGTTCGAGCGATTTCTTAAGCACGTATTTTGTCTGCGGCATCGGGCCGTCCACCGCGTCCACCAGCAGAAGTGCGCCGTCCACCATTTTGAGGACGCGCTCCACCTCGCCGCCGAAATCGGAGTGGCCGGGGGTGTCCACTATGTTTATCTTCACGCCCTTCCAGTTGACGGAGGCGTTTTTGGAGAAGATGGTTATGCCGCGCTCGCGCTCGAGGTCGTTGGAGTCCATCATTCGCTCGCTGACGCGCTCGTTTTCACGGAAAGTCCCCGCCTGTTTGAACAGGGTGTCGACCAAGGTCGTCTTGCCGTGGTCAACGTGGGCAATTACGCAGATGTTCCTTATGTCTTGTCGTTTCATGATAAGCCGGTGATTATACACGAAACGGGGGAATTGCAAAGGATTTAATTATCGTGGTTAAAAACTATTTTCGTTTTGCAAGATGGGGGGCGAGCATTTCCTTCAGTTCCGCCGTTGAAAAAGCGACGCTTACGCCGTCGAATCTTTTAAGTTTTTCGACGTTTTCCAGGTCGACGAACCTGGGATAAATCTTGACCGGTTTTGTCGCGCCCATGCTGTCCATGCTCTCTTCCGCGTCGGAGGGGAGGACGATTATGGGGGTTCTGCTCTTTCCGCACTGGGCGAAAAGGGTGCTCATCATGCAGTCGCTTATGCCGAGCGCGAATTTTGCCACCGAGTTGGACGTGGCGGGCGCGACGACAAAAACGTCGTACGCGCCGGAGGAGAAGGCCCTGCAGGCGGTGGTGGAGGCGCTTTTGTCGCACACCGCGCCGTCAGGGACGGCAAGCGAGTACATTTTTAGCACCTCAATGCCTGCTTGTGACACGAATAGGTCGGCTCGCCCCGGTGCGATGGCGCGATAAATTTCCAAAGATTCCCTCAGAAAATGCCCGGCTCCCGTTATTCCCCATGCAATCTTTCCCATGCCCCAATGATAGCGCAAACAACAAGGCGGGCAAAATCTAACCGCAGTTATCCGCTTGATTTAGGGGGTTTTGGTGGAATACCATCATCCTACGTATGATTAAATTCAGGCTTAAGGAGTTGATGGCGCGGCTGGAGGTGGAGTACGGGCGAAAAATCACCTTCGAGATGCTGTCGAAATACACCGGCATATCGCGCCAGACGCTGGCGCGGATAGCCTCGCCGAAGGGGTGCAACACGTCCACTGAAAGCATGGAAAGGCTTTGCAGGTTTTTTAAGTGCGGCCCGGACCAACTTTTGTTGTTCGACCCGGCCCTGCCGTCCCCGGCAAAAAAAGAGGCGCAGGCCCCGGCGGAACAAAAAAAATAGAGTGTGATTGGAGATGAACAATGATTAAAGGATCAATCGCGGCGATAGTGACACCGTTCAAGAACAACAAGCCGGACAAGGCCCGCTTCTTCGACCTGGTCGAGTGGCACGTCGCCTCCGGCACCGACGGAATAGTTCCGTGCGGAAGCACCGGCGAGGCGGCCACCCTGGACTACGATGAGCACATAGAGGTCATTTCGTGGGGCGTACAGGCGGCGAAGGGGCGGATAAAGGTAATCGGAGGCACGGGCTCCAACTCCACCGCCGAGGCGATAGGGCTTTCCAAAAAGGCGGTCGGGGTCGGAGTGGACGCTCTGCTTTTGGTGTCGCCTTATTACAACAAGCCGACGCAGGAGGGACTTTACCAACATCACATGGCGATAGCGGACGCCGTGGCCGTCCCGCAGATTCTTTACAACGTGCCGGGACGCACCTCGTCCAACCTTCTGCCGGAGACGGCGGCAAGGCTCTCGTCGCACCAAAGAATCATCGGCATAAAGGAGGCGACCGGCTCCGTGGAGCAGGCGATAGACGTGCTCGCGCTTTGCCAAAAGGGGTTTAACCTATATTCGGGGGACGACTTGATAAATTATCCGATCCTTGCCATCGGGGGAGCCGGTTCGATATCGGTGACGGCCAACGTCTGGCCCGAGAAGATGGCGAGGATGCACGACCAGTTTTTTGCGGGCAATTTTGGCGAGGCGCTTGCCCTGCACTTGGAGATGCGCGAGTTAAGCAAGGCAATGTTCATAGAGACAAATCCGACGCCCGTCAAGACGGCGCTCGCGATGATGGGGAAAATCCAGGAGGAGGTGCGGCTTCCGCTGGCTCCGATGTCGGATGCAAACAGGGAAAAGCTCGCGGGCGTTCTTCGCTCCTATAAACTGATTAATTAGCACGGGGAAGGACAACCACGAAAAAGGGAAAGATTAGGCGCTTGTTTATATTAAAGCAAACCCCCTTCGTGCTTTTTCGTGTTTTTCGTGGTTAATTTTCTTGCTTTACGAGCGGTTGAGGATGAATTTCCGCACGGCCCGGTTGTGTTCGTCAAGCGTGGAGGAAAAATAGTGCCCTTTTCCGCCGCCCATCGCGACGAAGTAAAGGAATTCCGCCTGCGCCGGGGAGTACGCGGCCGATATCGCCTCCAGCCCCGGGTTCGCGATGGGGCCGGGCGGGAGGCCGCGATGCTTGTACGTGTTGTACGGCGAGTCAATCGAAAGATCCTTCTTGTGAATCGCGCCGTCGTACTCCGGATTGGCGTAGATGACGGTCGGGTCGGCCTGCAGGGGCATTCCGATTCTCAGTCTATTGTGGAATACGGCCGAGACAAGCGGCATTTCGTTGTAGCTTGCCGCCTCTTTTTGAATGATGGAGGCGAGCGTTAAAATTTGGTGCAGGCTCAAATTGGATGCGCCGGAAAATTTTTCGACCAGAGAGCGGGTTTTTGAGAAAAACAGGGCCACCATTTTTCCCACTATTTCGTCCGCCGAAACGTCCCTCCTAAAACCGTAGGTCTCCGGCATAAGGTACCCCTCGGCGTTGCGACCCGGTATTCCGTAAGGAACCAGCAGATCGGACCGGCTCGCCGCCTTTATGAACAAAGACTCGTCGCAAATCCCCTTTGCGGAGAGCAGTCTTGCAATTTGGGCCAGCGTCAGCCCCTCTGGTATCGTGACCATGCGAAGGACGGATTTCCCCTCGACGATTCTGGCGAGGATGGTCTGGGCGTCGTTGCCGGAGTCTATTTCGTAATCCCCGGCCTTTAGCTTGTCGCTCTTGGCGCCAAGTTTGGTGAGGATGACAAACGCCAGACTGGAGCGTATGGCCCCTTTTTCCTTTAACAACGCCGCTATCTTCGAGGTGCTCATGCCGTTTTTTATCTCCACGGTGACCATGAGGCTTTTGGGGCTGGCCGGCTCCGTGAGGCCTCGAAGGACAAAGACCATGCCAGCAAAGACAAACACAAGGAGGGAAAAGGAAATCCCGGCCGCCTTGTACATTCGATTCGCCGTCATATAATTCCACCGCCCCAAACGGAGGGGAGGGCCTCGCTAATAACTGTAGGAAGTCCCAAGAAAGACGTTCAACGTGCTCACGGCAAGCGGATAGTTGATGCCGTTTCCGCCGATGTTGGAACTGCCGGAACCCTGGCTGTAGTTAAGGCCAAGGGTGATGGAGGACGCCTTTGTGAACCATGTGCCGCTAAGTGCCATTCCGTAAAGGTTTACCATGTCCAGCGCCCCGGCGGCCAGCCCGGCCGAGTCCACGTTTGAATTATCCGTGTACAGTCCGGTGCGTAGCGCAAACTTGGGACTAAGGAAATATTCGGCCCCGACGGCCAGATTCATGACGGGAATTCTGGTCCAGGTGTAAACAATCGGGTCGGAGGAGGTTTGTGAATAGTACGAGACGTCGGCTGAAAGAAGCAACGCGTTTGACGGGAAATAGGCGTAGCCGACCTTGACTTCCATCGGGTATGTCGGTATGGAGCCGTAGTATTTTATGGTTACCGGCAACAGCGAGGAACCGGAGGAGGAGGTGTATTGCTTGTATTGGTTTGCCTGATAAATAAGCGTCTGGGACAGGGTGAGGCCGACGGAATATTTTCCGTCATCCGGAGCCCACAAAAATCCAAGAATCGGCCTTACCCCGTATTCCTCGTCCTTGAAGTACGTTGATTGGTTTAGGCTGGTAAGAGTCGTCGGGTTCGCCGTGCAGTTGACAAGATTAAGATTTGTTAAATTATTAACGCAGTCGGTTTCGAAGTTGTTGACGATGGTTTTAAGCGTTTTGTAATGAAAATAGAGGGTGAGGCCGATTTTAAGGTTTTTGGTGGCGTCGTTTGCATAAGTCAGCCCCGTGTCGTATGTGTTGAGCTGGTTGTTAAAGTTGTACGTGTAACTTTGCGTGGAGGCGCTTGTGCCCCAATACGTTTGATCTTGTTGTTGAAGAAGGGAGTTGGGTATCACATAGGAAACTCCTATGGAGCCGTACGGGGTGTGTTGGATTACGCCGAAAAAATTCGGCTGTATGTTGGATGACGAACGTTGATAGTCGTTGGATCCCAGCACGCCCTTGTAGACCTTGTTTTGCGTGAGATATGTGTTTTCGCTGGCGGAAACGCTGTTTCCGGAGGCCAAAACAATCCCCGCCGGGTTGTAATACACCCCGGCCGTGTCGTCCGAAACCGCGACGTAGGCCCCCCCCATGCCTCCGGCCCGTTCGCCGATTATGGTGCTGTTGTAATGGTATTCGTCCGCCGACGCCTTTCCAAAAAACGCGGAAAGGAGCAGGAGTCCCGTCGCGATAAACAGCACATACGCAGTCCGTCCGGACAATTTAAAAAATAATTCGAACATTCTCATTTTCATCCTTTAACCAAATTAGTTTTAGGCTACCTCTTTTTTATCTCGACGTTGGCAGAGAATCTATCCCTGCCGACGAAACCCTTTTCCGGGAGTCCGTTGTCGGCGATTATTTTGTCCACCAGCCCGGTCCGCGCCTCGAATGGTTGGTGGATTTTTTCCATGGACTCCGTCCCGGTGTTTTTTGCGGCCTTGAGTTTTTCAAAATATCTTTTCAGGGCCGTCGGTTCGTACCCGGTCGTCGAGAGCAGAACGGTGCCGAGCGAGTCCGCCTCTATCTCGTCGTCCCTTTTATACCCCTTTTCGAAAAGGATGTTCAGCGCCCCGCTCATGGCGGTTCGAAGAGTGACGCCCACCGACTCCGTCGCCCCGCCGATTAGGTGGGACATTCCCGCGGCCGCGGTCGAGTCGGCCCCCTTGATGTTCAACTCTTTTACGATGTGCCTTTGCGATGTGTGAATTATCTCGTGGGCAAGCACCCCGGCAAGCTCCGCCTCGTCGTCCATCGCCTCCAGCGCGCCACTGCTGATAAAAATGTATCCGCCGGGGGCGGAGATGGCGGTGACAGCGTCCGCGTCAATTATTCCAAATTTGAACTCCAATTCCGGCCTTGCCGCGTTCCGCGCGAGCGACTTCCCCACGAGGTTCACGTACCTCGTGGCCTTGTCGTTGTTGTAAAGCGGATATTTTGCCAGAACGGAGGCGGCGACCTCCCTGCCGAAATCTATCTCCGCCTTTACGTCTTCCGCCGTGACGACGGAAAGCGAAAGGTTGGCCCGGTCCCTGGGGCGTTCCGCGGAGGAAGGCGTTACGGCCGTCAAGAGTCCGAGAAGGGCGAAAACAATCCGCCTCACATTCGCCCCTCTGCCGGGGTGAAGCCGTCCACTTCCTTATCCGTGACGCTACCCGCAATTTTTTCCACCTCGGCAAGGGCCTTAAAGTTGGTCGTTCCGGCCTCGCCGAGGCGTTTTCTTTCGGAGTCCGTAAGGCCGCGCGACGCCGCCGCCGAGGTCATAGAGGAGGCCCGTTTTCTGGATTGCATGCCTATGTCGGCGCTGTTTTCCGTCACCACCGAAATTTGGTCGAGCGGCGGGGAGTCTGAAATGCAAAGGTTGTTGACCCAGCCCTTTACGGGGCCTAACGAGACTTTCGTCCAGCCGGTAGCCTTTTCAAGGACGCCAAGCTTGTCCCCCCTTTTTGCCGTTCCGGCCTCGGCGGACTTAAAGTTCGGCTCGCCCATTATTTTGGCCTTCGCGCTTTGCACGTAGGCGGTCTCGGCGGCAAACGCATGAACGGGAAAGAGGAGCATGGCAAAAAAAACAACAAATGTACGTTTCATTTATATACCTCCAAAATGTCCGTTTGTCAGATTATGAATTTTCCCCCGTGAGCGCCCGTTGACACCGTGTCTTAAACATTTCCTTCAGGGCGCCGTCCTCAATGGCATTGTACAACTTCAGCGCCGAGTTGTAATCACCTTTTTCAAATTTGGCGAAGGCGGAGTTGGTAAGCGCCGCCAGTCGTTCGGAGGCTTTTCTGGAGTCGTCGTCGTGGCAGTCCAGTGGCTCGAAAATTTTCACCGGTATAGCCTTGCCTTTTACAAGGACGGTGTCCAGCACCCTGCACGGGACGTCGCCTTTCAGCATATTTTTTGTGAACTCCGATATTATTACGACGACGCCGTAGGTTTTTGTTATGGATTCAAGCCTGGCCCCGAGGTTTATCGTGTCGCCTATGACCGTGTAATTTAGTTTCTGGCTGGAGCCGATGTTGCCTATTATCGCGTCGCCGCTGTTTATTCCCACGCCGATTTTCACCTCGAAGTCTATTCCCTTCTTTTTGATTTCCTCGTTTACAAGCTTCATTTTGCGCTTCATCTCCAGCGCGGCGTTCACGGCGGCGTCGGCGTGGTTTTCAATCTTCACCGGGGCGCCCCAAAACGCCATGATTGCGTCGCCGATGAACTTGTCCACCGTCCCCCTGCTTTTAATTATGGGGTCGGTCATCTGGGAAAAATGGGAGTTGAGCATTTCCACCACCTGTTCGGGCCGGGATTTCTCCGAAAACGTGGTGAAATTCCTGATGTCGGAGAAGAGGATGGAAATCTCCACCTTGGTGCCGGCGCCGATGGAAAGGAAGTCAGCCGGGTTTTCCATCATTATATTAAGCACCTCCGGCGAAACGTACTGGGAGAACATCCTGCGAATTTTCAATTTCTCCCTTCCCTCGGTCATGGCGACGTACCCGAGCGACATGACCCCGGAAAGAAGGGCCGACGCAATCGGCGGTATCGCCTCGTAAACCGTGTTGAGGCGCAGGCCGTATCCGGCGAATACGGCCCAGCCAGCCGCCCCGCCCAGCGGAACGGCGATTTTCGGCCAGAATTTTTTTGCAGAAAAAATGCCCAAGACGCAGATAAGCGAAAGGGCCAAGGCCACGGCAAGCGTGAGCATGCGGTTTGCGGGGCGAAGAAAATCGCCCGTTAGAAAATTGCCGGCAAGCGAGGCGTGCAGGAAAACTCCGGGGGTGCGTGTTGAAATCGCCGTCGTCTTGAGGTCTTCCACCCCCACGGCGCTACTGCCGATAAAAACATACTTGTCCTTGAACTCGGACGGATTTACCATAAGGTTCTCCACCTCGCCCGCGCGAATTTTTTGCAGGGAGGCGAAAATGCCGCTTATGGAGTATTCGTTGTATTTTCCATATACGTTTATGAAATACCGCCCTTCGTCGTCCAGCGGCATGGTGGTTCCGCCAATTCGCAAGCCGCCTTCGACCGCCTCCACTTTTTTACCGTCCGCAAAAGGGGCCAGGCCCGGCACGGGGAAATATTTGCCCCGGTATTCCCTAAAAGGTTTGGTTCGCCTAAAGATTCCGTCGGGGTCGGGCTTGAACTCGACTACGGCCATTCCCTTCGCCGATTGGTAAAGCTCTTTATAGGGTATGTAGAAGTTGTTGTCGGGCGGCTCGCCGTATTTTGGCATTCCGGAAATATCCGTTGAGAACCGTTCGATAAAGTCCGGCGGAAGCGCGCGTCCCAAAAGGGTTTTGTTTTTTTCGTCCTCGCTGTCCCTCAAAATCTGCATGGAGTGGTACACAAACCCTGCGTTGGCGGTGGCGGAGGCAAGCTGGGCGTCGTTCGAGTCGGACGTCGGATTTTTTTCGGAACTAGAACGCTCTGTAAAAAGTATGTCGAAAAACACCGCCTTTGGGCGGCCCATCGCCAAAAATTCCAATAGGTCGGAATAGATTGCGCGCGGCCAGGGCCAGCGACCAACCACGGGGTTCAAGGCCTGCAATGAGGCCTCGTCTATAAGGATGATCGCCACCTTGTCGGGTACGGTTTTTTCGCTTCTGGCGGATTTCGACGCGTAGTCGTGAAAAACCCCCTCCGCCCGGCCAAAAAGGCCGGCTTGGGTAAGCAACGCGGTTAGGCCGAACACCCCGATGACAATCAGCGCTACTAGTAGAACCTTCTTGTTTTTCTTCAACTTAACCCCCAATTACGGAAATTGTACCTGATAGCCGCGTGATAATCCAAAATTAAGGGTCCCAGGATAGCGTATTTGCTTGACGTATTACGCATTACGTTATATCATGTTGCCATGATAAAGGGTTTCAAATGCGCGGAAACCGAAAGGTTGTTTAATCGTGAAAATGTGCGCAAATTCCCAACGGCAATTTTGCGCGGGGCGTTAAAGAAGCTCTTTATGTTGCACAACGCCGAAGATTTGGGTGACCTCCTATTTCCAAGAGGCAACAGGTTGGAGGCACTGAAAGGAGACAAGAAGGGTGTTTACAGCATCAGGGTAAACGACCAGTACCGCGTCTGTTTTAGGTGGACGGACGGCAACGCGCACGACGTGGAAATTATTGATTATCATTAATGGAAGAGAGGACGCTTTATGGCAAAAATTATGCCCCCGATAACTCCCGGTGAGATTTTGAAGGAAGAATTTATGGAACCAGCTGAAATAACCCAGAACGCTTTAGGAAGGGCGATCAAGGTTCCGCCGGGCCGGATAAACGAGATTATTCGCGGAAAGCGAGTGATTACGGCGGACACTGCCCTGCGTTTTGCGGCATATTTTGGCACAACCCCCGGCTTTTGGATGAATCTACAAAGCCATTACGAACTTGAGGTGGCCAGGGACGCAAATGACAGGGGGATTGCCTCCATACAACCGGCTTCCCAAAGAAGGCAAGGCGCCAAATCAGGAAGAAAAAGAAGAGTTCAAAAGGCACGAGTTTGAAGGAATTGTCTTTTAACGGATGACGGAGCGGAAAACTTTCATTGTTTTGGGATATGATGGGGCTAGTTCCATAGGCTATGTGGTTACAGTTTATGAGCCAGATTCCGTACTGTGGGAGCCAGACTTTAAGAGGAGAAGGAATTTATGAAATGTATTCTTTGCCGTCATGGTGAAACGCATAGCGGGGAGGTTACGGTGACCTTGGAAAGGGGGGTCAGCGCGATTATTTTGCGCGGCGTGCCGGCCGAGGTTTGCGAAAATTGCGGAGAGTACTATCTTGACGAAGAAGTTACCCGAAAAGTTATGGAACTTGCCGAGGTCGCCGTTCAACGGGGGGCAGAGTTGGAAATTTTACGTTACGCCGCCTAAATTCCCCTTTTTCTAACGGATGACGGAGCGGAAAACTTTCATTGCAAGGCGCAAATCTTTTTCATCCGCCTCTTTAATTTCATATTGGAAAATGGATGGTGCTTCAGTTTGAATTATGTGTAAAACTATCTGTCATGCTTGGTTTGACCCAGCGTCCATTTCCGTTGAAAACCAAGGAACTGGATTCCCCCCAACCGTCCGCCTACATAAGCGCATAAATTAAAATGAATGAGGAACGATTGCCGAAAGACCCGCTTGAATTTATAAAGAGTTGCGTTGCCGAGGGTAAATTCTTTTGGACGTACCATGAAATATGCGGATGGAAAACCGCCACATACCGCGTCAAATAATTACCGATTCGATAACAAGTTATGAAATTATCGAAGAGTACCCGGAGGACAAATATTTGCCGAGCTACCTTCGGCGGCCCGCGACCGCACATCTTCGCCAAAGACCTGCTGGAGGCCGTGCGCCTTTTGCTACGCTAAATTTCGCGGTCTAGTGTAGTGTCCCGATAAAATAATACGCTACGGTAGCGGCGGGCTTTAGCCTGCCTTGCGCC
>JACQEX010000020.1 GCA_016200345.1 Nitrospinota bacterium
GGCGGATTTCAAGGCGATTTCAAAATTGGACGAGAAAAAACGGAGGGAGGACGGAATGCGGCTTTTCTACGTCGGATGCACCAGGGCCGAGGAGAGGCTTGTACTCAGCGGTTGTTACATGGCGCGAAAATCCGTGGGCATCGCCGCCAAGGCGGACGCGCTCGCCCAAAACGAGCCAAACCTATTTTGCAAAGGCGAACCCTTAACCCCGGCCTCTTTCGCAAGCCAGGATTTTTTGACGCCGTACGACGTTCTTAGCAAGGAGCCGTCCGACGGGGCGGAAGGAAAATCCGATGCGTCCCCGGAACAAAAGCGCGCGCCCAGCGTTGTCAAAGGATATGTAAGCGTCGGAGATTTGACCACGTTTTCCAGATGCAAACGAAAATACCTTTTCAACAACCTGATGAAAATTCCCGCCCCGATTATAAAGACGACCGCAAAAAAATCTTCACTTTTACCACCTGCGGAGTTCGGCTCGGTCGCCCACTCTATCATTGAGGACGCCGACATGGAGGCAAGCCACACGGCATTTAAAAAATTCGTGCGTAAGGAATCCGCCGAAAGGCTCTCCCATTACCCCCCTTCGGACAGAAACGCGGTGGCCCGGTGCGTGCTAAACGTCCTCGAATTCGACGTCATCAAAAAGCTTCGAGAGGGGAGGTTAAAACTTGTCGGGCGTGAAATTCCATTTGCATGCAAATTTGACGACGGTTCGATTATGGAGGGGAAAATTGACCTGCTCTTACGCGATGAAAAGGGAAACCCGGTGGTGGCGGATTATAAATTTTCCCTAAAACAACTTAGCCTATCCACGGTGGAAATCACTAATTTTGAACGGCAATGCCGGGACGATAAAATGACCTCGACCTTTGCCGGGAGCGATGGCCTAAAATGCCCCGACCCGACCTGCGCGTACTCCGCGTATTGCCACGCCGCCGTAAAACTCTGAAATGCCCGAAAACTTGAATGAGCGCCTTTTTTATGGTACAAATCGGTACTAGGAGTCAGATGAACAAGAAAAGAAAAGATAACGACACGCAGAGGATTTTTTTGGCCAAAGAGGTGGCCGAAATCATCATAAGCCGCTATTCGCACCTCTCCCTTTACGACGTGAAGGGGGCGTTGATGAGCGCGGAGGAGTTCGTAATCGGCTCCATGTTCAACCACCAACAGGCCGAGGAAGACGACCTTCAAAACCCTTTCCACGACCAGGCTTAATTTCTAAGTTGGTTTCTCACCCCTTTTTGTAGATAATAGTCCGATTCGTCTTGTTCTTTCGAGACGTTTAAACGGATGGCCACTCGTCTAATGGTAGGACAGCAGATTCTGGATCTGCCTATCGAGGTTCGAATCCTTGGTGGCCAGCCAAAATAAAACCGCCCCATAATCGGGGCTGTTTTATTTTGGTCTCCCGCCCACAAGGATTCGAAACTGAGCCGACGGCGTGAGCGATTAGCGAACGCATTTCGCACGTGATGTGCGGAATAGTCGGCGAATGGCGCCCGCTGGAGCCGAACAGGACGTTCGGCGAGAGGGGGCTTCCACCATCAGCCAGCCAAATTAAATTCATTCGGCTATTACCCGCCGACACTTTTAATTAATCCGCGATTTCCCAGGCGGGATTCCACACTATTTCCCAAAGATGGCCGTCGGGGTCTTGGAAGTAGCCGGAATACCCTCCCCAGAACGTCTCGTGCGCGGGTTTGATTATTTTAGCGCCGGCTTTTTTCGCAAGCGCCATTACTTCGTCAACTTCCTTTTTGGAGTTTAAGTTGTGACCGATTGAAATTTCCGTGGAACTTGGATTTTGCAGAGAAACCCCGGAATCGTTGGAAAGACTTTTTCGCGGCCAAAGCTCCAGTTTAAATCCGTTTTGCAAATCAAAAAATACGACCGCGCCATTCTCAAATTCCTTGCCGATTATTCCCTCGGTCTTAAATCCCAGTCCGTCGCGATAAAAATTTAGCGACACCTCCAAGTCTTCTACGCCCAAAGTAATTACCGTTATCCGCGCCTTCACGTCATGCCCCTTTCAACATCTCCGGTTCGACGAACACGTTGTTAGTTCCGTCACCTGGCCATATCTGGCCGTCCTG
This sequence comes from Nitrospinota bacterium, assembly GCA_016200345.1. GTDB lineage: Bacteria > Nitrospinota_A > UBA7883 > JACRGQ01 > JACRGQ01 > JACQEX01. The sequence continues at coordinate 2,097 of JACQEX010000020.1, forward strand.
TATCGTGCAGTTTAAAGAAATTGTCCTTTGCGCCAATTCCGCCAACTGTTTGGTCGCGGGTTGGGGAAGGACAATGACTTTCAGGTTTTTGTGCCGAGACAAGTTTTCGGAAATCGGTTGCCACCACATCGGCACCGCCCGTCCGCCGTACGCGTAAACAAAAACATTTTTTGCCCGGTTGCAGGCCTTCTTGATCCGTTTCTCGTCAGGCAGTCCGATGTCAATCCACGTCTCAATCTCACCCGTGTGGGATTTCCCCCAAATGTCCGGCTCGTCCTCCTCGGCGGAAATCCCCTCGGTAAACTTCAGCCCATCGGATGCATGTAGCAAAAACGCCACAAGACGCACCATAATCCGCTCGTCCGTCTCGGACGGGTGTTGGGCGATTGTAAGCGTAAGCTCGTCGTAAAAGTTCCTGTCCATGTCAGACACTTGGACTTTGAATTTATATATCGTAGGTTTTGTCGCCATCTCGCCAACCGGGTTAGGCGATTTTCAGGGAGCCGGTGACGGTTGTTATATCGGAAACTCCCTCGGCGACGCACCATGCCGAAAGCTCCCCGGCAATGCGTTGGCAAATTTCCGGCTCCACGAAATTCATGGTGCCAATCTGAACGGCGGTGGCCCCGGCCATTAAAAATTCCAGCGCGTCGTTCAGCGACGCTATCCCGCCTATCCCTATCACCGGTATTTTTACGGTATTGCAACATTCGTAAACCATCCTCAGAGCCACCGGTTTTATCGCTGGGCCGGACAGACCGCCGAACACGCGCTTTATCTTCGGCGTGCGCGACTTTACGTCTATGCTCATCCCCTTTAGCGTGTTGATTGCGCTTATCGCGTCGCCGCCGCCGTTTTCCACCGCCGAGGCAAAGGGGCGGATGTCGGCCACGTTCGGCGAGAGTTTTACGATTAGCGGTTTTTTGACTACTTTTTTTACAGCCTTTGTCAGCTTTTCCAAAAACGCGGGGTCGGAGCCGAACTCTATCCCCCCCTTCTCCACGTTGGGGCAGGAGACGTTCATCTCTAGCGCGTGGACACCGTCCATCGCCTCCAGCCTGCGCGCTGACTCCACATATTCTTCCTCCGTCTCGCCGAAAAAGTTTGCCATCACGACCGCCCCGGTTTTGTGAATCAACGGAAGTTTTTCGGTTTCAAACGCGTCCATGCCGACGTTTTCCAAACCGATGGAGTTAATCATTCCCGCCGGGGTCTCGCAGATGCGCGGCATCTGGTTCCCAAGCCGTTTTTTGAGCGAAAGCCCCTTTGTCACAAACGCACCAATTTTTTTCAAATCCAACTTGTCGGCAAATTCCAGCCCGTAGCCGAACGTGCCGCTTGCCGACATTATCGGGTTGGAAAGCTCCAGCGAGCCGATTCGCACTTTCAAGTTCACCACTTGACCGTCCCCGCCTTGAACACGGGCCCCTCCACGCAGACCCTTTTATTTCCCTCGTCCGTCTCGACCATGCAACCGAGGCACACGCCAAACCCGCACCCCATTCTCTCCTCCAGCGAAAGCTCGCCTTGGATTTTTTCCCTAACGCAGATCTGGTCAACCGCCTTTAACATTCCCTTCGGGCCGCACGCCAGGAGAAATGCGTTTTTATTTTTGATTTCCGGATGCGCCAGTAAAATATCGGTAACAAGTCCCTTCGTCCCGACGGAGCCGTCCACGGTGGAGAAGTGCATCTCATCAAATTTGGTCTGTATCCCCAGCCCGTCTTTGTCGGCGGCGCCGTAGAAGGCGATTATTTTTTTATTGCTTCTACTCTTAAGAAAAAGGAACGGCGCCGTTCCGACCCCGCCCATAACGCACAATAACGCAGTCTCGCTTTCCGGCGGATTGAAGCCAACCCCGTATGGGCCGGTGACGTCCAAAAAATCCCCCTCGCTTTTTTCCGAAAGGATTGCGGTTCCCTTGCCGAGCACCGCGCAAACGATGCTCATTCTTCCGTTGGCAAGCCCGGCTATGCTCATCGGCCTTCTAAGTAAAGGGTCAACCGAATCCGTGACCCTAATCATGACGAACTGGCCCGGTTGTGCGTTGTCGTCCGGCCACTCGAAATCTATCATGCGATATCTTTTGCCCATCGGGACGTTTCGTAAAATTTTAGGTTTCATGTCCGCTAACGCTCCACATGAAGAATTTCCATCCTGATTTTTCCCAAAAACTCGAAGAGTTGCAGTTGGGTTCCCAGCTCGCCGCTTAAAAGCTTTATGTGCGTCGCGTCGGCGACCTCCTGCCCGAAGGTTGGGTCCATCGCCACCCACTCCCCGGCGTAAACCTCCGGCCAGGCGTGGTAAAGAAAACCGTTGAACCCCTCGGCGTAAACAATTCCCGAAACGGTGCGCGTGGGTATCCCCACCGAACGGGCTAGCGCCGTAAAGAGATTCGTGTGCGCCTGGCACTCCCCCTCCATCGTTTTAAGCGTCTCCACCGCCGAGAAGGTGTCTAAATATTTTTTCTCCACATGCTCGTAAACCCATCTGTTTATTTTTAACGCCGCGCGAAACAGGTCGGTTTCGTCGCCGATTATTTTTTTCGCCTGCTCCTTTATCGCCGGGTCGTCGGACTGCGCCTCCAGCGACGGGGCCATCTCCGCCGCGAATTTAGTCGCGGACGCGGGTAGCCCCGCCTTGATAATTTTTGCGCGGTTGTTTTTTTGCACGGAAAGCTCAACGGAGAACTCGCCACCGTTTTTTCCGGACTTTTCCTCCTTGGTAATTTTTTGTCTGTCGTCCTGCGGCAGAAGCCCCTTTGAACCAAGCCCCGAGAGGCGAACCTTGAACGAGGTTATTTTATCCGCCTTCTCCAGCGGTTTTTCGAGCGGAATCAGGCTGAAGGAGAGCAAGGTGGTGAACGACATCACGCCGCCGGAAAAATTCACCGCACGCGCCTCGTCCACCTCGTCCGACACAAACCCCATGGGGGAGATTTCCCTGACTATTCTCCCCTCGTCCGAAAAATACGAGACCGTGAGAAAATTCTTGAATCGCATCGTAACAGGGGTCACCGGAATTTTCTTCCCGCCAATCTCCAACTCCGTCCTCTTGCCCGTCTCCACTGAAATGGCCTCGGTCGCAAGCAACGGCTCTATGAAAACTCGGTATTCGAATTTTTTCCCCTCCTCCAGCTTTTTTTGGCCGAGCAACAACCCCATCGCGTCGGAGATGTAAACCTGGTCCCCGAAATCCACCGTTTTTTGGGACGTGTTGCCGCCGGATTTGACGGTGACGTTAATTTTCTTTCCCTCGACCACGCCGTCGAAAAACTGTTGGTGGTTGAGCTCCTTTTGCATGTAGGTAAACCGAAGCGGGCGGAATGATTTGTCCAGAAAGGAGCTTTGACTCGCCGAAATTTCCACGGCGGAACCGCCGACGTCCAGCCTCATAACGGATTTGCTGTTCATCGAATAGCCCGCGTCGGTTGCCGTGGCCTCCATGTGCGAGAATCCTATTTTTTGGCCGTTCATGAAAACTTCCATCCACTGGTCGTAGAGAAGTTTGTCCGCCGACGCGGACAATGGCGCAAACGTCGTGAATAAAAGAAAAAGTGAAAGAAACCGCACCGCCCTTAAAACGGGCTTACGCATTGTATTCCTGAATGGAGCAGACCCCAAGCTCGCCGTCCCTAAGCGTCTCCACCGCCTCAACAAGCGCGTTGGCCGCCGCCATGGTGGTGGTGTACGGAATTCCCAAGTTAAGCGCGGTTCTGCGTAGGGACTGTGAGTCAAATATGGACTGCTTCCCCATGCTGGTGTTGATTACCACCGCAATCTCCCCCTTCTCCATCATGTCCACGGCGTGCGGGGAACCTTCCTTGACCTTGTTGATGTTTTTAACCTCCAGCCCCACAGCCCTCAGCGCGTCCGCCGTTCCCTTGGTGGCGACAAGATTAAAACCCAACGCCGAAAGTCTTTTTGCAAACCCCACCGCGTGGCGCTTGTCGTTGTCCGATATCGAAATAAAGGCTGTTCCTTTGGTCGGCAGTTTGGAGCCGGAGGCGAGCGTTGCGCGGGCGAACGCCCTGCCGAATTTTGTGTCTATACCCATCACCTCGCCGGTTGACTTCATCTCGGGGCCCAAAATCGGGTCCACCCCCTGAAATTTTATGAACGGGAACACCGCCTCTTTCACCGACACGTGGGCCGGGATTTTCTGGCTTATGAAATCAAGCTCCACCAACGATTTCCCGGCCATGATTCGCGCCGCATATTTGGCAAGCGGTTCGCCGATTGCCTTTGATACAAACGGAACGGTGCGCGACGCGCGCGGATTAACCTCTAGGACGTAAACGACTCCGTCCTTGACGGCAAACTGAATGTTCAACAGGCCGACCACGTTGAGTTCGTCCGCGAGCCTTTTTGTCTGGATGTTTATTTCGTCCAGAACATTTTGGGAGAGGTCGCGCGGCGGAAGCGAGCAGGCGCTGTCGCCGGAGTGTATGCCGGCCTCCTCGATGTGTTGCATTATTCCGCCTATCACGGTTAGTTTGCCGTCGCGCAGTGCGTCCACGTCCACCTCCGTGCTGTCGCTTAAAAATCTGTCCACCAGCACGGGCCTATCATGCGAAACCATCATGGCGCGCGCCATGTATCCGCGAAGGGCCTCGTCGTCGTACACAACCTCCATGGCCCTTCCGCCAAGCACGTACGACGGCCTGACCATGACGGGATACCCTATGGCGTTGGCGATCTCCAGCGCCTGCTCCGCGTTGACGGCGGTTCCGTTTTCCGGCTGTTTTAGGCCGAGCTTGGTTACGACCTGTTTGAATCTTTCCCTGTCCTCGGCGCGGTCAATGGCGTCCGGCGACGTTCCGATGATTGGAGCCCCGGCCTTTTCAAGGGCCATCGCAAGCTTTAATGGCGTCTGCCCGCCGAACTGCACGATAATCCCCTGCGGTTTTTCAAGACGGACTATCCCCAGCACGTCCTCCAGCGTAAGCGGCTCGAAATAGAGCCTGTCGGACGAGTCGAAATCCGTGCTGACCGTCTCCGGGTTGCAGTTGACCATTATGGTCTCGTATCCGGCGTCGCGAAGCGCATACAGCCCGTGCACGCAACAGTAATCGAACTCTATCCCCTGCCCTATCCTGTTGGGGCCGCCGCCGAGAATCATTATTTTTTTCTTTGACGTCGGCTGGGACTCGCACTCCTCCTCGTATGTGGAGTACATGTACGGCGTCGGCGCCTCGAACTCAGCCGCGCAGGTGTCGATCCGTTTATACACCGGGAGAACGCCTAGCGAGGCGCGCCTTTCCCTTACGGCGTCCTCGTTTGTGCCGCAAAGCTTGGCGAGCCTTCTATCCGAAAAGCCCATCCGCTTGAAGGCCAGCATTTTTTCCTTTGTGCCGGGAAGCCCGGCCTTGGAAATATTTTTTTCCGTCTCCACGATTTCCCGGATGTTTTCCAAAAACCAGGGGTCTATGAAAGAAAGGGCGTGAATTTTTTCAACGCTCCAGCCGAGCCGAAACGCCTGCCCCACGTGCCATATCCTGTCCGGCCTCGGAGTTTTTAGTTTTTCCGCGATCTCAGTTTCGGAGGCTCCGGTCTCGTCCAGCCCGTCCGCGCCGGTCTCCAGCGAGCGAAGCGCTTTTTGGAACGACTCCTTAAAGGTGCGCCCGATTGCCATGACCTCGCCCACCGACTTCATTTGCGAGGTGAGCGACTTGTCCGCCTGCGGGAACTTGTCAAAATCGAACCTCGGTATTTTTGTTACGCAATAATCTATAGTCGGCTCGAACGAGGCCGGGGTTTTTTTTGTGATGTCGTTGGGTATTTCGTCCAGCGTGTATCCGATGGCAAGTTTTGCCGCGATGCGGGCTATTGGAAAGCCCGTGGCCTTCGACGCGAGGGCGGAGGAGCGCGAGACCCTTGGGTTCATCTCTATTATCTGCAATTCGCCCGTCTCCGGGCTCACCGCGAACTGGATGTTGGAACCGCCGGTGTCGACGCCGATTTTTCGGATTATTCTCAGCGCGGCGTCGCGCATCATTTGGTATTCCCTGTCGGTCAGTGTTTGGGCCGGGGCCACGGTTATGCTGTCGCCCGTGTGCACCCCCATCGCGTCGAGGTTTTCTATGGAGCAGACGATGACGACGTTGTCCTTGTTGTCCCTCATCACCTCCAGCTCGAACTCCTTCCAGCCGAGGAGCGACTGCTCTATCATTATCTCGCTTACCGGGCTTTGGGCCAGGCCCCACGCGGCCTTGCCCATGATTCCCTTCGACTTGTCGCCGAAAAATTCCTCGGCCGTGTCAACGACCCCGCCGCCCGCCCCGCCGAGCGTGAACGAAGGGCGGATGATGCACGGCAGACCGACGAACTCCAGCACCGCCTTCGCGTCGTCCATGTTTTTTGCGAATCCGCTTCGAGGAACGTTAAGCCCGATTTCTATCATCGCCTGTTTGAAGCGGGACCTGTCCTCAGCCATTTTTATCGCAGTAAGGTTCGCCCCTATCATTTTGACGCCGTACTTTTCCAGTACGCCGTTTTCCGCAAGGCCGACCGCAAGATTGAGCGCCGTCTGGCCGCCGACCGTGGGCAACACCGCGTCGGGCCTTTCTTTGGCGATAATTTTTTCGAGTATTTCAAGCGTCAGAGGCTCGATGTAGGTGCGCGTGGCAAACCCGGGGTCGGTCATAATGGTCGCCGGGTTGGAGTTTACCAACACCACCCGCAGTCCCTCCTCCAACAACGCCTTTGCCGCCTGTGTTCCTGAGTAGTCGAACTCACAGGCCTGGCCTATCACAATCGGGCCGGCGCCAATTATCAGGACGCTTCTAATGTCAGTTCGTTTTGGCACGCCTACATCCTGTAAATGTCGTCAATGCTTATCTGCCTAAATCGGCGCCACTTAAGTTGCATCCCCTGCAACTTGAAAAAAAAGTCCTCGTCCAACGCCGCCCCCTTACGTTTTTTTATCTCCGACTTGATTTGCTTCAACGCCTGCTTCGGATGCAGACAATACGTGGAGGTTATAAAACAGCCTTTGCCTAAAGTTATGACGCGGGTTTCCAAAATGTCCTTCGGCTCCAGAGTGTCGTCGTCCGTCACGAGATAGGAATTTTTTCCCGCCAGATCCTTTAACACTAAAACCCCGTTTCCGCTGGATTTTACGCGAAAGATGGAATGATAGTTTTTGGACGCGGCTATGCGCAACACCAGGTTCTCGGCGGATAAGGAAGGCAGTTTTTCCGCAAGATAGTGGTCGAAAAGGCTCTTTCCCCCGGCCCCCTCGGGCCGATAGTCGAACACAAACCATTCCAAAAATGTGTTCATTCTTTGAATGAACTGCTTGTCGTCGTCGTTTGTCTTTCCTGCCTTAAAGAAATAATACGCCCTCGCCTCGTCGAGCTTGGCTTGAAACCTTTCCTCTGAGGCGTAGGCGATTAGGTCGTCCAGCACTTTGCGTACTTTGGCCCTTCCATCAGCATCCGGCTCCCCGTACGTCTTCCCAAAAATCTGCTCAAACCCCACGAGTCGCGCCCCCTTCCATAAGCTTTATAAACTGGTCAAAATGAACCGACGTGTCGTGCGGCCCCGGCGCGGCCTCCGGATGGTATTGAACCGAAAACGCCGCCTGTTTTTTATGGCGAACCCCCTCGACCGTTCCATCGTAGAGGCTGTAGTGCGTCAGCTCCAAATCCGCAGGCAGAGTCTCTTTGTCCACCGCGAACCCGTGGTTTTGCGACGTTATGCGGACGATGTTGCCCGTAAATATGTCCATCACCGGGTGGTTGAGGCCGCGATGGCCGAATTTCAACTTGAACGTTTTTGCGCCCAGCGCAAGACACATTATTTGGTGTCCCAGGCATATTCCAAACATCGGTATTTTGCCAACCAGTCCCCGGACCGTCTCCATTGCGTATGACACCGCGGATGGGTCGCCCGGCCCGTTTGAGAGAAACACCCCGTCCGGTTTCGCGCCCAAAATCTCATTGGCCGTGGTTTTTGCCGGATAGACCGTAACTTTGCATCCGCGCTCCACGAGGTGCCGAAGGATGTTTCGCTTGATTCCAAAATCCAACGCGGCCACCTCGTAGGTTTTTCCCGTCGGCGCCTTGCCAAATCCCTTCCCGAGATTCCAAAGCCCCTCGCCCCACGAATATTTTTTTGTCGTTGTTACGACGGATGCGAGGTCGGCGCCGTTCATACTCTCGCTCGCACGCGCCCTTTCGACAAGTGTTTCGGGCGAAACGTCGGCGGTGGAAATAACGCCCCTCATAGCCCCTTTGCTTCGTATGTGCCTCGTCAGCGCCCTTGTGTCCAGTCCGCAAATTGCCGACACGTTTTGCGATTTGAGATAGTCGCCCAAGCTTTGCTCGCTTCTGAAATTACTGGAGATTGAGCTAGGCTCCTTGACGACAAAGGCGCGCACCTGAATTTTTGCGGATTCGCCGTCCTCTTTGTTCACGCCGTAGTTTCCAATCAAGGGGTAGGTCATGACGACAATTTGACCGTGGTAGGAGGGGTCGGTGAGAACCTCCTGGTACCCGCTCATCCCGGTGTTAAAAACAACCTCCCCTATGGCGTCCGCCGAGGCCCCGAAGGAGACCCCCTCGAAAATTCTTCCGTCCTCAAGCGCCAACACTGCTTTCATAGGGTTTCGGGATTATACACAATCTCCCCCCCCACGATTGTAAGGAGGGTCTTGCCCTTTAATTCCATTCCGGCAAACGGGGTGTTTCTTCCCTTGCTAAAAAATGCTGACGGGTTGACCGTCCATTTTTTTTCCGGGTCGAAGGCCGTAAGGTCCGCCGGCGAGCCGACGCGCAACGAACCGCCCGGCAGGCCGAACGCGGCCGCAGGACGGCTTGTGAACAGCGCAATCAGCGCGGGAAGTCCGAGTACGCCGTCCTCCACAAGCTTCATGGAAACGCCAAGCGCGGTCTCCAGCCCAACCACTCCGTTGGGGGCGCGGTCAATCTCCAGCTCCTTTTCCCATTGCAGATGCGGCGCGTGGTCCGTGGCGATGCAGTCAATCGTTCCGTCCGCCAGACCCGCCCTTACCGCGTCCACGTCCTCCTTGGCGCGCAACGGGGGGTTCATCTTAAAATTCGCGTCAAATCCCTCGAGCATTTTTTCCGTAAGGGTAAAATGATGCGGCGCGGCCTCGCAGGTGACCTTGATCCCATTCGCCTTTGCCGTTCGCACCGCGTCCACCGTCTCTTTTGCCGAGATGTGCGCCAGGTGAACCTTGCATCCTGTATAACCCGCTATGTCCGCGTCCCGACGCGCGATTACGGTTTCCGCCGGGGCCGGTATTCCCTTTATCCCAAGACGGGCGGAAACCTCCCCCTCGTTAATCACGCCGTCCTTCGCCAGCATTTCGTCCTCACAATGCTCCACCACGGTAAGGTCGAACATGTAGGCGTATCTGATGGCGTTTTGAAAAAGCCGAGCGTCCATGATGCACCGTCCGTCGTCCGAAAGGGCCACGACGCCCGCCTGTTTCATCTCGCCAATTTCGGCCAGCTCCTTGCCGGCAAGCCCCTTCGTCGCCGCGCCAATCGGATAAACCCGCGCCCCCTTCGCCAAAGACGCCCTCTCCAATATGTGCCTTGTTATGCTTCCGTTGTCGTTGACCGGCTGTGTGTTCGCCATGCAACAGACGGCCGTGAAGCCGCCCGCCGCGCCGGCCATTGCGCCGGTCTGTATCGTTTCCTTGTACTCGTAGCCCGGCTCGCGCAAATGCACGTGCAGGTCTATAAATCCGGGCGATACAACAAGCCCCTTGGCGTTGATGATTTTGGCGCCGTCCGAATCCAGTCCTTTTGCGACTTTCGTTATCTTGCCGTTTTCAATCATAACGTCCATCAGGCCGTCAATCCCCTGGGCCGGGTCAATCACCCGCCCCCCTTTTATCAAAATCTTCTCACAGCTCAATCGGCACCTCCGCAAAGCAGATAAAGCACGGCCATTCGCATGGCGACGCCGTGCGTCACCTGGTCAAGTATCACCGAGTATTTTCCGTCCGCAACCTCGGAGGAAATCTCTATCCCCCTGTTTATCGGGCCCGGATGCGTCACTATCGCGTCCGGCTTAGCCTTTTTCATGACCTTTGAGTCCAGGCAAAAGCGGGACGAGTACTCCCTAAGCGACGGGAAAAGCCCCTGCGCCATCCGCTCCGTCTGAATGCGCAACATCATAATGACGTCGGCCCCCTCCACCGCCTCGTAAATATCGTGCGTCACGCGCACGCCGAAATTATCCATGTGCGCCGGCATAAGCGTCTTGGGGCCGCACACCGTTATATTCGCGTCGAACCTCTTAAACGCGCTTATGTTGGAGCGCGCCACGCGCGAATGAAGCACGTCCCCAATTATCGCGACGTTGAGGTTTTTAAGGCTCTTTCGGCGCTCCATAATCGTCATCATGTCCAGCAACGCCTGGGTTGGGTGCGCATGCGCGCCGTCGCCGCCGTTGATGACGGGACAACCGGCGAACTTGGATGCGTAAAGCGGCGTGCCCGGTGATGGGTGGCGGATTACAAGCGCGTCCGGCCTCATGGAGGCCAGGTTTAAGACCGTGTCCTTAAAAGTTTCGCCTTTAACCACGCTCGAGGACTGGGCGGAAATGTTTATGACGTCCGCCGAGAGCCTTTTGCCCGCAATTTCAAACGACGTTCTGGTGCGAGTGCTCGGCTCGAAAAAAAGGTTCACCACCGTCTTACCCCGAAGGGTCGGCAGTTTTTTTATCTCCCTTTCCGACACCTCCACGAACCTGTTTGCCGTGTTGACCAGCCCGATAATTTCGTCCGCGCTAAGGTCGTCTATTCCCAAAAGATGCCGGCCCTTAAAATTTACGAGGGGTGAATCAACCATTTTCGGCCCCCGTCACGAACACCGCGTCCTCCCCGTCCACCTCGCGCAATTTCACCATTACCCGTTCGTCGCGGGAGGTCGGGATGTTTTTCCCTATGTAGTCCGCCCTAATCGGAAGCTCCCTGTGCCCCCTGTCCAATAGCGCGGCGAGTTGTATCTTACCCGGCCTGCCGAGATCCATTATGGCGTCGATGGCGGCGCGGATTGATCGTCCCGTGAACAGCACGTCGTCCACCAATATCACCGTCTTTCCGGTTATGTCGAAGGTGATGTTTGTAGGCGAGGCGTTTAGGTTCGGCCCTTTGCGGGCGAGGTCGTCGCGGTAAAAAGTGACGTCCAGCGCCCCCACCGGAATCTCGATTCCGTTTATTTCTTTAATCTTTTCCGAAAGGCGCGCGGCAAGCGGCACCCCGCGGGTGATTATGCCTACAAGAACCAGGTTGGAGCAATCCGGGTTTTTCTCCGTTATTTCGTGGGCCAGACGCGCCAGCGTTCTGCCGATGTCCGGCGCGGAAAGAACGACTTTGGCGGACGCGCCGTCGTTTTTCATGATTTGAATACAAGCAGGTACATGTTTCGTTTCTCCTCTTTTGGGCCTCTCTGGACCCTCTTAAAAAGGCTTTCTAACGCTTGCCCGCCGACATCGCGGGCGACTCCATCAGCGAACGAGACTTTACCACACCACGCGCGGATTGCAAGAAAAATTGAAAAATGTGGCGCAAAAAGTTGTTAGGCGGACGGGAGTGATATACAATCGGGCGTATGCATGACTGTATTTTTTGTAAAATTATCAATTCCTTATCGCCCGCCGACAAGGTTTACGAGACCGAACACGTGGTGGTGATAGAGGACAGGCACCCGCAGGCGCCAAAACATTACCTGGTCATTCCCAAAAAACATATTAGCGACCTGCTGTCGCTCGGAGAAGGGGAGTCTTCCATCATGGTCGAAATGACAAAGGCCGTGCAGGAGGTCGCAAAAATTAAGAAGGGGCTCGCGGAGCACGGCTTTCGCACCGTCGTCAATAACGGACACCACGGCGGCCAGACGATTTTTCACCTTCACATGCACATACTCGGCGGCAGACAAATGACCTGGCCCCCGGGCTGAAGCCTGGAAAAGCCCCGTCGCGCCAAGCCGCAAAAATCTCCAATGAACGTAAGAACGGCCGCGCTAAAACTACTTCAAAGAACCTACAAAGAGGAAGGATTTTCAAATTATCTGTATGAATCGTCCGTGGAAAATAATCGCGAATGGAGCGATGCGGATCGGCACTTTTTAAAAGCGCTATATTTTGGTGTTTTAAGGCAAACTATCTTCCTAGACCACGTTATTTCCACCCTCTACGACAAGGATGCCTCAAAAATACCTGAAACGATACGAATTATACTTCAAATTGGTTTATATCAAATTATATCTATGGACAAGGTGCCTGATTATGCGGCCATAAACGAATCGGTTAAAATGACCAAAAAATTCGGCCATCAGGGGACTGCCGGGCTGGTAAATGCCCTTTTACGCAAAGCAACTAGGGAAATGGATTCGATAAAGAGTCGGCTTAATATTTCAAAATATACTGCTATTTCAATGATTTCAACTGCAACTTCCCATCCTGACTGGTTGGTTAATAAATATCTGGCTGAATTTGGAACTGAAACCACCATACAACTCCTACTGGGAAACAATGAGGTGCCGCCTGGTAATTTCCGGGTAAGGGATTGGGAAAACCTTAAGAAGGAGCATGCGGTCACAAACCTAACCATAGAAAAAAATCTATTTAATCGTTTTGGGGTTTCCTTTGGTGATACCCCAAATGACACAATCGAGTTTTTAAAGTTTAAAAACCTTATTGCATCGCAAGACCAGTCGTCTCTTGTCGCCGTTTCCCTACTTGAAGGGGCCGAGGGGAAAATTCTCGAGCTTTGCTGTGGCAGAGGAAATAAAACTGACGTTATGGTCAACTATTTAAATAATAAGGCTATAATCCTTTCAACTGACCATTCGATAAATAAAATTAGAATCTTAAAAGCGAACCTTCGAAAAACTAGCTCCAGGTGCCTCCCCGTGGTCTGCGATATTTTATCGCCTCTTCCATTCATAGAAATTTTCGAATACATATTCCTTGATGCCCCTTGTAGCGGACTTGGAGTCATAAGAAGACACCCGGAAATTCGGTATAGGCTTTCCAACGAGAAAATTAATGAACTGGGCGAGATTCAACTAAAGGGCTTAACCAACGCCTCAAAATGCCTAAAAAAAGGCGGCAAAATCATATATTGCGTATGCACTTTTGAGCGCGAAGAAACAACGGACGTCATCTCCAAATTTTTAAGCTCAAATCTAGGTTTCACCAAGCTAGACATAGGCACAATAAGACCCGACCTTCTTTCCGCAGGACTTATAAACGAGGGGTTTTTAAGAATTCTCCCCGGCGTGCACGGCATGGACGGTTTTTTTGCCGCCATGCTCACAAAAATATCCTGAACCAAACACGCCGAAAAGTGGGTTAAACCCCGCGTTTGTCGCCCCAGATGATTTTGTGCAGTTGCAGGTTCAATCGAACGCCTCTTCCGCTTTCGAGTATCCAACGCGCGACCTCCTGACCGTCAATGGAATGGGAGGCGGGGGAGATATTAACCGTGCAAACAGAGGAGAGATTTTTTTCGTCAATAAGCGACAACGCCCAGTCAAAATCCTCCCTTGTCGTCAAGACAAATTTTAACTCGTCGTTGCTGGAAAGGTATTTTAAGTTGCTCCATAAAAACTTTCCGCTCTCGCCGCTGGACGGGCATTTAATGTCAACGATTTTAACGACTGCCGGCGGCAACGTGGACACGTCGAAAGTTCCATTCGTCTCCACCATCACCGAAAAACCAAGCTCGACGAGTTTTTGGCATAGTTCATAGGCCTCCGCCTGGGCCATCGGTTCGCCCCCCGTCAACTCCACGCGGTTGCAATTATATTTTCTTACTCTTTCCAACACGTCCGAAACGGACATTTTTTCGCCCGGTTCCCAGGCATATTTTGTGTCGCAGTATTTGCAGGCTAGATTACAGCCGGCGAGTCGCACGAAGACGGTGGGAAACCCGGCCCTTGTTGTTTCCCCCTGCAATGAATGGAATATTTCGCAGACGTCCAGCATGTTATGCAACGCCGGGATTATTAGTTGGACTGCGGTTTATTTGCGCCCCACTTGTTGCGGCGGGATCTTTTTTTTGAGCCGTTTTCAAAGGCCTCCGGGTGCGAGGTTCTGAACTCCTCGCTTTCGAAATAGCGTATGCTCTGCGACGCCGCGCTCTGCTCCGCCTCTTTTTTTGATTTTCCCTTGCCGGAGCCGAGCTTTACGTTGGCGGACCAGACCTCCATCTCGAATTTTCTGGAATGGGACGGCCCGACCTCGCCGACAACGCGATAGTTGGGGTCGGAATGAAGGTACGTTTGGCAGTATTTCTGCAACCTTCCCTTATAGTTGGACGACTCCCTGTCCGGCGGGTGGATTACTATGTCGTCCCGCGAGAATTTCAGGAGGTAGGCGTCCGCCTTTTGGTAGCCGCCGTCGAGGAAAATCGCGCCAAGGACGGACTCGAACGCGTTGGCCAGAATCGAGCTTTTTTTTCTCCCCCCCGTGCGGGCCTCCCCGGCGCCAAACCTGATGTACTTTCCCAATTCCATTCTCTTTGAAATGTTTGCCAGATGTTTTTCGCTCACGACGTGGCTTTTAATGTCCGACAGCTCCCCTTCGGCGTATTCCGGAAACTGGCAGTAAAGATGCTTGCACACAATGAGTCCCAACACCGAGTCCCCGAGAAACTCCATCCTTTCGTAGTGATATTCGTCCGTTATCTGGTTTTCGTGTAGATAAGAAGGATGCGTCAGCGCGGCGTTGAGAATGTTGAGGTTTTTAAATTTGTAGCCGATTATTTTTTCAAATTCGCCGAGGATTTTCTCCCGCTCGGCGTCGGGTTTTGCAAGTCTTTTTCTGCGGAAAAATGAAATCATCCAGTAATTTTGCTCATGACAATTGTTGCGTTTGTCCCCCCAAAACCGAAGGAGTTGGAAAGGGCGGCTTTAATCTCCCTGCGCTCCATTTTGTTGGGCACGTAATAAAGATCGCATTCCGGGTCCTGGTTATCAAGGTTGATGGTCGGCGGAAGAATCCCTTCCTCGAGGGCTTTGACGGTGAACACCGCCTCCACCCCGCCGGCGGCGCCAAGTAAGTGGCCGGTCATTGACTTCGTGCTGGAGACCGCAAGCTTGTAGGCGTGGTCGCCAAACACGGCCTTTATCGCCTTTGTCTCTATGGCGTCCGCTATCGTGGAGGTGCCGTGCGCGTTTATATATCCTATGGCCTCGGGTGGAAGTCCCGCGTCCTTAATCGCCTTTTGCATGCACCGGCTCGCTCCCGCGCCGTCGGGCGACGGCGAGGTCATGTGGTACGCGTCGCCTGTCATGGCGTAGCCGACCGCCTCGCAATATATTTTCGCGCCCCTGTTTTTTGCGCGTTCATATTCCTCCAACACCAGAACCCCGGAGCCTTCGCCGAGGACGAATCCATCCCTGTCCCGGTCGAACGGCCTTGAGGCGCGTGTCGGGTCGTCGTTCCTGCTCGAAAGCGTCTTCGCGGCCGCGAATCCGGCCATGGCCGTGGGGCAGACCACCGCCTCCGCGCCGCCGCATATCATAACGTCCGCCTCGCCGCGCGCGATAATCCGCATGGAGTCGCCGATGGCGTGGGAGCCGGTCGCGCAAGCCGTCGCCACGCAGGAGTTTGGCCCCTTTGCGCCAATCATTATCGAGAGGTTGCCGCTCGCCATGTTGCCGATGAGCATCGGTATGAAAAACGGCGTCACGCGCCTCGGCCCTTTTTCGAGTAGAACCTGGTGGTATTCCTCTATGGAGCTAAGCCCGCCTATGCCGGAGCCGACTAAAACGCCGACATTTTCCGCGTTTATTTCGTCAATTTTTACGCCGGAGTCCTCCAGCGCCATCAGCCCCGCGGCTATGGCGTACTGGATGAAGAGGTTCATTTTTTTTATTTCTTTTTTGGAAATCCACTTGAGCGGGTCGAATCCCTTGACCTCCGCCGCGAATGTGGTGGGGTATTGCGAGGCGTCAAAATGTGTAATTTGACCGGCCCCGCTTCTGCCGGCCTTGATTCCTTCCCAAGACTCTGCCACGGAAAGGCCCAAAGGGGACACCATTCCAAGGCCGGTGACAACGACTCTGCGACGCATAGGACGGGCTGTTATGCCTTCTTTAACTTCTTTATGAACTCTACCGCGTCCTTGACCTTGAGGATTTTTTCCGCGTCGTCGTCCGAAATTTCTATGTCGAAGGCCTCCTCGAACGCCATGACCAGCTCGGCCGTGTCCAAGGAATCGGCGCCAAGGTCCTCTATGAAGGAGGCGTCGGCAACGACCTCTTCGGCGTCCACGTCCAACTGCTCGACAATAATCTCTTTTACTTTTGCTTCTATGTCCATCGGTCGAAATCTCCTATTAAATTAAGTGCGCTCTCATCCAACTCAAGCGGTTGCTCATTTTATTCTTTTTTTTTCCGATTTAGAAGCGTTTTTTCGCAGACTCGCCGGAAATCACCGCTCCCTGTTGATGACGATTTTTACCCCGGTCGAGCCGACCGCAATCGGCGCGTCCGTGGCTCCGACCACGTCGCCGGGAGTTTTTATCGAGGGGTCGCTGTTTTTGTCCAGCCTAGCCTCGATCATCAACCCCGCGCCGGGCTGTGGAAAATCTCCGCTCATGAGGTCGTTCGAATCCAGCCTGTACGAAATCGGAAACTTTGGGGTGGAAAATCGCGCGGCGGCGATTGGCATTCCCTTTAATTCCTTCGGCCAGGCGATTACGTAAAGGGTGTATCCTGCAAAATCTTTTTTCATCTGCTCAGGCCCGAGTTCGACCGTGCCGTTGACAAGAAGCTGAACCGGCCCGGCGGGCGCAGACGGCTTCTCCTTCTGACGTTGCCTTTCGGTGACCGTCTCCATAGTTTTGCCGGGGCCGGTGGCGCCGGTGTCGTTGCCCGGAAGCTTTAACGAGTCGGCCTTTTCAATCGGCACAAAGTGGTGGTCCTGGCAGGCCGTTTGAGAAAGCGCCGCCGCGACGACAAACATCGCAATAACCGGGCCGCGCAGAATATTTTTATGTGAAATTTTCATTTGTTGTTTTCCTTATGCTTCGTCTTCAGTTGTTCCAACAGTTCCGTTCTGCGGTCATAGAGCCTTTTAAGCTTTCTCGGCTTGCATCTTGCCATCACATAGGCGGTTATCAAGGGAATGGCTATGGTGGAGTCCACGTACGCCACGACTGCGTTTGGCAACATGTCGGGGTTCACCTTTCCCCAGCTCACCGCCTCCGACGGCGTGGCGCCGGAAAGACCGCCGGTGTCGGGCCTTGCGTCCGTGATCTGCATAAAAAAATCGTGCCCCCTGACGGGGATGTTCAACACCTCGCTTAGTTGAGGCTCGGTCTGAAGCAGGAAGTTCTTAGGGCTTCCGCCGCCGAAAATGAGCACACCACTTTTACCGTTTAGCATGGAGTCCAAAACTATCGCGGCCGTCTCGTTCACGTCCGCCGTCACGTCTATCACCACCTCGCCCCGCCCGGTAAGGGCTATGGCGGCTATGTTCATGCCCAGCGTGCTGTCCCCCGGAGAGGGACAATAAACCGGCACCCCGGCCCTGTACGCCGCGCCCAACACCGTGGAGCCATGCGTCCCGTGCTTTTCCTCCGCCTCCGACACGTGTTTTCCGATAAGGTGGTGAAGCTCGCTCGTGGAGAGTTTTTTCTGAAATTCCTTGCCCGACATCACCTCGAGAACGTATTTGTCGGACTTCAACAGAACGTCGAAATCAAAAATAATGTCGTAAATTCGGATGAGTTGTTTCTTCCTTAGCTCCGTGTCGTCCACAAACGGCGAACTTTTGTGCATCGCAAGCCCCAGCCCGTAATGGACGTCGTGGTAAAGGTTGGCCCCGGTGCTGACTATGTAGTCAATAAACCCGTTTTCTATAAGCGGGACAATGGCGCTTGCGCCAAGACCTGCCGGGGTAAGCGCGCCGGTTAGCGAAACGCCGAGGGTGACGTTTTGTTCGTTGAGGATTTTAAGCTCCAACAGTCTGCATATTTCGGCGACCCTGGCGCCGTTGTATGCGTTGAAGAACTTTTCTACAAGATCCGCGGCGGAAAGGCCCGCGTTTATCCTTTCCGCCCCGATTCGCGCGCCCTTATAACCGTGGTGATTATGCATGGCACTTTAGCTCAGGTGCCGTGTTCCCAGGAAGACAGGTAATGTTTTTGTTCGTCTGAGAGAACGTCCACCTTAAGCCCCATGGAGTCCAGCTTTAGGGTTGCGACCCAGTTTTCGATTTCCGTCGGGACGTTGTAGACCTTCTTGCCAAGCTTGCTTTTTTCCTTTATCAAAAACTCGGAGGCGAGCGCCTGGGTCGCGAAACTCATGTCCATGACGCTTGCCGGGTGCCCCTCGGCCGCAGCGAGATTCACAAGCCGCCCCTCGGCAAGCACGTAAACGGAGCGACCGTTGCCCAAAACGTATTCGTCCACGAAATTTCTGACGTTTTTCTTTATCTCCTTCGCAAGCTTCGCCATCCCCTTGAGGTCTATCTCCACGTCGAAGTGGCCGGAGTTGCAGACCATGGCTCCGTTCTTCATAAGGTTCACGTGCTCGGCCCGGATGACGCTGGTGTTGCCGGTAACCGTTATGAACAGGTCGCCAATTTTCGCCGCCTCTTCCATCGGCATAACGTAGAAACCCTCCATCGCGGCCTCAAGCGCCTTGACCGGGTCAACCTCGGTGACTATAACCTTGGCGCCCATTCCCGATGCGCGCATGGCGCAACCTTTGCCGCACCAGCCGAAGCCGGCTATGACAACGTTTTTCCCGGCCAGTAAAATGTCGGTCGCCCTTATCACGCCGTCCAGAGTGGACTGTCCGGTGCCGTATCGGTTGTCGAACATATTTTTTGTGACCGCATCGTTTACCGCCACCACCGGGAACATAAGCCTGCCCGCGGCCTCCATTGCCCGAAGGCGGATGACACCCGTGGTCGTTTCTTCCATGCTACCGATAATTTTCTCGGCAAGATTCTGGTACTTTGTGTGCAACAGCGTGACCAAATCCGCGCCGTCGTCCATCGTGATGTCCGGCTCGCGCAGAACGGCGGCCTCCAGATGGCTGTAGTATGTGTCGTTGTCCTCGCCCTTGATGGCCATGACGTTGATGCCGTAATGTTTCGTCAACCCGGCCGCTACGTCGTCCTGCGTGGAAAGCGGATTGCTCGCCACGAGCAAGATGTCCGCGCCACCGGCTTTCAGTGCGCGAACCAAGTTTGCCGTTTCCGCGGTGACGTGCAGACAGGCGGACATCTTAAGCCCCTTAAGCGGCTTTTCCTTTTCCCACCTTTCGCGCACCGCGCGAAGCACCGGCATGTCGTTGTTGGCCCATTCGATTCTCGCCCTGCCCTTGTCGGCCAGGCCCATGTCCTTGACGTCGAAATTTTTGTCCTTTGTCGTCATATACCGGCGTCCTTCCTTAGTTTGTCCGCCATATCCGTCTTTTCCCACTGGAATTCGGGCAACTCGCGGCCAAAATGGCCGTATGCGGCGGTTTTTTGGAAAATCGGCTTTCGCAGGTTCAGCATCTTTATGATGCCGCCCGGTCGAAGGTCAAAATTCTTCCTCACTATCTCGATGATTTTTTCCTGCGGGACTTTTCGCGTCCCGGCCCCGTCGACCAAAACCGACACCGGCTCCGCCACGCCTATCGCGTAGGCAAGCTGTACCTCGCACTGGTCAACCAGCCCCGCCGCAACGAGGTTTTTTGCGACGTAACGCGCCATGTAGCTTGCGGAACGGTCTACCTTCGTCGGATCCTTTCCGGAAAACGCGCCGCCGCCGTGGCAACCGCTTCCGCCGTAGGTGTCCACTATTATCTTTCTTCCAGTAAGGCCGGAATCGCCGTGCGGGCCGCCGACCACAAACCTACCTGTCGGATTGATGTGATATTTGACCCTCTTCTGGTTGAGAAGATGGTCAGGAATGACCGGTAGGATGACCTTGTCTATGACTTCCCTGCGAATGGTCTCGTTGTCCACGTCGTCGCTATGCTGGGTAGAGATTACCACCGTGTCCACGGTGTGCGCCTTTTTGTTGACGTACTCTATCGTCACCTGCGATTTACCGTCCGGCCTCAGCCAGGGAAGGGTGCCGTCTTTTCTGACCTTCGCCAACTGCGCGGTAAGCTTGTGCGCCAACAGTATCGGCAGAGGCATAAGCTCTTTAGTCTCGTTCGTGGCGTAGCCGAACATAAGCCCCTGGTCGCCGGCTCCGGTCTCCTCCTCGGTTTTCTTGACGACGCCCTGCGCGATGTCCGGGCTTTGCTCGTGAAGGGCGTTAAGAATGGCGCACGACCTATAGTCGAATCCGATGGCGGAATCGGTGTATCCGATGTTCTTCACCGTGTTTCTAACTATCTCGTGGACGTCGATTCCCTTGCCCTTGCTTGTTATCTCGCCCGCAAGCATGACCAAACCGGTGGTCACCAACGTTTCGCACGCAACGCGCGAATATGGGTCCATCGCCAAATACCCGTCGAGAATACCGTCGGAAATCTGGTCGGCTACTTTATCAGGATGCCCTTCCGTGACCGATTCCGAGGTAAAAAGATAATTTATCCTTCCCATTAAAATCTCCTAAAAAATAAATTGGTTTTTTTGTATCTTAATAGAATACCGAAATATGTACCGAAGTACAAGCAAAATACCGGCATTTTTGACCGACATTTACTCAACTCCGGCAAAATCCGAGCAGTGTGTTGACCCGTGAACAAGGCAGTCCTTTTCTCCAAATTCGACCTCAATCGTGGCGTGATTTATTGAATATTTTGACGTTATCTCCCTTACTCGGGTTTTTATTTCCAAAGTTTCGATAACATCCAGCGGTTTTTCGACCACTATATGTAAAGAGGCAATGTGGTGTACCCCGTCCAAAGACCAGATGTGTAAATCGTGCAAACCCTTAACTCCGTCCAATGCCAGCACGCTCTTTTCAATCTCGCCAATGTTGATGGAACTTGGAACAACCTGCATGAAAATCGCCATTGTCGTTTTTAGGTTTTTATAGGCGTTATATAAGATGAAAATCGTTATAAGAATCGCCAGTATAGGATCCAACTGAGGAACTTTTAAAAAATACATCACGATACCCGCCAAAAATACGGCGGCCCAACCTAGAACATCCTCCATGAGATGCAACATCATCATCCGTTCGTTCATGGTGTGCCCCCCTTTGAGCCGGAAAGCGGCAAGGCCGTTTACCAGAAGTCCAATGATGGCAAAAACCAACATTCCCCCGGGGTTGGCTTCCGTCGGGTTAAGTACTCGCGGGATGGCGTTATATAGAATAATCACCGAGCCGAAAAATAGGAAAATACCGCTAAAAAGAGCCGAAAGTAACGAAAAACGTCTATATCCATACGAAAAAACCCTATTTCTCTCTTTTTCCGAAACTGTGGAAAAGTACCATGAAAGTCCAAGCGCAACGGAATCCCCCATATCATGTATTGCGTTAGAAATGACCGCCATACTACCTATGTAAAATCCGCCCAAAGCCTCGACAAAGGCAAAAATTAGGTTTAGTCCAAAGGCGAGCCTAATGTTTTCCGCCTCGGTATGTTTGTGGTGGTGGGTATGGCCCATAAATTTACTTGCCGTGCCAAAATGGGGTGCCCACCACCGGCGTGGAAGGCTCCGCAAAATTTCTTGGGGGCATGAGACCGGCCTCGAATCCGCTTCGGCCCCCCTCAACCGCAAGGGCAAAAGCTCTGGCCATGTGAATAGAATCCTCCGCGAGGGCAACCGCGGTGTTTAGTAAAACTCCGTCGAACCCCATCTCCATCGCCTCCGCGGCGTGGGAGGGTTTTCCAAGACCCGCGTCCACTATGATTGGCACCCCCAAAAATCGTTGTCGAAGCGTCGCCAGCGCGCCGGGGTTGACAATCCCCTGCCCCGAGCCAATCGGCGAGGCCCAAGGCATCAAAAGCTTGCAACCGGCGTCGAGCAATTTTTCGGCCAACACAAGGTCGTCCGTCATGTACGGAAACACCTCGAACCCGTCTTCCGAAAGAATCCGCGCCGCCTCCACAAGCCCGAACGGATCCGGCTGGAGGTTGTAGTCGTCCCCTATCACCTCCAGCTTTATCCAGTTGGTGTCGAAAAGCTCCCTTGCCATTTTTGCCGTTGCAACCGCCTCTTTCACCGAATGGCATCCGGCGGTGTTCGGCAAAAGCCTGACCGACAGCGTGCGAAGGGCGTCCCAAAAAACGCTTTGAACGGACGGGTTAGAGCCGTGCCTTCTAAGCGAAACCGTGACGACCGACGCGCCAGAGGCCAAAATTGAGGCGCGCATTATTTCCGGCGAAGAATACCTGGCGGTCCCTATAAGGAGCCGGCTTTCCAATTCAACCCCAGCGAGTTTCCACATGGTCAGCCGCCCGCCTGGGGCGACACAACCTCAACGTCGTCCCCCTCTTTGAGTGCAAATGCTTCGTATTCGGAGCGCGGGACAAAGTTAAGGTTCACCGCCACGGCCATATGACCCGTCTCCGACTTAAAAATTTCGCCAAGCATTTTTTTTATGGTCGCCCCGTCGGCAATCATTTTTTTTTCGCCGTTGACCATAATTTTCATTTTTTAAACAGCCTCGTAAATTGACTCGAATCCGGCCTCTATTTTACCACCTGCTACCATCCCGGCGGTCAATTTTGCGAGCATGGGGGATGCAAGGAACCCGTGGCGGAAAAGGCCGTTAGCCCTGCAAAGTCCGCCTTTGTAAATAATCTTCGGTGCGTTGTCCAAAAACGCCGGTCGTAGCTGTGTCGCCGTCTCCATAATTCTCGCCTCCGAAAAACCCGAGCTTAACGAATAAAGGGCGGAAAGCAACTCAAGCGCCCCCCTTACGGAGACGGTTGATAAATCCTCGCTCTCTATCGAGGTCGCCCCTATGATGTAGTCGTGGTTCGGGCGCGGAACGACGTAAATTGGATAGCGCGGGTGGATTAACCTGACCGGTCTTCGAAACGAAACATCCGGGGCGTTAACCCTAAACACCTCGCCGCGAACACCCCTTAGGTTTTTTAAATCCGCCTTTGCTCCCATGCCACGGCAATCAACCACGCAGTCGAAATCAAACGACCCTTTGGCCGTGGTAATTTTTTTCGGAGTCGGATTCTCCGCTTTTGTGTCAAAGTTTATTGTGGCGCCGTTTTTTTTCAAATGCACGGAAAGCGCCCGCATAATCGCGCCCGTGTCTATCTGCCCCTCGTGCGGGAAAAAAAGTCCGTCCGATATTTTTGGGTCAACGTCCGGCTCGCATTCCCTTATCTCGTCCCTCTTTAACTGTTTCATCACCGGCTCGGAAGTGAAATGCTCGACCGCGCGCTTTAGGCGCAAAAACTCGTTTTTGTCGTTTTGGTGGGCCACAACGAGGCTCCCCTCGCGCTGATAGAAAACGTCACCGCCGACGGTTTTTACAACCGACTCCCAAATTGGGAAAGAGGCGACCCCGAGCTTTACGACGATGGGTTCCGCATATTCAAGCTCGCAATACGGGGCGAGCATTCCCGCCGCCGTGTAGCTGGGCGAGAAAGAAGAGTTGGCCGGCGTCTCCGGCCCCTCCTCGAAAAGGGCGACCTCCCAGCCAAGTTCGATGAGAAAGTACGCCGTTAGTCTGCCAAGTATCCCGGCGCCAATTATTCCGGCGCGTCCCGCCTTATTTCCCATCCGGTTAGTTTACACCGATACCGCCAATTCCCGGAATTGTACCGGTCATGCCGATACATCGGTGCTAAACGGTTATGAGCAGTAAGCCGTTTGCGAAGTACCAGACGCCAACGACGCCGACCCCGACGCCAAGCAACCAAACCAACTTTTTCTTAAGCAGGGCGGCAATGGAGGAAAGGAGTATGGCTATCTGCAGATAAATCACCGCCATTCCAAACACGCGGGAGTGCTTTTGCGAATCGTCCCGGACCCCCTCCAGCTTTTTGGCCTCCGCCTGAATCGCCGTTTTTTCCGTCTCGTACTTCTCCACTTTTTTGGAGTAGTCCTCTATCTTCTTCTTGTAGGCGTCCATCAGCGGCTTTTGGGTTTTCTCGTTTAACGCCGAAAGCTCGACCTGGATTTTTTCCCGCTGTATTTCGTACAGATTAAGCTTGATGCTTTTCGCCTGGTAATAGGCCCATTGGTCGGATGCCTGCGACTGACTCATCACCGCCTTGGTGGAATGTCCGCCCCCCTTAAAGGTGGAAAGCGTCGCGCACACGGCGAGTATCACGGTTGTTAACGCCAAATAATTCAACCAAGGCTCTTTTTTATCGTCCGCCATATTTTTCTCCTAATTAAACTTTTTTCAGATTTTACACTTTTTACCCGTCTGCGTCATGTTAAAAAAATAAATTGCTCTGAATATGTTTGCGTGTGAGAATCAAGGGATGGCTAATATAAAGCTTGCAAGCACGGCCGGTTTCTGTTGGGGCGTAAAACGTGCCATTGACCTGACGTTGGAGGCATCCAACGGAAAAACCGAAACTGTTTACACGTTTGGCCCTCTTATCCATAATCCACAAATAATCAATCTGTTAGAGAGTAAAAACATTCGTGTAAAAAAGGACGTCGACGATATGACCGGAGGCGAGATAATCATCCGCACCCACGGCATTAGCCCCAAACAACGCTCGTTGATTAAGGAAAAGGGGATACACATAACCGACGCCACCTGTCCGTTGGTCGCCAAGGTGCAGGCGATGATAAAGAAATACTCCCACAAGGGATATGCAATCGTCATTGTGGGTAGCGCGGATCACGCTGAGGTTGTCGGCCTTAAAGGGTTCGCCACCACGCCTGTCCACATCATCTCCAAAGCTGAGGAGGTCGCGCCCCTTCCAAATTACAAGGACGTTTTTGTTTGCGCCCAAACCACCCAGAACGTGGAGGGGTATTCGACCATCGTGAAACTACTCGGTGAAAAATACGAAAATCTTGTCGTAGGCGACACGATATGCGACGCCACGACGGACAGGCAGGGAGAGGTAATCGCCCTTGCGCGCGAAGTCGAGGCCATGGTCGTGGTCGGCGGAAAGGAGTCGGCCAACACGGCGCGGCTGGCGTCCATCGCCGAGGAACGAGGGTTGCCGACCTTTCTTATAGAGACGCAAGACGAACTGAACCTTGAACAACTAAGCAGGTTTGAAAACATTGGCGTGACTGCGGGCGCCTCGACCCCCAAATGGGTGATAGACGACGTTGTTACGAAACTTAGCCAATTAAAACCCCTGGACCGGCCGTGGTCTTTTAAAATACGTAGCGCCACCGGATTTATGGTGAAAAGCGAGCTTTATCTTTCACTTGGCGCTGTAGCCATGACCTACGCGAACATGATGGTCATGATGATGGAGCCGTCCTTGCACCTATTTGGCATTGCCTTTTGCGCGATACTTTCGACCTATTTGCTCAACCAACTTCTGCGCCCGGAGGAGTTTAAAAGAAGCCATATTCGAAAATATAACTACTTGATTGAACATCGGCGGACATTTAAAACAATCGCGATTTCTTCCGCCGTTCTTGGCGCCATTCTGTCCTTTACCGCCAAGCCGGTTATCGGGGGCATTTACGCCATCTTGTTGCTTTTTGGGGGGACTTACGGGGTCAACAGACCGGCGTTTGAAAAGTTATTTGGAAAATTTTCTCGACTTAAGAGCATCCCGGCCTCCAAGGATTTTTTTGTAGGGCTAGCCTGGGGGATTGTCACTGTGGCGATTCCTTATATAGCCTTCGGGAAAGGGGCGTATTTTATTCTTCCCTTTGCAATCACCTTTATGATGGCCTACGTTCGAGCCGTTTTGTTGGATCTTCAGGACATATATTCCGACAGGATGATGGGGAAAGAGGTTTTGCCGATTTTGATGGGGGAAAAAAAATCGGTGACGACGATTTACGGGGTGCTTATAACCGGCTTGGTGTTCCTAACCGGCTTTTTGCTTAGCGGCGGCCTCCTGTCATCTGTTGCGCCTTATTACTTGGGAATCGCCTACCTCCTCGGGTTTACCTTTTTCCATCAAAAATGGGGGGGCTCCTCAAAATTTAACTTTTTCTTGGATACGCACTACTTTGTGATGGCATTGTCGGCCCTTTTAATTCGTTAATTTGGCCTGTTCCACATGGAACAATTGGAGCCACGTTCTATTTTCTGCCCTTAGTTTTAAAATTGTTCCACGTGGAACAACGAACAAACTTCCCTAATTTTATGCTTGCCCCGCCACATTTCGCCTGATAAACTCCCCGATGCATGAAGAGGACTATTGCGATTTCAAACCAAAAGGGGGGAGTTGGGAAAACAACCACCGCCATAAACCTTGGGGCGTGCCTCGCCATGGCCGGAAAAAGCACCCTCATCATAGACGCTGACCCGCAGGCCAACACAACCTCCGGCTTGGGATTACCCACAAACCTTGAAAACACAATTTATTCCGCACTAATGAACGAAAAACTTGAAGCGGATACGATAAGACCAACCGTTATTGACTCCCTTTTTGTGTTGCCGTCGGACATCAATCTTTCCGGGGCCGAACTGGAACTTGTTTCCGCGACCAACAGGGAATTTAGACTAAAAAATATCATCGCCTCCTTTGACTCAAAATATGATTTTATACTTATTGACTGCCCCCCCTCCCTCGGGTTGCTCACCATCAACTCGCTCTCGGCGGCGGATTCCGTAATAATTCCACTGCAGACGGAATATTTTGCGTTGGAGGCTCTGGGGAAACTCATGAACACCATCAATTCGATAAGAGACACATTTAACCCGTCATTGGAGGTCGAAGGGCTTTTATTCACAATGTTCGACAAGCGCACTTCCCTGTCGAACCAAATAGTCGAAGAGATTGCCCAAAATTATAAAAGCCATGTTTTTGGGACTGTCATCCCGCGCAATATAAAGCTCTCCGAAGCTCCGAGCCACGGCCTCCCCATAGTGCTCTACGACACAAAATCAAAGGGGGCGGACGCCTATGTGGATCTAGCGAGGGAGCTAATTAACAAACACAAGAATGCGTTTGAAGATTCAGGGAGAAAAAAATGACGGTAAAAAAGGCTTTGGGGAGGGGGCTTGGCGCACTGTTGCCAGATCAGGGCAAGGTGATGCCTCGGATCATGGATGTCCCGCTTAATCAGATAGTTCGAAACAGATATCAGCCGAGATTGCACTTTAACGACGAGTCCATCAAGGAGCTAGCCGCGTCAATAAAAGAAAACGGAGTAATTCAGCCGATTATTTTGCACAAGGTGGACGACGGCTACGAACTTATCGCCGGAGAAAGAAGATTTAGGGCCGTCAAGTCACTTGGCATGGAGGCCGTCCCGGCGATTGTCAGGACGGTTCAACGCGCCGAGGCGCTTGAGTTTGCAATTATAGAGAATATACAGAGGGAAGATTTAAACCCGTTGGAGCAGGCGAAGGCTTTCAAACTGCTTATGGACGACTTCAATCTCACCCAGGAGGACGTGGCCAAAAAGGTCGGCAAAGAGCGTTCGACGGTCGCCAATTTTTTAAGGCTCCTGAAACTTCCCGAAGAGATTCAACGAGACGTGGAAACAGGCAGGCTTACGATGGGCCACGCGCGGGCACTACTGGCCTGCGCGGGCAAGCCTGCGATGATGGAGATGCGCGCAAAAATTCTCAGCCTGGGCCTGAACGTGAGAGACGCCGAGGCGCACGTAAAAAAGAAATCACCCGCAAAAAAGAAAATGGAAAAAAACGCGTTCGTCCGAGACGTGGAGGAAAAGTTGCAAAAAAAACTTTCGACCAAGGTTGCAATCACCGCCTCAAAAAAGGGGCGCGGGGTTATAACAATAAATTATTATTCAGACGAAGACCTCGAGAGGCTCTCGGAAATATTCGGCGCGCTTTAGCCCCTCGCCGAGTGGCGAGTGGAAACCCCGTTGTTTTGCGTAACGGGTCCGGTTTCTCGCAACTGGTTCCCATAGAAAAAATCAACGGATATATATTTTTTATCCACTTTACCGTCCTTGACCGGAAGCGAGAAGTCCTCGGGGAAAATGGCGATAGGGGTGCTTTTATGAACCCATTCGTCCAGACGCAGGAGGTTTTGATTGTCCAAAACCACACATCCGTGCGAATCAGGGTTCCGCTTTCCGGTTTTGCTTCCATGCAACCATATCCCGCCGCCGCCCCTGCCACTTGCAACGTCAAAACTATTTGGGTAATTGGTTACAAATGCCTTGGGACCATAAATATCGGGTAATTCCCTACCAGATTTAATTTCAATGATTTGATATAGACCGGATGGAGTTTTTAAATCCCCTTCGGTCTGTTTATCCCCAATCTTGCGTCCTAATGATATGTCGTAGTTCCTGACCACATGGTAAGAATCTCCAATTTCCCTCAATACAAACAGCATTTTTCGTGATTTATCAACGGCCAAGACATAATTATCCGAAACAACCCCGTTCGGTTGAGTTAGCATTGATTCCAGAGACCGTGGCGGGGTTCCTTGTGAAATGACGTCCCTCCCGCTTTCCACAATAGTCTTTGAACCGACAAATGCTATTGGCCCCACCTTATGAGGTTGTCTCCTTACGTCAAAATGTGAAACCACCGCAACCAAAGAAAGCGCTATCAGGAATGATATGACAACCGCACCGACCATCGGGAGCTTGTCCAGCGACGGATAGCGCCCGAACGTCCTATTAATCTTAAAGTTTGAATAGGCGACGGATACGCGGATTTTAAGGACATAAACCAAGCGCCTCAGTACGTTTTTAAGCATGGCATGATTTTATAATCAATGGGGGCCTTCGGGCAAGAAGGAAAGCTAATACTCAATCCGGGCTAAGCCGGTGGTTGAATCCATGGAAAACCGACCATGGCGGTTATAGACCTTGAATCCTTGGTGGTCGAATTCCACGAGTTCATGGCCTATGGCGCAACCTGAAAAAACCGGCCGGATATTAATCCTGGGAGGTCGGATTCTTAATGCAATCCTCGAACCATGCGCATTTTTCGTTGGTGCAGTCGTTGCTCCTTCTAAAGCAGTCGGAAAACCCCTCCGCAAGCTGTATCGTCCAAACTAGCTCCTCTTTCCGCTCGAATCTATGGAGGGACTGAATACCGTGCACTTGGGCGATTTCCCTAATCTCATCCAGCGTCATGACAAGCAATCCTCAACTAAGCCCATCCCCCCATTGTAAACCTACCGCCTTAGTTTATCCAGCGATTGTTCAAAGGGGGCCGTGGCGACACCGCGCTCGGTGATAATTGCCGCGATGTTTTCGTTTGGAGTAACGTCAAAAGCGGGATTAAAGATTTTTATTCCGTCCGGGGCGAGTTGCCTGTTTCCAACGTGGGTGACCTCCCGCAGGTCTCGTTCCTCAATCGGAATGTGATCCCCGTTTGGGATGTTATAGTCAATCGTCGAAATCGGGGCCGCCACGTAAAAAGGAATTCCGTGCGCCTTTGCGAGAATTGAAAGAGAGTACGTGCCGATTTTGTTAGCCGCGTCCCCGTTGCGCGCTATTCTGTCCGCGCCGACGACGATTTTTTGAACCAGCCCCTTTTTCATGCAGTAACCGGCCATGTTGTCGGTTATCAACGTAACGTCAATGCCTTCCTTCTTTAACTCCCATGCGGTAAGCCTGGCCCCCTGTAAAAATGGGCGCGTTTCGTCGGCGAACACGCTTATGCGCTTCCCCTGCAGGTGGGCGGCCTTAATAACACCAAGCGCGGTGCCGAAAGCGGCCTTAATAACACCAAGCGCGGTGCCGAAATGTCCGGCCGTGGCCAGCGCCCCCGCGTTGCAATGGGTGAGCACCGTTTCGCCGTCGCCGATGAAGTCCGCCCCGTTTTTACCAAGCGTTTCGTTTATGAGCAAATCCTCGGCCAATATTTTTTTTGCCTCGTTCGCGGCTCTCCCCTTTAATTCCTCAACACCCGCGCCGGTCGCGCCTAGCACCGCCCCACGCATTCTCTCCACCGCCCAAAATAAATTAACCGCGGTCGGTCTTGTGCCGCCGATTACATCGCAGATTTTTTCAAACTCCGCCTTAAACTTGCCAATGTCCGTCGTTGTAATTTCCCGCGCGCCCAGCGCAACCCCGCCCGCCGCCGCGACCCCTATCGCCGGAGCTCCGCGGACGGTCATGTTTTTTATCGCCTCCGCCAGCTCCAGATAATTTTTACAGTCCACAACTACCTCCTCCGTCGGAAGAAGACGCTGGTCAATAAGCCTTACGATTCCATTTTCCAAAAATTCAACGGTTTTAATCATTTTGCACCCGATTTAAGTATCCTTGTCGCCTCGTCGGCACCAAGCCCGGCGATAAGAACGGTTTTGTTTTTATTCGACTCCCCTTTGATAATTTGGACGGCGCTTTTTGACACGCCAAAAAGTTTTGAGAAAAATCTGGTAAGTTCCTTGTTCGCCTTGCCGTCAACCGGCGGCGCGGCAATTCGAACCCGCAGGCCCCCCTCCCCCATTTCGGCAATTTCGCTTTTAGAGGCGGAAGGCACAATCTTGCAGGTCACGACCGCCCCGTTGGCGGATTGTGAAACCGGCGACATTCTGGAGTGTGTTAAGGGCATAACCGATAAGGCTCGTGAAAAGTTTAGCCGAGCCTATAGGCGATGTCGTGAAGCGTCTTGACCAAAAAAGCCTGCAAGAAATATATGCCGAAAATCGCGATTAGAGGCGAGAGATCAAGCCCCGAAAAAGGCGGGACAATTCTTTGAATCGGCCTGAGCACTGGCTCCGTGGCCCGTATAAGAAACTGAACTATTGGATTGTAAGGGTCGGGCGAGACCCAGGAAATCAGGGCGCGGATTATTATCAGCCAAAGAAAAAATTGAAGCACCAAATCCAGCACCATGGCTATCGCGTTCACAAGGTTTCCGACCGCGAACATCAGCCCAAATCCCTCGAGCGCTGGACGGCCGCGGAAATCGCGTCCAAAAACGCGCCCCTAACGCCGTGCGACTCGAGCCTATGGAGCGCCGCGGCGGTGGTGCCGTTTGGCGAGGTTATCTTTTCCCTTAATTCGGCGGGCGTCCCGCCAAGTTCCAAAAGGGCCGACGCGCCCCTGAAGGTCTGCCTTACAAGCTCTTTCGCCTGCGCTAGCGGCAGACCGGCCTCGACGCCTCCCTGCGTCATCGCCTCCATGACGAGGTATATGTACGCCGGCCCGGAGCCAGATATGGCGGTGACGGCGTCCATCTTCGACTCGTCAACCCAAATCGTCTTCCCCGTGGACTCGAAGAATTTTTGCACCATGGCGAGGTCGTCCTCGCTCAAGTTCGGCGTGTGCGACAGCGCGGTCATGCCCTCCCCCGCCTGGGTGCAAATGTTTGGCATGGCCCGCACGACCTTGGCCTTGGCGTACCAGGTGAGCGAGGCCAGCTTCACCCCGGCGGCGATGCTGATGACTATCATATGTTCCCTTATGTTCGGGGCTATCTCCTTCAACAGCTCGGAAATCGCGTCCGGCTTTACCGCCAAAAGCAATATCTCGGAGGATTCCGCGACCTCGTTGTTGTCGCCGGTCGCCTTCACCCCGTGCTTCTTCCTCATGTGTTCGAGCCGTGCCGCGGACTCGTCCGACACGGTTAGGTCGCCTGCGGCGCAGAACCCGGATTTCAAAAGGCCGGCGGTAAACGCCTCTCCCATGACGCCGGATCCTATGATTCCAATTTTCTTGCTCTTTGTTTTATCGTTCACCAAATATTCCCCTTCCAATTCTCAGGTGGGTGGCGCCTTCCTCGACCGCCACTACATAATCGTCCGTCATCCCGAATGATAGTATATCGAACGTGGCATTTTCCAGCCCTAATAACGAAAGGGACTCCACGCCATGTTTGCTATTTTCACCGGCAATGTTTATCTCCAACAACACCGGCACCACCCTACCCCCGGCCCTTCTACCTAACTCGGCGGCGATTTCATGGGAGTCCACCGAATGAACGAGCGAGAACAGCCTAGGAATAAACTTGGCCTTGTTTTTTTGAAGCGGACCGATGAAATGCCATTCCACCAAGTCACCGATTTCCTCGTGCTTTTTAACCGCCTCCTGTACCCTGCTCTCGCCGATAATTTTTACGCCGTGCTCAATAGCCGTCCTAATCTCCGGCACTCCCACCGTTTTTGTGACGGCGACTATGGTGATGTCGGACAAGCGCCTGCCGGAGCGAAACGCGGCCTTTTCAACGTTGGCCCTGACGACGTCCAGATTTTTTTTGATGAACGAGTATTTATTTTGCACGGTGGGAATTGTAACCCGCTTTACCTTTTTGATAAAGCGGGTGTGCGTTGTGAAAAAATTGCGATTTACTTAAAGGGAGGTGGGAGCGGCGACCGGGAGGAGGTGCTCTCCCTAAATCGCCGCTCCAGGTACTACGACTTCACTATCTGGATGGTCTGTTGCATCAGCGTGTCGGCCATGGTTATTATTTTCGAGTTCGCCACGTACGCGCTCTGGGTTTTAACCATCGCGACGAATTCCGAGGCAAGATCCACGTTCGAAAGCTCCAGGGAGTTGCCGAGAATCGTGCCCAAACCGCCCGCGCCGGCGGTGCCGGTTAGGGCCTGGCCGGAAGCTTGCGTGGCGGCATAAAGCGAACCGCCTTTCCTGGTCAACCCCGATGTATTCGGGAAATTCGCAAGTTGAAACTGATACAGTTTTTGCGTCTGGCCGTTCGAGAAGGAACCGGTTATCACGCCTTTGGTGTCCACAGAGAGGCCCGTGAGGTTGCCGGCGGAATATCCGTCCTGGGTAAGGCTCAGCGTGGCCGAGGGGGAGGAGTAACTGGTGAGGGACGGGGCGCCCGCGCTGTCAAAGGTGCTCCAAGATAGGCTAAGCGGGTTTGCGCCTCCGGGTGCTTCCGTTATCGTTATTCCCGTGGGGTTTGTCGTGCCTAACGTCCCGCCGGTGCTGTTCACGCCAACCAACGTTCCCGTGCCGTTAAACTCGAGTGTTCCAGACCCTCCCGTGACCGTCATTCCGGTCGGAGGCACGATTTGGTATATAAAGTCGGTGGACACGTTGGCCGCCGTAATGTTGGACGGCACGGCGGTTTTAAAGAAATTCATGGTCGTATTTACGGAGTTTCCCTGGGCGTCGTAAAGCGTAATCGTGGTGCTGTACGCCGGTGCCGGGGGAGGAGAGCTAATTATGGAGTTGGTTTTGGTTCCGGCGGAGGTCACTGTAATTGCCGCCCCTCCTTGGGTCGCGGAAACCTGGATTGTCGGCGTGGCGCCGCCAGAATTGCTCACCACATAGTAAGGGGTGTTTGGCGAGAGGCCGCCCGGCATTGCCCCGCTCGATAAAAATTGAATCGAGGAGCCGACGGCGTAGGTGGTGCCGTTGCTTCCGAGGGTAATGTTGGCGGAACCCGCCGTGGTGGTTATATTGGCGGCCGGGGTTATTGTCGCGTTGGTGTTAAGGTTTGCGCCAAGGGTGAAGTTTGTGGAGGCCTTTGGTGCGTTCGAAAGCATGTTGGTAAAGCTTATGTTGCTGGACACTCCTGTTGGCGCGACCATGTTGTACCCTTGGATTATGTCGCCGGAACTGTCCACAAGGTTGTTGCTTTTGTCTTGTATTAACTGCCCGTCCCTCGAATAGTACGGGGTGCCGCTGTTCGGGTCTTTAACCACGAAAAATCCAGCACCCTGAACCGCCACATCCGTCGAGTTGCCGGTGGTCTGAAAGGAACCCTGCGACCAAGCGGTGTTCACTCCTGCCATGGACGTTCCACGGCCCAACTGCATTGATCCGCCGCCGCTTGTGAGGGAGGCCGACAGTATGTCGGCAAATTGCGCGGTGGAACCTTTGAAACCGTAGGTGTTCACGTTGGCGATGTTGTCGCCAATAACGTTCATCGCGTTTCCAAAGGCGTTTATTCCGCTTACGCCAGTTAACATTGCAACATCTAGACTCATAGTATCCTCCTAACAAAATTAAATTTTTTCACTAACGCCTATTTAACATTCATAACGCTACCTAGGGAAACCTGCTGGTTGCCCACGTTCAAACTTGTGGTTCCGTTTAACACCGAAACGGAGCTTACGACTCCGGTCATGTAAGTGGTGGACAAAACGGGGTTTCCCGAGGCGTCCGCCGCGTTGACCGTGTACGTGTACGTGCCGTCCGGCAGTAGGTTCCCGTTGGAATCCTTCCCGTCCCAGGGCACCGTCTGGTTGCCCGCGCCGAGAGCGCCCTGCGGCAAAACGTTGACCACCTGGCCCTGCGAGTTTGATATTGCCACTGTGGTCGTATGCGATGCATCGGCAAGATTGAAGTTTACGGAAGTCGCCTTGCCGTTGGTAATGCTGACGGAGTTTCCGGCCGCCTGTATGGTTCTACCTATCATGCCCATGGCCTCGGAGTTGTTCACCGCGTTCTGAACGTTGGCAAGGCCGCCGAGGTTGGTGTTGATGTTGGTCAATTGCTCCAAGGAGCTGAACTGCGCCATCTCAGAGGTGAAGGCGTCGCTGTTCATCGGGTTTAGCGGATCCTGGTGTTTTAGCTGTGCAATCAACAATTTTAAAAAGTCCGCCTGCCCCATCGTGGCGTTCGGATTTTTGCTTGTCAGGGTTCCGGTCGTCGTTCCGGTTGCCCCGGCGGTCGCCGGCGACGTGCCCTGGGTGTTTTGGGCTGTTCCTATGGTTGACATCTCATCCTCCTTTTATGCGGTCAGATCAACAAGTGTGTTTAGTGTTTTTCGCGCACCAGCATGAGTAACAACCGGTTGATGTTCAACAACATGGGTCGGAACGGGGGTGCCGGTCTGGTCGGGATTTTGCCCGGAAAACGCATTTCCAAAATTCTGGTTCCCCTGCTGGCCAACCGAAACGTTGATTTGGTCAACCATTATTCCCTGTTGGTTAAGGGCCGTTTTAAGCTGGTCAATATTCTGGTCAACAATCTGTTTTACCGCGTTGGACGCAACAACGATTGAGGCCTTAACGCTTGAATCGGTCATCGAAAGCTGGATATTCACCGATCCCAAGGTTTCGGGGGAAAGGGTAATTTTGGTTTCAGTGGAATTTGGGAGTTGCAAAATAGAGGCTTTTTCAACGATTTGCCCCATTATCCTGTCCGAGTTCATTTTCTCAAAATTAAGTGGAACTGGGGCTAATTCCGCCGCATTAGCGGTCGGGGTGGAACCAAATTTAAGGGCTGAAACGTCCAACACATTGTTAAAATTCGCCGAACCAATCTCAACACTCGTCTGCTGGACAATGGGTGCCCCCTGCCCAAACTGTCCGCCGAACCCAGCCCCGCCACCGTTTCCCATTTCGGACTGGAGCGTTTGTGCCAAATTTGAGACAATCATCGGGGTTGATAACGAGGAAGTGACCGATTGAATTGCTTGGTTTCCCAACTCGCTGTTTCCACTGGTCTGTGGATTTACAGTTATTCCCAAGGCGGACATATTCAAGGACGAAAACATCTCGTTTGCCTGCGCGTTGGTAAGGTTTAGTGCCTGCGAAATTTTATTTAGCACCGTTGTGGCGTCGAGCACCCCACCCTGAGCGCCATTTATCGAAACTTGCAAATTTCCCAATTGGTCAGCGGTTGTTCCAAAGGCCCGCGCAACTTTGTCAACTTGGTCTGACGACAAATTTAAACTTTTCACCAAGTTCCCCATACTTATCGTTTGGGCAGACTGTGTGCCATCAGTGGAACTTGTTGAGTTTACACTCTTTAATTTTGGTTTTGCGGTGACCTGGGTGTTGGTCGTTATTGCTTGGTTGTCATTTGAGGTATTTTGCACCGACATCGGATCCGAAGCTTGATTTTGTACTGAATTCTGAGCCGAAGGACTTTGGGTGCTATTCACATTCTGCGAAAATGGGCTTGAATTTGAAGATGCGCCGCCGAATGAGGCGGAATTGTGTGTCTGAGCGTCGAATGATGCACTTACAGAATTTAATATGGAGACGAAGGAGGACGTATTGCTGGCCGATTGGTCGGCGTTCGTAACTGCCGACTTGGCACTGTTGCCAAGGGAGGCCGTCAGCTCCGATACCAAGTTTAAAGCTAAGTTCATAGTCACCTCTATTTTTCCTTTTTAAATCTGCTTACATTTACAGTTTCGCAAATACTAAGTTCAATAGTCATGCCACGTTTTATGCGTCAGTTTTTTCAATGCGTTATCAGATTATCCTCAGATTCCTAGGAAAAAACTCCCCGCCTGTCTTACCGAACGGGCAATTTATGCCTACCCCAAGTTTGAAAAGTTCGAGTGGCTTTTCAAGCAAAATTATGACGGTGTTAATACGAAGGAACGTGGAAGGAAAATTGCTTATGTACTATTGAAAGGCATCACTTTTTGACGTTAAACAGCAAGAAATGCAAATTTTAGAAAATTACAAGAATAACTATTTGTTTTATAAGGATGAATTAGTTTGGCATATCTATTGCTTTTACTTGGGCAGGAATAGTTTTATAAACAACATTTGACGGGAATTTTGACGGCATGAAAATTTTTGGATTGACGACGAGTAAGCTAGAGTTGGCTTCGAAGTCTCTCGACTTCCTGACCAATTCGGCGGTGTCAACCTCGGTCAATATAGCCAATGTGGCGACACCCGGGTATAAAGCCGTTGAATCAAAAGATTTTAAAATGGCTTTGGCCGATTCACTTAATGATTTGGCGGGCAAAGGCATAACAAGGACAAACGTAAGGCATTTTTCAACCTCAACAGCCTACAATCTGCAACCGATCAAAGTGTCAAGCGAGGAAGGGTCGCTTAAACTCGATGGAAACAACGTGAACATGGACGAGGAATTGCTCCGACAGAGTGAAACCAGGACCGAATATTCCAAATATTCCTCAATGGCCGGAAACGAAATTGCCGCCATGAGGAGAGCGATAAGTCTTTCTGCATTGTAAAAAACAGGAGAATTAGCATGGATTTATTATCGTCAATGAAAATCAGCGCCGCTGGCATGAGCGCGCAACGGACAAGGATGAACGTGGTTTCAAGCAACTTGGCGAACATCAACACGACCCGAACCCCGGAGGGGGGACCCTACAGGCGACAGGTAGTTGTGATGACCGCCGAGCCCACTGCGGACGCGTTTGGAAAAATGTTGGACGGCAACATAAGCTCCCCCAAAGTGGTCACAGTTGCCAACGACCCGTCGGATTTCCAAAGAGTATACGACCCCTCGCATCCCGACGCGGATAAAAGCGGTTATGTTTCAATGCCAAACGTGAATTTGATGAAAGAAATGGTGGATATGCTTTCGGCCCAACGGGCGTACGAGGCGAACACCACGGTAATCAGCTCGATAAAGGCGATGGCCCAACAGGCCATTGACATCGGAAACAAGTAATGGGATCCGGGGCGAGGGAATAAAGGAAAGATTGGGGAGGAAAAATGTTTAAACAGCTAAAAGACGCAATGGGCCAGTTCGCCAATATGTTCGGCGACCTGCCGGCCGGCAAAAAAATAGGGATAATCGCCTTCGGCGTCTTGATTCTGGCCGGGATACTAATCACCGGTTATTTCTCCGGCGCGGAGGACAACACCCTTCTTTACGCCAACCTTTCCCAGGAGGACGCACTTTCGATATCCGAAAAATTAAAGGAGCGGAAAATCCAGTATAAATTGGAAAACGGCGGCAACGCCATTAGCGTCCCGGCAAAAGACGTCTATCAACTCAGGCTGGAGCTGGCCGGGGAGGGGCTTCCCTCCGGCGGCGGAGTCGGATTTGAAATTTTTGACAAGGCCTCGTTCGGCATGACCGAGTTCGTACAAAAACTAAATTACCGAAGGGCGCTCCAAGGAGAGTTGCAAAGGACCATAAATTCCATCGGAACCGTACAGTCCTCCAGGGTTCACATCTCCATTCCCGCAAAAACGCTTTTTGACGAGGAGAAACAAAAGGCCACGGCGTCAGTTGTCCTTAAACTTAAGGGAAACAAAAAACTTTCGAAACAGCAGGTGGACGGAATCGCGCACCTCGTCGCGTCGTCGGTCGAGGGGCTTAACTCCTCCGACATAACGATTGTGGACACAAGCGGCTCCATCCTCAGCATCCCCGAGGAGGGGGAGGACGAGGCGACAAAACTGTCCAACAAGCAGATGGACTTCAGAAAGAATTACGAGTCCGACGTTGAGAGAAGAATTAGGACGATGCTGGAAAAAGTCGTCGGCGCCGGAAAGGCCATTGTCAGGGTAAGCGCCTCCATGGACTTCAAGCAGGAACAAAGAACAGAGGAAAGTTACGACCCGGACGGCCAGGTGGCTAGAAGCGAGCAAAGAAACGAGGAGAAGACCACCGGCGCCGCCTCCCCCGTAGGCGTGGCGGGCGTCTCGTCCAATCTGCCGGAGACCGCCGGAGCCCAGGCGTCGGCCGTCGGCAAACCGGCCGAATCCACAAAAACCAACGAGACCATAAACTATGAAATCAACAAGGTCGTCAAAACCATAGTGGAACCGACCTCGCAGGTTAAGAAACTTAGCGTTGCGGTCATGGTGGACGGAAAATACAAGGAGACCAAGGCGCAGGACGGGAAAATCTCCAAGGAGTTCCAGCCTATTAGCACGGAGGAAAAGAACACGATTCAAAACTTGGTTA
This sequence comes from Nitrospinota bacterium, assembly GCA_016200345.1. Lineage (GTDB taxonomy): Bacteria > Nitrospinota_A > UBA7883 > JACRGQ01 > JACRGQ01 > JACQEX01. Next base: position 40,610 of record JACQEX010000020.1, read on the forward strand.
GAACCGCGATAGGGTTCGACGGCAACAGGCAGGATTTGGTGACCGTTGAAAGCATGCAGTTTGACGAGGCCCCGCTGGCCGAAGAGGCGCAAAAAATGGACGTGGACGCCCAAAGGGAATACACGCTTACGATGGTCAAATACGCCGGCATAACGGTGGCGGCGCTGGCGATATTTCTCTTCATCCTGCGCCCGCTCATGAAGAGCATGACGCAGGCCAACGTGGAGGCCGAGGAGCTTCGGGCGCTTCCGCAGAACATCGTCAAGATGGAAGGGGAGATTAACAAGCTGGGCGTCGTCAAGGAGGAAAACGTTGACTACCGCAAGCGGGTCACGGAGGTTATCTCCGACAATCCCCAGCAAGCCGCCGAATTGATTCGTTCTTGGATGAGAAAGGCAAAGGCCTAAAAAAGGCGTAAAATGAATTCGAAGAGAGGAAACTAATAATGGCGCGCAAGAATCCGACGCAAAATCTGCTGGGACCGGAAAAGGTGGCGATACTTATGATATCGCTGGGTGACGCCGTCGCGTCCAAGGTTCTAAGCCAGCTGTCCGACAAGGAAATTCAGCAGGTCGGAAACTATATGTCGTTCATGGACAGCGTGGAACCCGAGGTGCTGGACGGCGTGGTGCGCGAATTCTACTCGGCTTTGGAGTCCGGCGAGGGCGGAATGCTATCCGGCGGACGAGACTATCTTAAAAAACTTCTTGAAAAGTCAATGGATCCGGCCAAGGTCGCCGATGTTCTTTCAAAAATTGCGACTCCCGGCCAAACCGAGGAGCTTGGCGGCGGACTGGAGGCCATTCGTCACCTGGATCCCAAAACGGTGGCTAATTTTCTGCGAAACGAATATCCCCAGACGGTCGCCATCATACTGGCCCATCTGGACTCCGCACAGGGCGCCGAAATATTAAAAAATCTGCCGGAGCGGTTCCGCTCGGAAATTGTTTTTAGAATCGCCACCATGGAAAGGGTCAACCCCTCCGTCGTGGCCGATTTGGACAGGGCGCTCGCAAACGAGTTCCAAAGCGCCGGTGCCATGGAGGGTAGCAGGCTCGGCGGCGTTGACACCGTCGCGGAGCTTGTGAACAATCTGGACCACAATATGGAGTCGGCGATTCTTTCGGAAATTGAGTCCACCCACCCGGAGTTGGCGGACGAAATAAGAAGCCTTATGTTCGTGTTCGAGGATCTCGTGGACGTGGACGACAAGGGACTGCAGGCCATTCTGAAGGAAGTCGGCAAGGACGACCTCGTGCTGTCCTTAAAGACGGCCTCGGAAGTTTTGAAGACGAAGATTTTCAAGAACCTCTCAAAACGCGCCGCCGACATGTTAAAGGACGATTTGGAGGCGATGGGCCCGGTAAAACTGTCGGACGTCGAAAAAGCGCAACAAGGCGTCATACGCACCGTGAAGAAGCTGGAGGAGGAAGGGAAGGTCATCCTGGCCGGCGGAGGAGAAGAACTTGTATAAAGTCCTTACCGGCAAGGAAGCCGAAAATGTCAAGGGATTCACCCTTGCCAGTTTTCCGGAGGTCGCGGCGGCGGCGGAGGAAAGAAAAAAAAAGATCGAGGTGGAGTTCAAGCCCGACCACGAGAAGGCGGAATTGCACGGAAAAAAAGTGGCGGAATTCGTGCTCGGCGGGTTCGATTTCGAATACGGCGGGGGATACCGCAGGGACGAGATTCTAAAGAAGACAACGGACGAGGCCGAGGCCATAATCGCCGAGGCGAAAAACAAGGCCTCCGACATCGAGCGGGCGGCTTTTGAAAAAGGGCACGCTCTCGGAAGGGAGCAGGGAAGGGCCGAAAGCGCGGCGGAGATTACCTACCTAGTCTCGGCGCTGAATGAGGGCGCGACAAAGCTCACCGGCGCGCGCGACGAATACTACGCGAACGCGGAAAAAGAAATGGTGGATCTAGTAGTGCTCATCGCATCCGAGATAATTGCCAGGGAAATCAAGCAGGACAAAAATATAATTACTGACGTCATCCGAAAATCCGTGGCAGAACTGCACTCGAAGCAAAACGTGTTAATCCGCCTGAACAGCGCGGACATGGCCAACGCCGTCTCAATCCGCGAGGATCTTTTAAAGGAAATGGAAACCCTCGAAAACGTGGACTTCACCTCGGACAATTCCGTCACCCCCGGCGGATGCTTCATAAAAACAGGCATCGGAATGATAGACGCCACCGTGGAGGGGCGCCTGGCCGACATGCATAGAAACCTCAAAGGGCACTTGGAGTAAACGCGCATGACCTTGGACATAGCAAAATATAAGGAATCACTTAGCGTCTCCAGAAAGGCGGTGCCGATAGGCCACGTGGAGAGAATCATCGGCCTGGTCATGGAGGGGGACGGCCCAGACGTGCCGGTCGGCTCCATGTGCAGGGTCTACCCGCGCGACGGCGGCGACCCGGTCGAGGTCGAGGTCGTTGGATTTCGCGACGGACGCATATTGATGATGCCGCTTTCCCCGCTTCACGGAATTTCCCCCAGGTGCAAGATAGAGGCAATTTCACACAGGGCGGTCGTCAAAGTGGACGAAACAGTTTTGGGCAGAATTTTGGACGGCATGGGCAGACCCATAGACGGGCTTGGCCCGTTGAAATGTAAGGATGAGATGCCCCTTTACGCGGAACCGATAAACCCGGTGAGCAGAAAACGAATTACAAAACCGCTCGATTTGGGAGTCCGGGCCATAAACGGACTTTTAACCTGCGGGCGAGGACAGCGTATCGGAATCATGGCCGGCACGGGGGTGGGAAAATCCGTGCTCCTAGGGATGATGGCGAAGTTCACCGACGCAGACGTGGCGGTTATAAGCTTCATCGGCGAACGCGGAAGGGAAGTAAAAGAGTTCATAGAAAAAAATCTCGGGCCGGAGGGCTTAAAACGTTCGGTTTTAATCACGGCGACGTCCGACAACACGCCGCTCGTCCGCCTTAGGGCGGCGTACACGGCGACGGCCATCGCCGAATATTTCCGTAAAAAAGGGAAGGACGTGCTCCTTCTTATGGACTCGCTGACAAGGTTTGCAATGGCGCAAAGGGAGATAGGACTTTCAATCGGCGAGCCTCCGGCGACAAAAGGATACACGCCGTCCGTCTTCGCGCTTTTACCGCGCCTCTTGGAAAGGGCCGGCACCGGCACCGAGTCCGAGGGCTCAATCACGGGCCTTTATACGGTTTTGGTGGAGGGGGACGACATAAACGAGCCGATATCGGACGCCTCGCGCGCAATTTTAGACGGACACATCATTCTCTCGCGGACGCTCGCGTCGCGCGGACACTATCCGGCCGTGGACGTGCTTCAGTCCATCAGCAGGGTGATGATAGACGTCGCCTCCAAGGAACACATGGAGCTCGCCAAAAAACTTTTCCGAACCCTTTCGGTTTACAAAGAGGCGGAGGATTTAATAAACATCGGGGCGTACGTTGCCGGCTCAAACCCGGACATAGACTACGCGCTCCAGAAAATAAAGGCGATAAACGCGTTCTTGGAGCAGGACATCGGCGAAAAGGCGGACATGGAAACGACGTTCAAACGACTCGGGGAGATATTTTAGCCGTGTTTAAGTTCAAACTTCAGACACTGCTTGGATATAGAAAAACCCAGGAAGAGGGAAAACAAAGGGAGCTCGCGGTGGTAAACATGGAGCAAAAGGCCCTTGGGGAGCAATTGTCAGCGCTTGCCTCGGCAAGGGAGGCAAAGTCTGCAGAACTGGCGGAGCTTGGCAAACACGCCACCGACGTAAGAATCATCAGGCTCTACACCGATTTCATGGACGGATGCGACGCGGACATAACGTGGAAACATCAGGAGATTTTCGCCTGCTCCGAAAGGGTGAAACAAAAACAGTTGGAGCTTCAGGAGTACGTAAAAAGAAAAAGAATCCTGGAAGTTTATAGGGAGCGCATGTTGTCCGCCTATACATTGCGCGAAGGCCGCAAAGAACGGGCCTTTACGGACGAAACAGCAACAAATATTTGGTACAGGGAGGCAAGATGAGAACCAAAATTATAATCGCCATTCCCTTGGTCGTGGCGTTCACATTCGTTATTTTTGGGTTGGCCGGCGGCGGACAGAGGTTCGCGCAGGCCGCTGAACAGCAGGCGAGAGAATCGCTGAACATAAACAAGAACGCAAATGAGGCCATACGCATTGATTTGGCAAAAGACCTTAAGAAAAAACAGGACGAACTCGACAGAAGAGAGGAGCTGTTAAACAGCAGGGAAGGGCACCTTCACGTCGTCGAACAGGAGATTGACAAAAAAATTGAGGAGTTGAAGCGGGTACAGCAAAAACTGGAGGAATTGGTCAAATTCAGGGACGACCTAGAGATAAAAAATCTGGCGAACCTGACCAAGGCCTACTCCGTTATGGCCCCGGCGGAGGCCGCCCAAAGGTTAAAGGCGATGGACAGGGCCATAGCACTGAAAATACTCACGGCCCTTAAGCCGAAAATCTCCTCCAAAATACTGGCGAGCCTGGACGCACCGACCGCGGCACAGTTGACGGAGCAATTGGCAAAACGCCCGATGGAGTAGCTGGGATTACCTAAACAGTTAATTTTTCGAACCCCGGATTTGTTTGGTTCTTTCGGGTTATAATTCGCACGATGGGTGCAGTATTGTCCGCTGTTGCGGTAGAAAAAAGCTTCGTCGCCGAATCAAGGCGGCTTGATATTCTTCGCGGGGTGGATCTCGTGGTAAAACCGGGCGCCCTTGCAGGCATCGTCGGCGCGTCCGGCGCCGGAAAATCCACACTGCTTCACGTCTTTGGCGGGCTGGACAAGCCGACCTCCGGCACAGTGGCCGTAAACGGCGAGAATATTTTTAGCTTAAGCGACGACGACAGATCGCGCTTCAGGGGTAAAAACACCGGGTTTGTGTTTCAATTTCACCATCTTTTGCCGGAGTTCACGGCGTTGGAAAACATCATGATACCGACCATGATAGCAAAGGCCAATCCGACGACGGCGCGAGAAAAAGCGGAAGGGCTTTTGGAGTCCGTGGGATTGAAGGATAGAATCCACCACCGCCCCGGCAAGCTTTCGGGCGGAGAGCAACAAAGGGTGGCCATAGTGCGCGCGCTGATTAACGACCCGACCCTCTTTTTGGCGGACGAGCCGACCGGAAATCTGGACGAAAGAACCGCCGCCGAGGTTTTCACCATGATGGCGGAACTGGTTAAAAAAAGACAAATCGCCGGCGTCATAGTCACCCACAACATGAAGCTGGCCGGACTTTTGGACGCGGTGTACGAGTTGCATGACGGGCGTTTAAATGCCAAAGCCTAAAACCCGTTCGATTCCAAAACCGGAAACGTATTCCATGCCCAAAACTTCCGTGGTTCCCCCCTATAGGGTGATATTGCACAACGACGACGTGACCCCGATGGATTTCGTGGCGGACACGCTGGTCAGGTTTTTTATTTCCGACCGACATCACGCAATTGAAATAATGATGAGGGCGCACAACGACGGCATGGCGATTGTGGCCTTTATGCCGCTGGAATACGCGGAGTCCAAGGTCCAGGGGGCACACGCCCACGCCCGCGCAAACGGCTACCCGCTGACTTTTTCCGTCGAACGCGCCGATTAAACCGCGCAATTAAGAAAAATTTACAGGCCGTCCTCAAGGCGGATTAGCATCGTCCTTGCTTGGCTCGTGGAGAGTCGGTCAATTTTATTAATTGCCTTTTTCACGCTCTTTTCCACCGCCTCGTGCGTTAGTATCACAAGCGGCACAATCCCGCCGGTGCGTCCTTTTTGAATCACCGAGTCAATGCTTATCCCGTTGTCTCCGAGAATCCCCGCCATTTTTGCGAGCACGCCCGGCTTGTCGTCCACCGTAAACCGAAGGTAATAGCCGCCCTTAATCGAATCAATATTTTTTAGCGGAAGCCTTTTTCTTGAATGCGGCAAAAACCCGGTGGGGCTTACCCGGGCTGAAGAACAATGCGCCATGTCCCTCGCGATGTCCACCAAATCGGCAATCACCGCGCTCGCCGTTGCGTCGCCCCCCGCGCCCGGTCCAATCAACATCAGGCGGCCGGCGTCGGATACGTCCACCTCCACCGCGTTCGTAACCCCGTCAATTCTTGCAATCGGCATGTTCGCCGGCACCATGGCCGGATGCACCCTGATGTCCAGTTTTCCATCGTCGTTTTTGGCGGTCGCCAATAACTTTATGACCCTGCCGAACTGTCTGGCAAAAATAAAATCATCCGGGGTCAGGAGTCCAATCCCCTCTATATGAACGTCTTTAAGCTTTACCGGCGTTCCAAACGCGAGATTGGCCAAAATTGTAAGCTTGTGCGCCGCGTCTATCCCCGCCACGTCGAAGGTAGGATCCGCCTCGGCATAACCGAGGTTTTGGGCCTCTTCAAGCGCGTCCGCAAAAGTCGTTTGTCTCTCCATCATGCTGGAAAGAATAAAGTTGGACGTGCCGTTTATTATTCCAAAAACGGACTTAATCTTGCCGGATGCAATCGCCTCCTTTATGGTTCGAATAACCGGCACGGCCCCGGCTACGCTCGCCTCGAAACCGATTTTCACCCCGGCCTTTTGAGCCAGGTCAAAAATTTCCTCCCCCCTTTTTGCCAAGAGAAGTTTATTGGCGGTGACGACGTGTTTTTTGAGTTTGAGCGCGGTGGTAACGGCGGTAAAGGCGTCTTCCTCGCCCCCCATCAACTCCACAACGATATCAACGCCGGGCGCTTGCACGACCTCCATATATTTTTTGGTCAAAAGACCGCCGCTTACCCCGACTCTTTTTTTAGAGATGTTATTAACGGCAATCTTTTTAACGTCGAATTGAAACCCGCATCTGGCCGATATCGCCTTTGCATTTTCAGCAAGACCGCGATAAACGGCCTCGCCGACAACCCCGCACCCGAGGAGACCTACTCCTATTTTTTTCAACTTATCACTCCCTTTATTCCGCGCACCGCCTGTCTTGTTCGGTGCTCGTTTTCAACCAACGCGAACCGCACATGGCCGTCCCCCTCCCGGCCAAAACCTATGCCGGGGGAAACGGCGACCTTCGCCTCCTTGAGCAACAGCTTGCTGAACTCTATCGAGCCGAGAGACTGGAATTTTTCGGGGATTTTCGCCCAGGCAAACATCGTGGCCTTCGGTTTCTCAATCTCCCACCCAATCCTGTTCAGCCCGTCTACCAGCGCGTCGCGCCGTCCTCTGTATAGCTCCGCTATTTCGTGAACCACCGAATCGTCGCTGTTAAGCGCGATGATGCTCGCTATCTGTATCGGTTGGAACATTCCGTAGTCCAAGTACCCCTTAAGGTGGGTCAGCGCCTGCACCATCTCCTTGTTGCCGCACACGAACCCGACGCGCCAGCCCGGCATATTGTAACTTTTGGAGAGAGTGAAAATTTCCACGCCCACGTCCTTCGCCCCCGGGGTCGCCAAAAAACTCGGCGCTTTGTATCCGTCAAAGACTATGTCGGCGTAAGCGATGTCGTGGATTATCATGACCTCGTTTTTCTTCGCGAAATCCACGACCTTCTCGAAAAAACCCTGCTCCACGCACGCGGTGGTGGGGTTGTGCGGGAAGTTGATTATCAACCCTTTCGGCCTCGGCCAGGTTCTGTTGTAGGCCTCCAACGCACTTTCAAAAAAATCCTTGTCGCCCGTCAGCGGCACGCTTATCACGTCGGCGTTCGCAATTATGACCGCGTAGGTGTGGATGGAATACGTCGGGGTGGGAACAAGCACGTTGTCGCCGGAGCCAAACACCGCAAGGGCCAGATGGGAAATGCCCTCCTTGGAGCCGATTGTCACGACGGTTTCGGTGTCCGGATTTAAATCCACGTCGTATCGTCTCTTGTACCAGTTGGCTATGGCGAGGCGGAGCTTTTTAATCCCCTTCGAGGCGGAATAGCGGTGGTTTTGGGCCTTTTCGGTTGCCTCGATCATCTTGTGAACGATAAAGTCCGGCGTCGCCTGGTCCGGATTTCCCATTCCGAAATCAATGATGTCCTCTCCCCGCTGTCGGGCCTCGGTCTTAAGGCGGGTCACCTCGGCCAGCATGTATGGTGGAAGCCTCTGTATCCTGGGAAATGTAAAGTTCATATGGCGTCCGCCATATAGGAGCTCCTAACCAAAGGCCCTGAAAACACCTTGTCAAAGCCAATTTTTTTGCCGACCTCTGCAATCATCACAAAAAATTCCTCCGTGTAATATTTTGCCACCGGCGCGTGCCGTAGGGACGGGGCAAGGTACTGCCCCACGGTCAATATACGCGCCCCGGCGCTCCGAACGGCCGTCATCGTCCGCACCAATTCGTCCTCGGTCTCACCAAGGCCC
>JACQEX010000076.1 GCA_016200345.1 Nitrospinota bacterium
CTACACGCGCACAAAACCGTACACCGACTCCAACGCGACGGTAAGCGCAGATTCCGGCCCGTGGTATATGTCGCTTACCGGAAGGGACAACCGGGGGATTGACCAGGTCAGCACAGAGGAACTTTCAAAACAGCCCGAGGTGAAACTGGCGTTTTTGCCGCACGCGTTTTATAACACGCCGCTTTGGCTTAGCGGCGACGCGGTGGGGACCTCTTTTTATTCGACCGCGCTCCCCGGCGCCTCAACCTTGAATAGAGTGGACGTCAGCCCGACGATTTCCACGCCGTTCAATCTGACAAGGTTTTTCAACGTGACGCCGTACGTCGGAGGCCACCAGACATATTATGACAACAACACGAAAAACACCGGCCCCGTCTCCACGTCCTATTACACGACGGGGCTGGGCATAGAGGGGCCGAGGATATTCAAAATATTTAAGGCCAAGAGCGACTCCTACAAGCACACAATCACCCCAAAGTTGGATTATGTGTATATCCCCGGATACGAGGTGGACGGGACGGACAGGCTCAAGGCGGTGCAAATGGACGGGGTGGACAATTCCTCGCCGCAAAGCGTTCTCTCTTTTACGCTTTTAAACAGGGTGTTTAGCAAGAAGAGGGGGGATGAGATTTTTTGGCTGAGCCTCCAACAGGGGTACGATTTTAACCAGGTGCCGGGCGCCGGAACGGGAACGTCGGTCGCCTCAAGCACGGTGGGAACCCCCACCACCCCCGGCCCGTACGTTCCGCTACAGTTTCAACTAAGATCCAAACCCGTGGGATATTTTATTTTTAACATGGACATGGCGTTCAACCATTATCTCGGGATACCGGACACGATGAGCCAGGAGCTTGGCTTTGCCGCGCCGGAAAGCGCGTTTTATCTCTCGCTCGACCGAAGCTATTCGCGCCAGACGCTCTCGGTTTCGCCTACCGGGATCTCGACATATTTTACGCAGGCCACGACCTTCGACAGCGGTTTGTTGGGATTTAGGATAAGCTCAAAATATTCGGCGGAGGCAAGCGCCATTTACGACGAAATTCTGCAAACATACGCCGGAACCATGTTTGCCCTTAAATTTAACTCTTGTTGCTGGGGTGCGACCCTAAACGCAGGAACGCATCCGACCACCATTTTAAATTCCAACGGCACTTTGTCGCAGACCACGGAGACGAAATTTTCATTCTCCATAAACCTGAAGGGAATTGGGGACATAGGCGAGAAGGCCACCCCCCTGTTGGCGCGCAAACTTTAGCCGGGATTATTCGCGTTTTCAGGCCGGATAATCCGGGTTATAATCCCACCTTGGTTTTTACCCGTTTAACTTAGCTTTTAGGAGATGGTATGTCCGACTCGTACATTCAGGGGTTGTTTGCCGACAGACTCGGCGGGGCAAATTTCGGCAAGGAAGACAAAATTTATAAGTTTGAAAAAATAAAGCGCGCGAAAAGGGCCGCGCTTGCCGCAAATCCCGGCGCGGAAATGATAGACATGGGCGTAGGCGAGCCGGATTGGATGGCCGACAAACTGGTGGTGGACGAGCTATCGGCGCAGGCCGCCCGTCCGGAAAACCGGGGCTACACCGACAACGGGATAGCCGAGTTTAAAACGGCCGCATGCGCCTACATGGAAAAAATTTACGGGGTTAAGGGGCTCGACCCGGCCAAACACGTCAACCACGCGATAGGCTCCAAGCCCGCGCTAGCGATGATTCCGGCCGTGTTTGTAAACCCCGGCGACGCGGTGCTGATGACCGTGCCCGGCTACCCGGTCATGGGCACCCACACCTCCTATTACGGAGGGGAGGTTTTCAACATGCCGCTAAAACGGGAAAATAATTTTTTGCCGGAATTGGAGGCCGTGCCAGAATCCGTTCTTGGAAAGGCAAAAATGCTTTACCTAAACTACCCCAACAATCCGACCGGGGCCATGGCCCCGGCAAAGTTTTTCGACAAGGTCGTGGCCTTTGCAAAAAAACACAAGCTGGTGGTGGTGCAGGACGCCGCGTACGGGGCGTTGGTGTACGGCCAAAAGCCGCTCTCATTTCTATCGGTGGACGGCGGCATGGAGGTAGGAGTGGAGATTCACTCGCTTTCCAAGGCGTTTAACATGACCGGCTGGAGGCTTGCCTTCGTCGTCGGCAACCAGCTTGTCGTCTCCGGTTTCGCCCATGTGAAGGACAACTGCGATTCGGGCCAGTTCGGAGCAATCCAAAAGGCCGGAATAGTGGCCCTTAACAACCCGGCCATCACCGAGCGAACCGTTGCCAAGTACGAACGGCGCCTAAAGGCGATGGTCGCGGCTCTCAAGGACGTGGGATTCGACTCGCGCGTGCCGGGCGGCACGTTCTATCTTTTCGTCCCCGCCCCCAAGGGAATAAAAGGCGGGCCGAAGTTTTCCAACGCCGAGGAGTGCAGTCAGTTCCTGATAAAGGAAAAATTAATCTCCACCGTTCCCGAGGACATGGTCGGCAACTATCTGCGCTTTAGCTCCACGTTCGAGGCGAAGGACGAGGCGGACGAAAAACGGGTGCTTAATCTTTTGGCAAAACGGCTAAAAGAAGTGGGTTTTGAGTTTTAACAAGGAATTGAGCGAAGTCTACCTCTCCCTCGGGTCCAACGAGGGGGATAGCAGAACCATCATAAGGAACGCCTGTTCCGCCGTAGGACGTTTGGACTGGGTCGAGTTTGTGTCGGCCTCGTCGCTCTACATTACGGAGCCGATGGGGATGCCGGGGGCGAGATGGTTCGTCAACTGCGCCGCAAAAATAAAAACGTCGCTTCCACCTTTGGAGTTGCTCGAAAAACTTGAGAAAATCGAGGCCGAGTTCGGAAGGGGCCAAAAAGGGGGGAAGTCCGGCAGGACGCTCGATTTGGACATGCTTCTTTTTGGCGACCAAAATATATCTAGCGACAGGCTCACCGTGCCGCATCCCGAGATGACAAAGAGAAAATTCGTGCTGGAGCCGCTTGCTGAAATTGCGCAGGCCTCGCTTGACATCGGCGGCGCCACGTTGTCCGGCTTGTTGAAGTCAGTCGAAAACCAGAAAACAGCGAAGGCCGAGCCTTTTGCCCCCTCGGTCAACTTGCGAGGCATAGCGGTGGAGGGGCCGATAGGCGTTGGGAAAACGTCGCTTGTCGAAAAATTATCCGCCTATTTCGGCGCGCGTTCCGTGCTGGAGCTTCCGTCAGAAAATCCGTTCTTGTCCGGTTTTTATGAGAACGCCGAAAAACACGCGCTGGGGGCGCAGTTGTCATTTTTGACTTCACGTCTTCGGCTCTCCCGCGAGGCGGAAACCAGCGGCGCGAAAATGATAGTCACGGATTATCTGCCGGACAAGGATCTGTTGTTCGCCCGCCTAAACCTTTCCGGCGACGAACTGCGGCTATATAATGAGGTGCGGTCGTTGGTGCACTACAAACCGGCCGCGCCGGATTTGGCCATATTTCTTTCGGCGGAGGACGACGCGCTTATGCAAAGAATAAAAAATCGCGCAAGGGACTGCGAAAAGGGAATTTCGGAAAAATACGTCGGTCTTGTAAACCGCGCGTACAAGGACTGGTTTACAAGGTACGACGGCTCCCCCGCGTTGTTGGTGGACTCCAACGGGATGAATTTTGGATCCGACATGGCGGCATTCGGAAAACTTTTGTGGCGGATTTCCGGCCCCGTGAACGGACGCGAGGTGTTTCATTGCGCCGAAGATGCGAGGAAATAAATGGATAAAATGACGGTGGAGAAACTACTTTCCTTCAAAAAGGAAGGACGGAAAATCGCCACCATAACGGCGTACGACGCGCCTTTTGCAAAAATAATGGAGGCGGGCGGGGTTGACCTAATCCTTATAGGGGACAGCGTCGGCATGGCGGTGCACGGCAGGGCCGACACCCTGACGGTCACGATGGAGGAGATGATCCTTCACGGACGTTCGGTCGCGGCGGCCGTCTCAAAACCGTTTGTGGCGATAGACATGCCGTACATGTCGTTTCAGACGACCAAGGAGCTTGCCGCAGAAAACGCCGCAAAACTGGTGCGGGAGACCGGCGTGCAGGCGGTGAAGCTCGAAGGGGGCGTGAGCGCCGCCCTCGCCATTCGCGCAATCGTCGAGAGCGGCATCCCCGTGATTGGCCACGTGGGCCTTCAACCGCAGTCGGTTCGCGAGCTTGGAGGGTACAAAACACAAGGCACCACGCCGGAGTCGGCCTCGGCGATTTTGGAGGACGCAAAGGCGGTGGAAAACGCCGGGGCGTTCATGGTGGTTTTGGAGGCGATTCCCTCGGAGTTGGGGAAACGGATAACCGAGGAGCTTTCAATTCCTACCATCGGGATAGGCGCCGGCCCGCACTGCGACGGGCAGATACTCGTGATGCACGACATGCTTGGCCTGACGGACGGGCGAAAGCCAAAGTTCGTAAAACCGTTCGCCGACCTACGCCAGAATGCGATTGACGCGGTCAAAAAATACGCGGGCGAGGTTCGGGCCGGGACGTATCCGGACGAGGAACATTCCTACCACTCGAAGTAAAATCTTACTGTTTATTCGCGGGACAAAGCGGGTTAATATCTCACGATGGGTCAAAAACACGAACGGGCCGACTTTAGCCGTATAAAAAACTTTCCGATATCGGAGCGAAAAAACAAGGTCACCACCGCCGATTTCGCCGACGTGGAGAAATACGGACGGACGGGGAACATCACCGACCTTCTGCCGCGCCAGCTGAAGGCGGAGGACATGAAAAAAATCGCCTCGGCCGTTAAGGCCGCCGCCGCGAAGAAACGGGCGGTCATCGTCGCAATGGGGGCGCACGTCATTAAAACCGGGTGCTCCAGCATAATCATCGAAATGATAAAAAGAAAAATAATCACCGGAATCGCCATGAACGGCGCCGGGGCCGTTCACGACCTGGAGATCGCGCTCGTCGGTGCCACGTCGGAGGACGTGGAGGAGGAGGTAATAACCGGCAGGTTCGGCATGGTGGAGGAAACCGCCGCCATGACGATGGAGGCGCTTCGCTCCCACCCGGAGTGCGGGTTCGGCGAGTCCGTGGGACGGTACATTTTGGACAAAAAGATGAAACACGCGGACAAAAGCATTCTTGCGGTCTGCGCGTCGGCGGGAATACCGGCCACGATACACGCCTCCATCGGGTGCGAGATAACGCACATACACCCGAAGACGGACGGGGCGCTGGTGGGTGAAAAAAGTTTTGACGACTTCAAAATATTCACCGCGTCGCTCAAACATCTAACCGGCGGCGGGTGCTACCTAAACGTCGGCTCCGCGGTGATACTGCCGGAAATTTTCATCAAGGCGCTCAGCGCCGCGCGCAACCTCGGCGACGAGGTGAAGGATTTTACGGCGGTGGATTTCGACATGCTCCTGCACTACCGCCCCGGCGTGAACGTGGTCCACAGGCCCTTGACCACCGGCGGAAAGGGGTACCGCGTAACCGGCCACCACGAACTGCTTCTCCCATTGCTCTACCACATGGTGGTGTCGGCATGAAGCTCTGCGTGCTCGGAAGCGGGAGCGGCGGCAACTGCACGCTGGCGTACTCGGATTCGTCGGCGGTGCTGGTGGACGCCGGGTTTTCGTGCAGGGAAATAGAAAAAAGGCTAAAGACCGCGTCGTTCTCGCCGGACAAAATCAACGCCATACTCATTTCGCACGAGCACTCCGACCACATAAAGGGCGCCGCGCTTTTTTCCAGAAAATACGGCGTTCCGGCGTACCTTACGGAAGGGACTGCCACCGCCTCGGAAGGCGCATTGGAGAAGGGGGACTTTCTCCGGTTCATCAGGCCGGAGGAGGATTTTAAGGTCGGCGATTTGGAAATTCATCCGTTCTCGGTGCCGCACGACGCCGCCGAGCCAGTGTCGTACCTGATATCGAACAACGGCAGGGTGGCGATGATTATGACGGATCTGGGGCATGTGACGGTGAGGGCGGTGGAAAAAACCAGGATGGCGAACCTCGTGATGGTGGAGTCGAACCACGACGTGGAACTGCTAAAAATCGGCCCGTATCCGTTTTACCTTAAGCAAAGGGTCGGCGGAAAACTTGGGCACCTCTCGAACGACGCCTGCATGGATCTGTTAGCGAACGCGGGCGGCGCGGGGCTTTCCACCGTCATCTTCGCCCATCTAAGCCGGCACAACAACAACCCCAATCTGGTGCGGCTGAACGCCGACACGTTTTTTTCGGGTAGCAAGGTGGCATTTGAAATAGCCTCGCAGGACGTCTGCGGGAAAACGCACGAGGTGTAAAAATGATTGAACGATATTCGCTGAAGGAAATGGCCGCGCTCTGGTCGGTTAAAAACAGGTTCTCCGTCTGGCTGGAGGTGGAGATTGCCGCGTGCGAGGGGCACGCCTCGCTCGGCAACATTCCGGCAAAGTCGCTTGCCGTAATTAAGAAAAACGCCTCCTTCGACGTTAAACGGATTGACGTTTTGGAAAAGGAGCTAAGGCACGACGTCATAGCGTTCCTTACGAGCGTGGCGGAGTTCGTCGGGCCGGAGTCGCGGTTCGTCCACATGGGGCTAACGTCGTCCGACGTGGTGGACACGGCGTTGAGCGTGATGTTAAAGCGGGCCGGCTCGATGATATTGGAAAAAGTCGAGCCGTTGATGAAGTCAATAAAAAGGCTCGCGATAAAATACAAAAACACCCCGTGCATGGGGCGCACGCACGGCGTCCACGCGGAGCCGACGGCGTTCGGCCTAAAGGCGGTGCTTTGGTACGCGGAGATGGAGCGAAACAAAAAGCGGCTCGAAACCGCCATCGCGGGAATTTCCGTCGGCAAAATATCCGGCGCTGTCGGCAACTACGCCCACGCGAGCCCCAGGTTGGAAAAATTCGTCTGCAAAAAGCTGGGGCTTGTCCCGGCGCCGATTTCAACGCAAATTCTACAGCGTGACCGCCATGCGGAATTTATGTCCGCGCTTGCAATCGCGTCGGCCACGCTTGAAAAAATCGCGCTCGAAATTCGCCATCTGCAACGCTCGGAGGTGCTGGAGGCGGAGGAGCCGTTCTCAAGCGGGCAGAAAGGCTCCTCCGCGATGCCGCACAAGCGAAACCCGGTCAACTGCGAGCAGGTGTGCGGCCTCGCCCGAGTGGTGCGCGGCAACCTTCAGTCAGCGTTGGAAAACGTGGCGCTGTGGCACGAGCGCGACATAAGCCACTCCTCGGTGGAACGGGTGATTTTACCGGATTCCACGATTCTCCTCCACTATATGTTGGAGAAGGTCACGCGGATCTTGGACGGCCTCCACGTCTATCCCGAGCACATGATGAGGAACATCAACGCCACGTACGGCCTCTACGCCTCCCAGCGGGTTCTGCTCGCGCTTGTGGAGTCGGGCATGACGCGCGAAAAGGCGTATGCCGTCGTGCAGGAGACGGCGATGCTTTGCTGGCGCGAGGAGGTGCAGTTCAAGGACATGCTGATGGCGCGCTCGGAGATTAGCTCGGTTCTCTCGCGGAAGGAGATAGAGGGTTTGTTCGACGTAAAATATTACCTTAAAAACGTCGGTGAGATTTATAATCGCGTTTTTATAAAACAAAAACGATAGAGAGGAAGAATGAAAAAGCAGGAAAAGCTGTACGAGGGCAAGGCCAAGATTTTGTACGCTACGGACAACCCCGATTTGGTCGTCCAGTATTTTAAGGACGACGCCACGGCGTTCAACGCGCAGAAAAAAGGGACCATCGTTGACAAAGGAGTGATGAACAACAAGCTCTCGACTACGCTGTTCGAGTATCTCGCAAAAGGGGGGATTAAAACCCATTTCGTGGAAAAACTTTCCGACAGGGAGATGCTTTGCAAAAAAGTTTCCATCGTCCCGGTGGAGGTGGTGGTGCGCAACGTCCTCGCCGGCTCCTTGGCGAAAAAACTCGGCATGGAGGAGGGCGTGCAGTTAAAACAGCCGGTGATTGAGTTCTATTACAAGGACGACGCGCTGGGCGACCCGATGATTAACGCGGACCACGTGCTGGCCTTTGGCTGGGCCACGAAAAACGAGATTGACTGGATATCCGACTGCGCCCTGAAGGTGGACGTTCTGCTGATAGAGCTTTTTGCTCGTCACGGCATAAGGCTTGTTGATTTCAAGCTGGAGTTCGGCAAGCACAAAGGGGAGGTTATTCTGGCGGACGAGATATCGCCCGACACCTCGCGATTGTGGGACATGGCCTCCGGCGAGAAGATGGACAAGGACAGATTCCGCCGAGACCTCGGAAAGGTGGAGGAATCCTACGCCGAGGTCGTCCGCCGCATCTGCGGCTGATTAACCGGCTTTCCGAATTTCGACTTCGCGGTTGATTTTTGCCCCGGATTTGTCCTTCGTGGTTTCCATCTCGTAATCGGACTGCGCGTTCATCCAAAATCCCGGGGACATGGCAAAGTAATGCCCCAATCGAAGGGCGGTGTCGGCGGTAATCCCCCGTCCCTGTTCCCATTAAGCAGTTCCAGCCTGTTCCCAATGACCCTGTTGCCACGTCTCCAGTTTAAAGATTCTCAGGCCATTTTCTGGAGTTGTGATACACGCGCAGTATTTGAACGATTTTATTTTTAACCCTGTATGGAACCAAAAACGGGGTTCCGGCTACGACCAATTCCCTAGTCCCCTCAAGCCGCCCTGGTTTGCCTAATGACGGATGCAGAGAAAGCATTTCGACGGATTTGACGATTTTATGGGCCACATTTCTAGCGGCCTTTGGATTTTCCCCGAGGATAAAGGATACTGCCGCGTCGAGATCGTCAAGGGCGCAGTTAGTCCACCTTATTTGCAAGTCTGGACTCCAGCCTCTTTACCACCTTATTATGTTCGGTAAGTTTTCCGGCGTCAGCTTGGCGAACAGCCTTCTTGATTCCCTCTATCTGCCACTCGTTCAACTCAAGAAATTCCTCAAGCGCGTGCGTAACTAGGTAAGATTTTGTGCGGGCGGTTTTTACCGCGAGCTTCTCCAGCCTCGTTTTTGTCTTATCCTTGATTCTTACGGTCAGCGTCCCCATTTTTCTCCTTTTTCCAATCCCAATGTTTGTACGACATTGTAACACATTTTAAAAAAGCCTCGGAGTTTTTTCAAATTTCCTGAGTTGTGGCAACGGGGGGATTTAAGGGGCCGGAGCCGCGAACCGGGCCGCCTGCTGGCGCAGGAACCGGCCAGGATCGCGGCACCACCGCTCTTAGCAAAAAAGGTTGTCAGTCAGTCCTTAACGACAAACCTCGCACGAATGCTCTTCCCTGTGTTCAAGGTCGGCACAAGTACTCTCAAAATCGGGTTCGTGAATTGGCAAACCATTTGCCATTTTCGGATTTTGCCATGCGTGTTCCTTTAGTTTAATTAGTTCAACCCATAAAGAATTATCGTGATTTACCGCATGCCCCCCGTGTTAGTGTCATCAAACGTTTATGAATATTATGGTGGGCCTCCCAATCAATAGACTTCCCACCACCAAAATACCGAAAGTCGTTGCTAATTAGCACGTTGGCATCCTTGTAGTCCGGAGGAGGCCCTAAATCACGGGAAATATCCTCCGATGATGTGTGGAATTTACGCCCGTTTTTTGCAATATATTTTCCACCTTCATAACGGTAGATGCAATCAGGTCGAGTAGAAAATTGGCCCTCTCTGTAATATTGGCCGTCCCGCAATTTATCCGAAACTTGAGCAATGTATATGAGTCGGTTCTCCAGCTGTACGCCGCCAAACCCGAAAATTAAATCGCCAATTTCCGCAGTGGAACGTATTCGCGGCTTACAAATAGCTAGGGACAACAAATCATTTTGGATGCATGGAGCGGCCCCGGAATCGAAAATGGCCTAAAGTTAGTTGAAAGTAAGGCATGACCTCACCTGCTAAAATGTTTTTTACTAGGAAACACTTAAAGCAAGGAGGTCACATGAGAAGAGTAACTGGTAGCAAGCAAAATGGCAAGGGTGGGAATGTTGA
>JACQEX010000077.1 GCA_016200345.1 Nitrospinota bacterium
GTTCCGCAGACGGTGCTCCAGTTGTTAGGCTAATAAAAACAACGCGAAGGGCGTCTTATCTTAAAGACGCCCTTCAAATTTACCGCCCCTTCCCCGCCAGGAATCCTCCCTCCAAAACCGTCCATTTCCCAAAAGAAAAGTAAAGTAATCGAACTTTCCACCGAAAAGATGTTGTAGGCAGATTGAAAAACGGATTTTTCATGGCCCGACGCAACGGATAGAACAAAAAGCAAGGTAGCTTTTTGTAAAACTCCGCCAGAGGATTGGCGGAAAACATAAACAAGGAGGATTTTAAAATGTTAGCCATCTACACAAACAACTTTTCCATCACCGCCCAAAAGAACCTGAACGGCAACAGGGGCATGTTGCAAACTTCCATCGAGCGGCTGTCCTCTGGTCTGAGGATAAACCACGCCTCGGACGACGCGGCGGGCCTTGCCATCGCCACCGGGATGAACGCCCAGCTTAAGAGCATGGGGCAGGCGAGCAGAAACGCGAACGACGGCGTGAGCATGTTGAACACGGCTGAAGGCGCGATGAACCAGCAGGTGAACATCCTCACCCGCATGAGGGAACTCGCCTCGCAGTCTGCCAACGGAACGGTTACCGACACACAGCGTTCCTCGATACAAACGGAATTCGGGGCGCTACAGAGCGAGATAGACCGAATAGCGAACGTTACCACGTTCAACGGGGTCTCCCTGCTCGCAAGCGGAAACGGGGCCTTCGTCGGAAGCGGCATCACCAACCTTCAGATTGGCGCGGGCGCGACGACAAGCGACAGCCTTAACCTGAACACGGCCGTGGGCGCAAGCGCGCTCGTCGGCTTCAACGGCTTCACCACCTCCGGGCTACAGGTAGGCACCAGCTCGGTCACGGTGTCCGGCCTTGCATGGGCGCAGACGGCCCTCGGCGCGATTGACAGCGCGTTGAACGTACTTAACCAAGCCCGAGGCGGAATCGGCGCCGTGACCAACAGGCTTGGCTACACGTTGTCCAACCTTGCGACGAGCAACCAAAACATCAACGCGGCGCAGTCGCAGATCATGGACGCGGACTACGCGACCGAGGTCTCGAGCTTTACGAGAAACCAGATATTGGTGCAGGCCTCGACCGCCATATTGGCGCAGGCCAACCAGGTTCCGCAGACGGTTCTTCAGCTTCTTGGCTAATTTTGAATGAAGTGAACGGAGAGTAACTAGAGGACGGAGGCGGCCATCGGCCGTCTCCGTCGCTCCCCTCGACCGTTTACGGAGGATATCGCAATGATAAAGGGAATAGCGGAAAGATTGGACCCCGCGGTTCAAAATCTTAACGTGACGGGTGTGGCCAAAAACTCACCCGCGTCCCCCCCTGCAAGCGGCAAGCCCGTCGAGCAGGCGAAAAACGGGATTGGTGACGCGCAGGCTCAACAGCCCGGCGCAGACGCCGCCCAACCGCAGATATCGCAGGATACAATGGACAGGCTCAACAAACAGCTTCAGGCGTTGAATCCGAAGGTGAGCATTTCCGTTGACCAGGAGGCAAACAGGTACATACTTAGGTACAAAGACCCGAATTCCGGAGAGGTAATTCAGCAGATGCCGCCGGAAGGGGTGCTTGAAATGGTAAGGAAACTTAGCTCCCAAAAGGGGCTGATGGTCAACTCCACCGGTTGACGCTCCTTATTCCAGAAGCAGGAGGGACAAAATGGCGCCGGCGGCCTTGACGGGCCGCCGAACGCTTATTCCTATTTTAAAACCGCGCCGTCGGCGGCGGAGGTCACGTTTCTCGCGTACCTGACGAGATATCCCTTGGTGATTTTCGGCTCCGGCTGTCTCCATTTTTTTGCCCTAGCCCTAAGCTCGCCGGCCTTGACATGCAGGGTAATTTTTCTGGAGGGTATGTTGATTTCTATCACGTCCCCCTCTTTTACAAGGGCTATCGGGCCCCCCTCCATCGCCTCCGGCGAAATGTGCCCCACACACGGCCCCCGGGTCCCTCCCGAAAATCGGCCGTCGGTTATCAACGACACCGAGTCGGAAAGCCCCATGCCCGTTATGGCCGAGGTTGCGGAGAGCATCTCCCTCATGCCGGGGCCACCCTTCGGGCCCTCGTAGCGAATCACAACCACGTCGCCAGCCTTGATTTTCCCGGCCATGACGGCTTGCATCGCTTTTTCCTCGGAGTCGAAAACGCGCGCCTTCCCCTTGAACTTCATCATTTTTTCCGACACGGCGGATTGCTTCACCACACAGCCCTTGGGGGCGAGGTTCCCTTTTAGAATTGCTATTCCCCCCTGCGGTTTGTACGCCTTGTCTAGCGACCTGATTACGTCCGAGTCGGCAATGTGAGCCTCGGCAATAATCTGGCCCGTTGTCTTGCCGGTGACGGTGGGGACGTCGTTCACAAGCGTTTTCATAGCCTTGAGAACCGCCGGGAGCCCGCCCGCATATTCCAAGTCCTCCATAAAATAATCGCCGGAGGGCCTGATGGAGGTAATCTGAGGGGTCTTTCTGCCGAGCCTGTCAAAAATCTCCAAATCCATCGGCACGCCCGCCTCGCGCGCAATCGCGGGGAGGTGCAAGACGGTGTTGGTGGAGCCGCCGAGCGCAAGATCCACCATCACGGCGTTTTCAAACGCCTTTTTTGTCATTATCTTACGCGGGGTTATCCCCTGGGCCACCAACTCCAAAACTCGCTCGCCGCTGTCCATCGCAATTCGACGCTTGTTCGCGCTTACCGCGAGGCCGGTCGCGCATCCGGCAAGCGACATTCCCATCGCCTCCGTCAGACACGCCATGGTGTTGGCGGTAAATAACCCCTGACACGAGCCGGAGCCGGGACACGCGCACATCTCCAACCCCTCGAGTTGTTTTGCGGATATTTCGCCGCTTAGTCTGCGCCCCACCGCCTCGAACGCGTCGTGAACCAAATCGCGCCTTTGCTTCTCGAAATGGCCGGCAATCATCGGGCCGGCGGTCACTACTATCGAGGGAACGTTTACCCTCGCGGCGGCCATCAACATTCCGGGGGTGATTTTATCGCAGTTGGTTAGGAACACCGCTCCGTCAAACGCCTGCGCCGTAAGCACGCACTCTATGATGTCGGCGATAAGGTCGCGGGTCGGAAGGGAATAGTGCATCCCCACGTGTCCCATGGCGATTCCGTCGCACACGCCGGGAACAGAAGTGTAAAACATCTGCCCGCCGCCGCTATGGACGCCCTTTTCGACGTACCTTTCCAAATCCCTCATTCCGGCGTGGCCCGGTATGAAATCGGTAAAACTGCTGACGAGCGCGATAAAAGGGCGTGACATCGCCTTTTTCGTCACGCCTGTGGCATATAGTAGAGACCTGTGCGGCGCCCTCGTGACCCCTTTTTTGATTCTGTCGCTGTTCATCATTTTTCCCCAAAAATATGTTGTCTACCCGCTTTCTTAACTGAAATAGGCGGGACGAGAGATTATAATAGGGCATGGCCCGTAAAAACTCAAAAAACGCCTCCGCGAAAGCCGAAAAGGTCGGAAAAAAAACGACCTCGCGTAGCCGCTCCAGCCGGGCGGTCAAAAAAGACAAGTCGGAGGCAACACCCGACCCAGTTGAATATATCCCCGGTAAAACAAACAAAAACACGGGCCTCGTGCCCGCCGACCCGCTTTCACGATATCTTGACGCCGTAAGAAGCATTCGCAGACTGGACCCCGACGAGGAGCACAATCTTCTTTTGAAAGTTAAAAAAGAAAACGACCAGGAGGCCGCCTTAAGGCTTGTAACGGCCAATTTGTGGCTCGTGGTCAGCATCGCCTTCGAGTTTCGCTCGCAATTCCAAAATATCTTGGATTTAATACAGGAGGGAAACATCGGATTGATGAGGGCGATACAAAAATTCGACCCGTTCAAAGGGGTTCGCCTTCCGGCCTACGCCTCGTACTGGGTGCGGGCGTATATCTTAAAATATATTCTAAACAACTGGCGCCTCGTGCGGGTGGGCACCACCAACGTGCGCCGAAAGCTGTTGTTCAACCTGAATAAAGTCATGCGCGAGATGACGGCCGCCGGCATCGAACCCTCCCCAAAACTTTTGGCGGAACATTTCTCCACCACGCAGGAAAACGTCGTGGCGGTTCAAAAATCGCTGACGTCAAGCGACGTGTCGCTTGAGACACCGGTGGCGGACGGATCCACTCTGACGCTTGCGGAAACTTTACACAACTCCGCCCCTCATATGGACGAAACGCTGGGGGAAAGCGAAATAATGGAAAGGTTTAAAAAAGAGGTCGCCGAATTCTCTAAAACTCTCAAAGACTCGGACAAAATGATATTATTTAGCCGCCTGCTAAGCGACGACCCGCTAACCCTTGCCACGATAGGCGAACGGTTCGGAGTTTCCCGGGAGGCCATGCGCCAGGCCGAGGAGCGGCTGATGGCGAGACTGAAAAAACATTTGGAGGAAAAAGTGCCTGGAATCAAGGATTTCGGTTTTACACCAAAAAAAGGGGGATAGCGCCCCAATTAGGAGGTTTTAAAATGAGTACTGCGGACGGCCCTTCCGACAAAAACATTGGTTGCGCGATATATTTGCACATCCCTTTTTGCGTTTCAAAATGTCACTATTGCGATTTTGCCTCCTATGCCGGGAAAAGCCACCTTCTGGAGCCCTATTTAAACGCCCTCCTGACGGAGATAGGCTCAGCCTCAGTCCAGGAAAACACCCGAAGAATAGGCTCCGTTTACATGGGCGGCGGAACCCCCTCCACAATTTCGCCGGAGACGGCGGAAAAAATAATGTCTGCGGTCGCGAAAAAATTTAACCCTTCCGCGTCCTCCGAAAAAACCATAGAGGCAAACCCCGAAAGCGTAACGCCGGAGCGGCTGGCAGGCTATATCAAGGCCGGCTTCAACCGGCTGAGCATCGGCGTCCAAAGTTTTAACGACCGCAACCTAAAAAGCCTCGGCAGGGCGCACGACTCCCAACGGGCGTTGGAGGCCTTCGACATGGCCCGAAAGGCAGGATTTAAAAACATATCGGTTGACTTGATTTACGGCATACCGGGGCAGACGCTCTCGGAATTTGCCGAGGATATTAGCAAGGCGGTTTCCCTGGCCCCCGAACACATCTCCGCCTACCAACTTACGGTGGAGGAGGAAACGCCCCTTTGGGACATGGTCGAAAAGGGAACGGTAATAATGCCGGAAGACACGCTACTGCTGGAAATGTTCGAAAAGACTGTCACCTCCCTTTCCAAGGCCGGATACCGGCATTACGAGGTGTCCAATTTCGCAAAACCCGGAATGGAATGCAAACACAACCTATCCTATTGGCTGGGCGAGGAGTTCCTAGGTTTTGGAAACGGAGCCCACTCGTTTATTAACTCGTCAAGGTTCGCCAACCCGGACGAGCCGGAGGATTATATTTACGAGGTGGACACGGCGGGAAGAGCCGGGGCGGAAATATTGGGGGATGAAAAGGACAGAGTTCTGGAATTTCTCCTCATGCGCCTGCGACTCGTCGGGAAGAAACTTACGTTCAAGGAGTTGGACGAAAAGTTTTTCCCGTTTGGCAGACACGACAAACACGGACCCAGGCCCCTTTTTGACGAGACGTACAGACATCCGTTGGACTGGATTTCAAAAAACGGGCTTGCCGAGGTTAATTCGGACGGTTTTACATTGACGCACAAAGGGCTTCTTTTTTTAGACGACATATTATTGGAATTTGAAAAAGTCTGATAAAATACCCTAAATTTTAAAAAAGGAAGGTTAATGCGCGACAATAGTCTAAAAATAATCAAGGATATTTCCGAGATTGTCAATTCCACCATAAACATGAGTCATCTTTTGGACGTCATTATCGCAACGGCCACCAGAATAATGAACGCGAAGGCGAGCTCGCTTTTGTTGATTGACGAAAAAACCGGAAAGCTATTTTTTCACATTGCCACCGGGGAGAAAAAGGAAGAGGTAAAGCTTTACGAACTTTCGATGGGAGAGGGGATTGCCGGATGGGTGGCCGAACACGGCACCCCGGTTTTAACCTCTAACGTGAAAGAAGACCCCCGCTGGAGCTCCAAGATATCGAACGCGATTGGTTTTTCAACCTCCTCCATAGCCTGCGCCCCGCTAAAAGTCGGCGATACGGTGCTGGGCGTGATAGAAATTATTGATCACTTGGACCAAACTTCTCTCACGCAAGAGGATTTGGATATGCTGTGCGCCTTTGCCGACATAGCCGCCCTTTCGATTTTGAGGGCGCGCATTTTTTCCTCGGTAAACATGGAAAACGAACGTCTGCGCGAGGCGCTCGTGGGAAAATTTGCCATCGTCGGAGAAAGCCCGATAATGAAAAAAATTATTTCCGACTGCTCGAAGGTGGCTCACTCCACCGCCACCGCGCTCATCACCGGAGGTAGCGGAACCGGCAAGGAACTTATCGCGCGGTTCATCCATAATTCCAGCCCGAGAAAATCCGCCCCGTACATCACCGTAAACTGCGGGGCACTGCCCGAAACCTTGCTTGAAAGCGAACTTTTCGGCTACGAGAAGGGGGCCTTCACGGGCGCTTACGGACAAAAAACCGGCCTGTTCGAGGCCGCCGACAAAGGCACGATTTTCTTGGACGAAATAGGCGAGACGTCGCTTGGAATGCAGGTGAAGCTCCTGCGCGTTTTGCAGGAGGGAACGATAACCCGCGTGGGCGGCACACGGGCGATAAAGGTGGACGTAAGGGTCATCGCCGCCACAAACAGGGACATAGAGGAGCGCGTGCAGGAAAAAGATTTTCGGGACGACCTCTACTACCGCCTCAACGTGGTGCGGATTAAACTGCCCACGCTTTCGGAGCGAAAAGAGGACATCCCGTCGCTGGCCAAACATTTTCTAGAAAAATTCCAAATGACCTCGGGCTCGGGAAGAAAGGTTGAGGGCATCTCGCCGGAGGCGATGGAGGTCCTTGTGAACTACGACTGGCCGGGAAACATCCGCCAGTTGGAGAACGTCATAGAACTGGCCGTGATTATGGGGGCAACCAAGGACATAAAGCCGGCGGATCTTCCAAGGGAGGTGTGTCAGCCGACGAAAAGCAACCAATCCGCGGGCCTCACGCTTAAGGACGCTCAGGACAATTTCAAGCGCGATTTCATACGTCGCACGCTGGAAAGCGTGAGCGGAAGCAAAACAAAGGCCGCAACTGTTTTAGACGTCCAAAGAACATACCTATCGCGCTTGATAAAAGAGCTTGGCGTATAAGCCGGGTTTGCCGGCGAATCGAGGAGTTTGGGCTATAATGGGCGCAGGTGTCACAAGTGATAATTCTTGACGAAAGGGCTTGAAATGCAAAGCGAAGCGATTTCCCACCCGAAAATAATGGTGGTGGACGACAATAAAATCGCCAGACTTGCCCTTCAAAGCGAATTTAGCGTGGTGTCCGGGGCGGTTATATCGCTTTATGCCGGCGCGGTCGAGGCGATTTCCGCCGCGGAAAAAGAGCCGCCGGACGTGATAACCCTGCGCGCGGACGGCAACGGCTTCAACGGCTTCGACGTTTGCCAAAAACTCAAGACAAACCACGCCACGCGCAACGTGCCGGTTGTCTTCATAACCGAGGACAACGGGTGGGACGCCCAGAAAAGGGCCTTTGCCGCGGGGGCGGTCGAATACGTCGTCACCCCGTTCCCGCGCGGAAAATTGGCGGAAAAAATCGAGCGCCTGCTGGGGAAAGAAAAAAAACTTTCTACCGCGGCCCCGCAGAAAATTTTAATAGCCGAGGACAGCGACACCATCCGCAACCTCATCACATCCATATTGAAATCAAACGGCCACACCGTCCTGGAGGCCAAGGACGGGCTTGCCGCGTGGGACATCGTCCAAACGCACAGCGACGTTGATTTGATTCTCAGCGACATCAACATGCCGAACATGGACGGCCACCAGCTTTGCAGGAACGTACGGGGCCTTGAGGGATACGCGTTCGTTCCGTTCATCGTCATGTCCACGATTGCCGACAAGGAAAGCATCGCCCAGTTGTTGAACTCCGGGGCCGACGATTATTTGATAAAGCCGTTTGGGAAGGACGAATTCTTGGCGCGTCTGAAGGCGCATTTCCGCGTCCGTAATCTTTACAACGAGGTCAACGCCACAAACGCCAGACTGCACACCTTTAACGTCTCGCTCGAAAAAATGGTCGGGTATCGCACAAAGGAGCTGAACGAGGCCAACATGGAGGCCGTCATGATGCTCGCAGTCGCGTCCGAATTTAGGGACACCGACACGGGGAACCACGTCCGTAGAATCGCGGAATACACAAAAAGCATCGCCCTGGCCGTCAATTACTCGGGAAAAAAGGCCGAGGCCATAAGCATGGCGTCCATACTTCACGACATAGGAAAGATCGCCATCACCGACCAAATTTTAAGGAAGCCCGGCAAGCTCACCGACGAGGAGTTCGGCACGATGAAAACCCACACCACGGTCGGCGAGGGGATACTTTCAAGAACATCGTACTTTAAAATGGCCCGGGAGGTCGCAAGGTCGCACCACGAAAGGTTCGACGGCGCGGGTTATCCCGACGGCCTGAGGGAGTACAACATCCCGCTTGCGGCGCGCATCACGGCGGTGGCGGACGTCTTCGATGCTCTCACCTCGAAGCGAGCATACAAACCAGCGTGGGGACTTCGCGAGGCGTACGATTTCATCATCGCCCAGTCGGGCAAACATTTCGACCCGATGGTCGTGGAGGCGTTCCAAAAGATTTACGAGGACGGATTCATCGCCGCCATGCTCGCAAAATACAAATAGCCCGCCAACGGACTACGGAACTACCGGGGAGAATTTGAACGCCTCGAGGATTTTTTTCAGCTCCTTGTTGGCGACAGCCTCCTTATGTCCCGAATGGGACGGGTCTTTGAGGGCCGTGTATTCCGAGTAAACTAGGTTTTGAATTTTCCAGAGGTCTATCTCCATCCCGGTCTCCACCACGTATTTCATCACGTCCGCCACGGAGTCGGCGGAGGCCTTGTTTCGGTTTTCGCAATAGTCCCTCGTTTTCATCTCCAGATAGCCGGTCACGTTTTTTGCGAGCGTTTTCGGGGTTATTTCAATCCCCCATTTTTTGGCGTCGTTAAAAATGGCGACCATCGTCTTGTGGTCCGCGCGCGCGGATGGGTCCGTAAATAGCGAGTTCAGTCGCTTGCCCAAAACATACCGCGCCACCATGCGAAACTCCGCCGGCATCGGCGCGTTTATTTCGGACATAAAATCCATAAGCTTTCTGTCGTGCTCGAAAAGCTGTTGAAACGTCGCGGTGTGCTGGGACGTGCTGTCGAGCAAAAGGAGCTCCATTATTTTCCCGCGCTCCTCCTCGAAAATATCCTTCAGCGTAAAGTATGCCTGCCCAAAGTGCGCCTCTATCGCGTGTATCAGGTCGGGCATCGAATGCCGCTTGAACGATTCCAGTATCCGGCTTTTTGCGGCGACGAAATCCGCCGTCTCAAAAAACGGGTGCACGAAGCAGTTGTAGTCGTGCGCCCCGAGGTGCAAAAGACAAAAGGTTAATTTCTTCGTCTCCCAGGTCGTGGCCGAAGAAAGCTCCAAAACCCCGATGTTCACCATGGATTGCAGATACGTCTCCTCCGAGGCCTCGACCATAGACACGTTGAAGGAGTAAACGCTTTTTGTCTCCTCCCCTCGCCCGGGAAGCGCGTTTACAATCACCGCGTGGGCCGCCACCCGCATCGGGTTTAGCCTCAGCGGTTGGACGTGTTTCTTAAATATGTCGGCCCCGGTGCCGTTGGCCGCTATGTTGCTCACGGCGCCCCCCAGCAATTCCAAAAACTCCTCCTCAATCGGCTCGGACGATACGTCCCGCGCAATCTCGATGGCCCGCTCGGCGTACTTCAAAATCTGCACGCTCTCAAGCCCCGACACGTCGGCAAAAAACCAGCCGCAGGAGGTGAACATCGTCATGGACATCCTCTGCATTTCCAAAAGTTTCAACGCCTCGGTCACGGACTGCTGGGACAACGCGGACGCCCGGTGCCTCGCCAAAAACGCCTCGACGGACTCCCGGCTTTTGTCCAGCACAACGCCGACGTAGTCGTTTCGCGCGTCCCACGGGGACTTGAAATATTTTTTCCCTTTTTCCTCGAACAGGTCGTCCAACTTTTCCTTCAGGTTGTCCAGCGCCTTCCTCAGCGGGGCGCGCCATTTTTGGTTCCAGCCTTCGGAGCTTCCCGTCGTGCAACCGCAATCGGCCCGCCACCTCTCGACTCCGTGGACGCAACTCCAAGAGCTGTCCTCGACTATTTCCACCTCCGTGTCGGGCGGATGTTTTTCCAAAAACTCGCCGTAATTTGTCAGCAGAACCTGGCTCTTTTGTTTTTCAATGGTGGAGAAGGCGTAGGCCAGCGCCATCTCGCCGAACTTGTGGTGGTGGCCGTAGGTTTCGCCGTCGGTCGCAACGGTGAGGATTTGCCCCCTTTTGTCCTCCCGCGCCTTAAGCGAGGAGACCAGCCGGTTGCCCATCTTCACCCCGTCGAACAAAGCCCCCTCGAACGCGATGGAGAGCGACAAAGGCCCGTCGTAAAAAAATATGGCAATCTCGCTATTGCCGTCCGGCCTGCAAAGATATGGGTATGTCGTGTCCGTGTTTCCGTTTAGGTCGCCCCACTCGCCGCCCGCATTTAGCGGACGCCCGCGCTTCGCCTGATGCGGAGCCAGAACGGTGAATTTAATGCCGTGTTTGGCGGCAAGCGCAAGACTTTCGTTGTCAACCGCCGCCTCGGCAAACCAGATCCCCTCCGGTTTCCTGCCGAACCTCCGCTCGAAATCTTTTATTCCCCAGATTATCTGCGTCTCTTTGTCGCGCGGGGTGTTCAACGGCATTATCGAATGGCTGAAAACTTGGGCGATTGCGTTTCCGTGCCCGCCCCTGGCCCTCGCGCTCGCCTTGTCGGCCTCGATTATTTTATTGTGCGTCTCGGGGTCGTGCTTCTCCAGCCAAATCATCAGGGTGGGGCCGGAGTTGAAGCTCATTTTTTCGTAGTTGTTCGCTATCTCCGTTATCCTGCCGCCACCGTCCATAATTCGCGCGGCGGTGTTGGGCATATAGCACTCGTAGGTTATCCTCTCGTTCCAATCGTGGAACGGCGAGGCGGAGTCCTCTTTTTCGACCTCCTCAAGCCACGGGTTGTCGCGCGGGGGCTGGTAGAAGTGGGAGTGGACGCAGATGTATTTGTTTACCATTGCCGCTAATTCTATATCGCTTTGCGTCTTGAACATAGGGGGTTAAAACTATTTTTTGCGGCCTCAAACATCATTCCAACGCCTCAACTTCCTGCGGCGGGCCGTCCGCGCTGACCAATTTGTCCAATTTTTCCAAATTGTCCATTTCACTTTTAAATTTTTTCAAATCCTCCATATACACTTCCAAATCGCAGTCCCGGATTCTTCGGTGACCCCCTTTTGTTTTAAACTCCTCCAGGTCCCCCTGGTCGATTAGTCTTACGACGGTTCTGGGGGAAACGCCCAAAATTTTCGCGCATTCGCCGGGCGTAAGCCATTCCGGCACCTCCTCGTCAATCCAGCTGAAGACGTGCTTTTGCGGGGCCTGGTTTGCCGGGTTGGCGTTTAATTTGGCAATTCGCTCCTCCTCGGCCTCGAATATTTTTGTCTCGTGTTTGTCGCATTTTAAAAGCGCGCCCACGGCCCAAACGTTGCCCCTCATCGCCTTTTTCATAAGAGCCGGGCGAATCTTCCTTAATCGCTCCATCTGTTCCGCCATCACGGCCGCGATGTCCGGCCTCCCCGGTTCCACTTTATTGTCGTTCATTTCTTGCGTCCTTTATTTAACGTCCTCGTCTTTTTCATTGTCACCCCGGGCTTGACCCGGGGTCCAGCTCCTTTAAGAATTAGGCAACCGTCCCCTATATTCTGTCTTCCTAACTTCTGTATTCTGGATACTGTTATTTATCATTCCACATTTATACCCCGTTACAGGGCGGAGGGCTTTTGCGTTTTTGGCCTTATTGACCTTTTTTGCGCTTTTGGGGAATTTTGCGATTTTTGCGTTCCCAATATGCGTTACATTGTCTTACAATAGTTGGAAAGGAGACGGATTGGGAACTCTAACAATAAGAATCAAGGACGAAACGAAAACGAGGCTCGAAAAACTCGCGAGGAAATTTGGGGTCAGACCTTGACATTTGACAAAACGCGCACCTAATGTCAATTGTCAAGGTCTGACCCCGTACCTCTGTGTTCAAACAAGGCACCCAAACAAGGTCTAAAAATCCATTGCCCTTCCCCCCATGACCAAAAAAGACTTGCGAAGTGTGACTCATAGTCCATAGCCTTATTCTGTGCATTCAAGGATACTTCACTCATGACAATTGGTGCCAAAGAACGAAAGAGATTCTTGCTATTATTCGGAACTGCCGTAAAAGAGAAACGATTGATGCTTGGGCTGTCACAAGAAGAGCTTGGCTTTCACGCCAATCTTGACCGCACATATATTTCAGGCATTGAACGAGGAACTAGAAATCCAACCATTACCTCAGCCCAAATGATTGCCAAAGCTTTGAATCTTTCTTTGGCGAAGCTTTTTTCATCGCTGGAAGGGTGATGTAATGGGAAAAATCCAAATAGAAAAGGGTGAAATTCGAACCCATAAAAAAGCCTCCGAAAAATATATTGATGTTGTTTTCACTTATGAAGATGGATATAAATGGGACGGCTCGATACCTATTGAGTACCGTAGGACTGGCACAGATTTACTTGCAGATGAGGAAATAGAAAACCACCTACAAGATGCCTATAAGCATTGCCATCCTTCTAAATGGGCTGGTTGGCGGAAGTTGCAAAATAGGTTTTGGCAACAAAAGCCCAATGCCGATGTAACCAAGAAGTTATTCGACAAAATGGCCTCTACCTTTCAATGGACTTGCACCGCGTGTGCCTTGCCATCCAACCCCAACTGGGCAAGAAGGGCGCAAGATATTAAAGAATTCGGTTTTACGTTTGCAACTAATACAGCCATGTTCTGCAAAAAGTGCAAAATGAATAGAACGCACTTGGTTTTGGTGCCTTTGCCACGTGGGGGTATTTCTGGGTATGAAACTTGGAGCGAAGAACTTCGGAATAAAATTATTAAGAGCCTTGACAGCTATGATGTTTTTGAAGCACGAAAATCGCCGCCGCACGGCTTGTTGCCCGACCACAAATTTCCAGAAATCAGATGGGACGCTAATACACGAAGGGTTTCTCTGGAGCATCTAACAGATGTCCAAATAAGAGCTGATTTTCAACTTCTCTCAAACCAAAGGAATCAACAGAAAAGGGAAATTTGCAGAAAATGCTCTCAAGACGGGAACCGTGGATTTCCCTTTGGAATTAAATATTTTTATCGAGGCGCTGAGAACTGGCCTAGCGGAGTGCCACGAAAAGGAAAAAACGCTGAACAAGGTTGCGTTGGATGTGGATGGTATGACCTCAATGTTAATTGCATTTAAGAAGGGAATCAGTGCGCAACCGATAACTTCGGCTAGTCTTGGTGGAACGGCATTTCCAATTTGCCACATTGCCTGTTTCATTGTTCCCTGAAAAATAAAACTGTCTGGAAAAGTCTGCAACCTTGCCATTTCCCGCGCTGATATAACCCTGTCCAAGTAGGGATGAATATGAGTTCCACCGTGATTTTCCTTTATTGTCATGCTGGGTATTCCTGGGTATTGTCTTTTCCAAGCGTCAAAAAACGTTTCGTATAATGAGCCGCCGGGGGGTACTTTGGAAATTCGCGCAGTCATTTTTTGTGAGTGTCTAGTCCATTCATGGTTAATTTCTGGCCTAGCAGTGTCAGGTGGCAAATCACTAATTGCGGATTCTATCGGCAAATACCTGTCTGGCGTAAGCTGAGGATTTGGATATGGATTTGGCAATCCAAACCTATTGGCGATAAATATTGCCCTCGGACGAAATTGGGGAACACCAAAGGTCGCAGATTCGAGGACATTAACGGACATATTTGGATAGCCAATATCTGCAAATGCACCAAGGATGGTTTTGTACACTTGTCCCTTTTGCATAGTTAAAATGCCCGGTACATTTTCAAGCACTACATACCAAGGTTTAATTTCTTTAACTATTCTGACAAATTCCCAAAATAAACGATTTCTTTCATCGTTCGGGTCTCTTTTTCCAGCAACGGAAAAACCTTGGCAGGGCGGGCCACCGGCTATAACATTGATTTCTTCAATAGAACCATCTCTCGTCCAATCCGTGGGATTAAACTCTCTTATGTCCTTATTGTGGATAAAACAATTTGGGAAATTCTTCTTGTGGGTTGCGCAAGCTATTGGATTAATCTCGACGGCGGCAACAGGTTGCAACCCGGCCTGAAATAATCCTTGGGTCATTCCGCCACAGCCAGCAAACAAATCAAAGAACTTATATTCCTTTAAGGGTTTCTCGGGCGAAGTCACCGAAAGAAAACGTTTGAATAAATCTTCCTCCCCGCTTTCAAATTCCTTCCTGATTTTTTCATAGCGACCAAGGTTTGGTTTCTTTTTCCTATTTGTATAGGCATGGTTTTCCATTGCAAACAAAGTATTTGCGGTGTTTTTACCCTTCATAATTAATTCGAATATACCATAACCCAAAGTGTTTTCGGATTGTATGTTTGTTTCTATTGTAAGTTTTTCCGGCTTAGTAAGTTTCCGGCGTATCAATCATCCCCCTGCGTTGTCGTTTGGCTTCGACAGCTTCTTCAAGGGTTGTCCCCTTTTTCGCCAAACGTGCGAGGGTCATGCGAGTGCGAGTGCGTGCGAGGGTCATGCGAGGGTCAGGCTTGACTTATTGCGAGGGTCAGGCTTGACTTATTGACTTATTTTTTTGCAATTAGGTTTTTTTGAATAAGTCAATAAGTCAAGCCTGACCCCGAATTTGACCCCGAATTCGTTGACCCCGAATTCGCTTTTGGGAAATTTTGCGATTTTTGCGTTCCCAATATGCGTTACATTGTCTTACAATAGTTGGAAAGGAGACGGATTGGGAACTCTAACAATAAGAATCAAGGAAATTTGGGGTCAGACCTTGACATTTGACAAAACGTGACAAAACGCGCACCTAATGTCAAATGTCAAGGTCTGACCCCCACCACATCAAAATTCTTTCTGCAAGAACAGGAAACATAACCTCACATATTTGTTTAAATCCGCGCGAGAGTGCGGATTCCGTGGGGTTGGAGTATAATTTCGGCTGGCGGGTTAGAACGATAATATTTGGGAGGCGGTGAATGGTTAGGAAATTAATTTCAGCGGCTGTCGTTGCCCTTTTTCTTTCTCCGGTTTTGGTTTTCGCACACGCGGGGCATGAGCACGCATCGCCTGTCCCGAAAGTCGAGGCCCCCCCGCCGACCGGAACGCCCGCCGAAAATGCCCGGCTCATGCGGGAAAACGCCGCGCTAAAGGCCGAGATAGAAAAGGAAAGAATAAACAACGCGAAGATTTTATCCCGGCAGGCGACGGGACGCGCGGAAGATCGCTCCAAACTTATCATCGTCGGACTTCTTCTCGGCGCCGGGGTTGTCGTCGCGCGCTACCTTCCGGGCGGAAACGAAAAATGACCCCTTCCTTATCGCCAAGTCGTGTTTGACGCGATGGCAAAACAAGGCGGGAAATCGCCCGCAAAAAGACACCCCAAACAGGCGATTAAAAACTGGCCGGTGAACGAACGACCGCGCGAGCGGCTTTTGCGCTACGGGGCCGACACGATGAGCGACGCACAGCTAATTTCCATAGTCATCGGCACCGGCTCGGCCTCGCGCGGAAAAACCGCCCTGGATTTGGCGAGGGGGCTTTTGGAAAAATTTGGCGACCTCGGCGAGATATCCTCCGCCGGAACCGCCGAGCTCTGCGCCGTGGACGGAATGACGGAGGTGAAGGCGGTGCAGTTGAAAAGCGCGCTGGAGCTCGGCAGGCGAACGATGAACGGGATTATGCGCCAGCTTCACGGAAAGCCTTTTTCCCAAAGCGAGGACATAGCGGGCTACTTCACGCCGCTTTTGTGCGACCTTAAAAAGGAGGTTTTTAAAATCGTCCTTCTGGACAGCCAAAACGTGATGACCCGCGACATCACAATCTCCGAGGGGGCGTTGGACAAAAGCATCGTCCACCCGCGCGAGGTTTTTAAACCCGCGATTAAGGAATCCGCCGCCGCGATAATCTTGTTGCACAACCACCCGAGCGGCGACCCCGCCCCGAGCAAAAACGACAGGTCCATAACCGAAAAACTTGTGTCCACCGGCGAGATGGTCGGGATAAAGGTTTTGGACCACATAATAATCGGCAAAAAGGGATATTATAGTTTTTGCGACGAAAACGAAATTTAACTAACGGAAAAATATGAAGAACAAAAAAGTACGCAAGGCCGCGAAAAACAACGGGGAGACAATACGCCAGGAGCCGATGGGGGCGGAGCTGTACCGGCGCTTGGAAGAGATGAGGCCGATACGCGTGATTGTCACCGGCGACCTCATCCTTGACGAGTATCTGGGCGGGGACATCTCCCGCATCTCGCCGGAGGCCCCGGTGGGCGTTTTGGACTGCACCACGACCGAGTACAAGCTGGGGGGCGCGTCGAACGTGGCCGCCAACTTTAGAAAATTAAACTGCGAGGTCGCCCTAATCGGCGTGACTGGACGCGACGCGGACGGAAAAAAACTTAGGGCCGTGCTAAAAGAAAACGGCATCTCCGCCAAAAATTTGGTGGAATCATCCGAGAGGCCGACCATAAAAAAAACGCGCGTGATGGCCCAGCGCCAGCAACTATTGCGGATAGACCGGGAGAAGCGGATCCCCGTGCCGGCCGATATTGAAAAAAAGGCGCTGGCCGTTTTTCAACGCGAGCTGGCAAAGGCTGACGGCGTGGTGATATCGGACTATGACAAGGGGTTTTTGACCGATTCAATGTTGAAGGGGATGATTACCGCCGCCAAAAAAGCCAAAAAACCGGTGGTGGTGGATCCGAAGGGGAATTCCTTCGCCAAATACGCCGGGGCGGACGTGATAACGCCCAACAAGGGCGAGCTTGAAAAAGCCGCCGGAATGAGATGCGTCACGCGCGCGCTTGTGGAAAAGGCGGCGAGAAAACTGATTAAAAACCATTCGATTAAATCGGTGCTTGCCACGCTTAGCGCGGACGGAATGGCCCTTTTCCAAACCGGGGAGGAGGGGCGTTTTTTCCCGGCTTTGGCGAGGGAAATTTTCGACGTGACCGGCGCGGGGGACACCGTGGTGGCCGTTTTCACCGCGTCGTGGCTCGGCGGATTTTTGCAGACCGAGGCCGTCCCGCTTGCAAACCATTCGGCGGGACTTCAGGTGGCGCACCTCGGCGCCGCCGGCGTGGGGCTTGCGGAGATAAGACACAGCCTGGCATTGGAGGCGGGGCTTGGCGAATCCAAGATTGTGGATCTGGCGACGGCCGGGCGAATCGCGGAAAATTTGCGGAAGAACGGGAAAAAAATCGTCTTCACCAACGGCTGTTTCGACCTTATCCACTACGGTCACATCCAGTACCTTCAAAAGGCGCGAAGGCTTGGCGACAGGCTTTTTTTGGGGCTGAACTCGGACTCGTCCGTTCGCGGGCTGAAAGGGCCGACACGCCCGATTCTAAACGAGCACGACAGGGCCCATATTTTGGCCGCGCTGGACTGCGTGGATCAAGTGGTTCTTTTTAGCGAGTCCACCCCGTTGAAACTGATAAACGCGGTGAAGCCGAATTATCTGGTCAAGGGGGGGGACTACAAGGCGGAGCAGATTGTGGGCCATAAGGAGATACAAAAATGGGGCGGCGAGATTAGGACCATCACCTACATCGAGGGAAATTCCACAACCGGGATAATAAAAAAAATCATCCGATCCCCCGGCGGCGGTTGAGCGTTTTTCAAATCAGGCGGATAGTAGTATAATGCGCGCTCCAAGAGGGGATTTTAAAAAGGGATTATGGAAGCAAGCGTAGAAAACAGAGATGTGTCCGGCTGGGGCCTCGCCTCGCCAATCAGCGAGAAATTTTTGTCCGCGTCGCGCAAAAAAATATTGATGCTACGCCTGACCCACATCGGCTCGCTCTCTTTTCTGGGCATGATGGCCGTCATGGTCGTTAAAAGCCCGGCCTACTTCGGCGTGATTATGAACGTCGCCGGCCGGCAGTTGCTCCTCTCCCAACGGACGAAAATATGCCGACACCAGATAGAAGCCGAAAAAAACGCCCTTAAACAAAACTAGCCCGCCGTTTTCTTCCTTTACCTTCGCACTCTGTCGGATGATTTTTAGCACACCCGGTTGCATTTAAGCATACAGCGGACATTTTTTAAAAATAAACGCGCTTTAAATTCATGTAGTTGCGCTGACGAAATTTGGCACGGCACTTGCTTTCTATTGTGATGCCGATGTCGGGTTGTCCTAATCCGATGTTACCTCTATCCGATGGGGGGCGGGGCCAGCCAACTTACTCGCTCCCCATTCTTCTTCTTTTCTTATGCACTCGCAAAAAATTTGCCCGAAGAGCCAAACAAAGAGGGGGGGGGTAGACCACCCTACATTTATTACCATTGGAAGTGGCGGACTAATTCTATTGATTGTATAATCGGTAGTTCGGAGTTTAGGTCGAGGGGAAAACCATGAGGGTAAAATTTTAATGAACGAACTTGAGTTCCATGTATCCAGGCTGAACACGGATGATTTTTCCGTGCGCCGAATATCGGCGGAGATGCTCGGCTCGTTCGGCGACCCCTCGGCCATCAAACCCCTGTTGAGGCTTTTGGGGGATGACTACTGGCAGGTTCGCAACACCGTCGTCGACGCCATAATAAAGATACGCGACAAAAATTCCATCGAACCGCTCATAGAATTTTTACGCGACGAAGACCCCGGCCTGCGAAACTCCGCCATGTCCGTTCTTCACGAGATGGGGGAGGACGTCGTGGCCCCGCTTACAAAACTTCTGCTGACCGACAAACTAGAGGACATACGAATTTTTTGCGCCAACACGCTTGGAAGAATCAAGGTTCCGCACGCCATGGAGGGCCTTGCCAAGGGGTTGGAGGACAAGGATGAGAACGTGCGCTTTGCCTGCGCGGAGGGGCTGGGAAGAATCGGAATGAACGCCGCGGTGCTACCGCTTATTAAGGCCATGAAAAACGAGGAGACATGGTCGAAATTCCCTTATATAACCGCGCTCGGACTGATAGGGGACGAACTGGCCTGCCCCGTTCTTATGACGATGATTGACGACGAAATTCTCGCGCTCCCGTCCATTATCGCGCTCGGACAAATCGGGGAAATATCCGCCCTGCCGGGGCTTATGGGGCTTTTGTCGAAAAATTCCGGGGACGAGAACGCGTGCAGGGCCGTCGTTGTGGCCATTGCGCGCATTGAAAAAAGGACGGCCTTTACCTCCAAGGTCGAAAGGCACGGATTTTTGCACAACCAAGTCATAATGGCCGTAAACGAGCTTAGCTCCCAGTTTTTTATAGACCTGCTGGTAAAAATGGTTCTTGCCGACGACAAGCTTGAGTCCGAACTGGCGTTCGGCCTTTTGCGCCTCGTGAAAAATCCGTTGCCGGTGGAAAAACTTTTTCCGTTGTTGGACGACGACGCGATGGAGGAAGAGGCGAGAGACCTTATTTTGAAACAGGGCAAGAACGCCTTGGAGCCTGTTTTGCGCTCCATAAAGGCCGGAATGGTCGGAAAAAACAACCAGATTATACAAATTCTGGGCGTCATAGGAACCGCGGACGACGTCGACGCCCTAATCCCGCTTCTGGATTCCCCGCTTACCGAAACCGTCTGCGAGGCGCTGAAGGCCGTTGGGATGCTCAACGCGACAAACCATTTTGAGAAAATTGCGGGGTATCTCACTTCGCAAAACGAGGCGGTGCAGTCGGCCTCCTTAAGCGGCATATCGCTTTTCCAAGGCCGGGAATGGCTGTTTGAAAAGGCCATGGAAATGGCCGGGTCGGAAAACATATACGTGCGAAGAAGCGGATACCGCGTCCTGGGGTTCACGTCGCTCATGTCCGCCGCCGACTTCCTTATATCCCGGCTTTCCGACGAGTCCGCGATATGTCGCGCCGCCGCTATGCAGTCGCTTGGATACATAGGGGCGAGGGACAAAAAGATATTGGACACGAACGAGTTTATCTCCGCCGTGGGAAGAACGATTATAGACGAGGAGAAATCCGTCCGCATCGAGACGGTGCTCGCGTTTGCGCGAATCAACAATCCCACGACGTGGAAAATGCTCTTGGGAATGCTCGAGGGGGAGGACCGTGAGGTTCAGTTCTACGTCATCCGCGCCATCGGCAGATGTAGGATTAAGGAGGCCGTCCCCGCCCTTTGTAAAATGCTCGAATTCGAGGACAACACGGAGCAGGCGATTTTAGTCTGCAATGCGCTCGGAGCTATAGGCGAAAATGAGGCGGCGCCGTTTTTATCCAACTTCTTGGACAGCCCGCTACCGGAGCTTGCGGCCGAGGCGCTTACCGCCACGGCCCTTTGCGGGGGCCTGCCGGTCGTTGACGAGATAACCCCGTACCTCGGCTCGAGTTCATGGCTTGTCAGCTCGGCCGCGATAAACGCGCTGGCCCGGCTGGGCGCGACGTCCGCCGCCGGCGACATATCCGGCATGGCCCAAAAAAGGGTCGGCGCGGAGGACGGACCCATTTTAATCCGCACCGCGATGAAGGCCCTGGCAAAAATCGGCACGTCGAGGGAGCTTGGCGCGGCGCTGTCGTTTTTAAACGACCCGGCCTATCAATACGAGGCCTTTGCGGCGATATGCGGGATACTCGGCCGGGAGAAGGGAAAGTTTTTCGACGTCAACTCAATCGCCAATCCCGTTGCAAGAAGGCTTGCGATTGTCTCGGCGGGCTTCTTGCGCCTCGAAGACTACAGGCAAGGCATAATTTTGTGTTTGAAGGACGCCTACCCCTCGGTACGAAGGGCGGCGGCGCTTGTGCTTGCGACCTCGGGAGGGACCGGGTACGCACAGCCCCCAACCTCGGCAAGGGACAACGATTCGTGGGTTGAAAAAATATCAAAGATGCATTTTTAGGAGAGAAAAATGAAACTTGAGCAGGAAGTAATAGGAAATGTAACGGTGGTGAGGGCGGACGGACGGCTGGACGCCTCCACAACCGCCTCGGTTTACAAAATGATCACCGCCATACTTAACGACGGCAAAACAAACCTGGTGCTCGACATGAAGGCCGTAAAATCCATATCCAGCTACTGCCTTGGAGTGCTGGTAACCCTGAACAAACAGTTGAAGACCAAGGGGAGCGCCCTAAAACTTGCGGGCTTGACCCCCGAAGTTAGGGTGCCGTTTGAGATAACCGGCGTTCTGGCCCAATTTGAGGTTTTTAACGACGTTGACAGCGCGGTAAAAAATTAAATAGTAACCCGGCCTCCGCGCCAAGGGGCGGGGCTATTTTTGACGAGGTGGTAGTTGTCGTTTCAGATGACAGAGGACGAGATAAAACTCCTCTCCGATTATGTGCGCGACTACTGCGGCCTTTTAATCCACGACTCGCAGGAGTTGCTCTTCCAAAAACGGGTGAAAAAAAGGGTGGACGCAAACAAGCTGGTCAGCGCCAAGGAGTACTACCATTTCCTCAGGTTCGACTCCAAATGGGCGGAGGAGATGCGCGAGCTGGTCAATATTCTCACGGTGAACGAGACCTACTTTTTTCGCGAGTCCCCGCACATGGAGATGTTCTCGAACCTACTTTTTCGGATTTTAAAAACCCGAAACACGGATAAAAAAATACTAAGGATATGGTCGGCCGCCTGCTCCAACGGGGCCGAGCCTTATTCGCTGGCCATCCTCATCGTCGAGTCCGGGATGTTCCCCTTGAACGATTGGAAAATTGAGATAGTTGGCACCGACATAAACACCGAGATGGTTCGCGCGGCCAGAAAGGGCGTTTTCACCGCGAGCGCCTTTCGCATCACCCCCGCCCAGTTAAGGGACAAGTACTTTAAGGAGATTGAAAAAGGGTGCTGGGAGGTGGACGATAAAATCAAAAGGATGGTCTCCTTCTCCCAAATGAACCTGCACAGCGCGTCGCAAATGCGGCTCGTCAGGGACATGGACGTAATCCTTTGCAGAAACGTATTGATATACTTTGACGACACGGGCAAAAAAGAGGTGGTGGAGAGATTTTACGACTCGCTGGCCCCGGAGGGATACCTGGTAATCGGGCAGTCCGAGTCTCTTTTTAGAATCACCAACGTTTATAACATCGTTCCCATGGGGAACGCCATTCTGTATCAAAGGGAGCACGAGTCCCAAACGGCGTCCGCGAGCCGCTGAACAAAACAACCGGAAAACAAACTATGAAAAACAACGAAAAAATAATAAAGGTTCTGGTGGTGGACGACTCGTCGTTCGTGCGCATGGTCATAGAAAATATTTTGGCCGACGCCAAAAACATTCGCGTCATCGGTAGCGCGAGCGACGGCCTGGAGGCGCTGGACATGATGCGGGACAACGTGCCGGACGTGATAACTCTGGACGTTGAAATGCCCGGAATGAACGGGCTGGACACGCTTAAAACAATCATGTCCTCCCCGGTTCCCGTCCCCTGCATAATGGTCAGTTCGCTCACCACCGAGGGGGCGGTGACCACTTTCAAGGCGCTCGAGGAGGGCGCCGTGGATTTCATAGCAAAACCCTCCTCGTTCATGAAGAACGACGTGGCGAGGTTAAAAGTCGAGCTTGTCGCAAAAATAACGGCGGCCTCGGAAATATCCCCGCTCTCCCTGAGATTCAAACTTCTCTCTTATAAAAAACCGGTCGTTCCGTACAAAGCGGCGCGCACGACCCGTAAAAGGGACGTGGAGGTGGTGCTTATAGGCATTTCGACCGGGGGGCCGCCGGCGTTGCAAAAAATCATCCCGCACCTGCCGGCGGATTTTCCGGCCGCATTGGTGGTTGCGCAACACATGCCGCCCGGATTCACAAAATCCATGGCCGATCGCCTTAACGACCACAGCAAGATTGAGGTAAAAGAAACGGAGGAGGGTGATGCTATAATCCCCGGTAGGGTTCTCGTCGCAAAATCAGGATTTCACATGATGTTTAAGGAGAGAGGCGGCGATAAGGTTGCGACCATCACCTCACTGCCGGACGACGTGCTGTATTATCCGAGCATAAACGTGCTTTTTGACTCGGCGGCGGAAGTTTTTGGCGCGAAGGCG
Organism: Nitrospinota bacterium; assembly: GCA_016200345.1. Lineage (GTDB taxonomy): Bacteria > Nitrospinota_A > UBA7883 > JACRGQ01 > JACRGQ01 > JACQEX01. The sequence continues at coordinate 23,231 of JACQEX010000077.1, forward strand.
ATGCCGATAATTATGACGGGAATGGGAAACGACGGGCTTGTCGGGCTTAGAAAGTTAAAGGCCTTAGGCTCCTTTTCGATGGCGCAGTCAGAGGAATCATGCGTCGTGGCCAGCATGCCAAAGGCCGCGATTGACGAAAAATTGGTGGATAGAATCGCGGGCCTTGACGAAATGGCCGGCGCGATTATCGAGGAGATTTGACGGATGTTTGCCATTAAGGGATTTTTTTGTAGAATGGTCTTGTTATGCGCGTGAAAAAGCGGTTTGGAGTTGAACAATGAGTGAACCTAGGACAGTTTTGATTATTGACGATTCGCCCACCTTCAGGACCATGGTGGGTTTCGCCCTCAGGAAAATCGCCAACTTCGAGAGGGAGTTGCAGGCCGAGGACGGATTGGAGGCGATTGACGCCCTGGCGAAAAACCACGTTGACCTGATTATTTGCGACGTCAACATGCCCAACATGAACGGATTGGAGCTTTTAAAGACAATCAAGGGCGATGAAAAATTAAAATCCATTCCCGTCATAATGCTGACCACCGAGGGGAAGGACGACGACAAGGAACGCGCCGTAAAACTCGGAGCCAACGGATACCTTAAAAAACCGTTCAAGCCAAATGACTTAAAGGCGGAAGTGGACAAATGGGCCCCCAAATAGTCCCCAAAACCTTCAAAACAAACCCGGCCCCACGCCGGGTAATTTAACTAGGGCGGATTTTAAAAGTGCCGGTCTTGTCCGTTGAAAACCTTCGGGTGGGATTCAATTACGCCGAGGGATACGGAAACGCCGTTGACGACGTCTCTTTTTCGCTTGCCGCAAACGAGTGCCTCGGAATAGTCGGGGAATCCGGCTGTGGGAAATCCGTGACCGCCCTTTCGATACTCCGTCTTGTTCAAGAGCCTCCAGGTAAAATTGCCGGGGGGAGGATATTCTTCGAGGGGGAGGACATTCTGGCGATGGACCACGAGAGTCTGCGGAAAATTCGCGGGGGTAAAATCGCGATGATTTTTCAAGACCCCATGACCGCGTTGAACCCCGTTTTCACCATCGGCTCCCAAATCGCCGAGGCCGTCGCCATCCACACCAACCTGTCGCGCGCCCAAACAAGGGAAAGGGCCGTCGAAATGTTGCAAAAGGTCGGAATGCCGGACCCGGAGCAAAAGGCGAACGAATATCCTCACCAGCTAAGCGGCGGAATGCGACAAAGGGCGATGATTGCGATGGCCTTGGCGAACGGCCCATCCGTGCTTATCGCGGACGAGCCAACGACCGCGCTGGACGTTACGATACAAGCCCAGATTTTGGATCTTATCGAGGGGCTTAAGGCGAAGTCCGACATGTCGGTGATTCTTATCACGCACGATTTGGGGGTGGTGGCCAAATACGCGCAAAAAGTGGCCGTGATGTACGCCGGAAAAATTGTGGAGTATTGCTCCGTTTCCAGCATCTTCGCCAACCCGATGCACCCCTACACGGTCGGCCTGATGGAATCCATTCCGGCGATGAGAAATATCAAGGGGGGCGGAAGACTGAGGGAAATCCCCGGCATTGTGCCTCCCCTGTACGCGATGCCGGCCGGTTGCAGGTTTAACCCGCGTTGCCCGAGGGTTATGGATATTTGCAAACTTAAAGAACCGCCGCTTGTCACAACCTCAGCCGACCACCTTGCGGCCTGCCACCTTCACCCCGAAATAAAAAGCGCGGGTTAAAGGTTTAATAAACCATGAATTCGCTTATATAAACGGCCTGAACCTTGCCCGTTTGAAGCGATTTGTCCATGTTGTATTTAATGTCCTTTAGTATCTCGCCCCTGAGGTTTTCAGAAAAAAGGTCCTTCTTGCTCCTAGAGTTCAAATAAAATAAAATTCCCCTTCGAATCAGCGCCATGTTTTCCTTTGCCTCCGCAAGGCCCTCCTCGCCGTTTAATTGCACCGTAAAGGCCAGCCTAATAAACTTGTCGCCCCCGCCGTCCTTGTAAGAAAGAGTGAACGGCTCCATGGGTAAATTAACGGGCTTCGGAACGGCCGGCGCCGAAGGCTCTTTCGGCTTTTCCACTTTTTTCTCGACCGATTTTTTTTCGACCTTTTGTGTTTCTGTCGCGGAATTTTTTTTGCCGTTGCGGACGATTAAAAACGTCGCCACCAACGCCAAAAGAATCCCGCCGACGACCGCGGCCATGACGAGTGTTTTTTTATTGGGCTTGGACTTTGGTTTTTCCTCCTCCACCGGCTCGTCAATTTGCGGCGGCGGAGGAGGCTCCTCGTGCGCCGGAGGAGGGGGCGGCTCTGGCGCCTTCTGCGGGGTTATCCCCTCTATGTCCAGCTCCGTTTTTCGTTTTTTCTCGGCCATGTTTTTATTTAATCAGACGGGCTCGCCCTAATCCGAGCGCAGTGATCCGTACATGTCGTAGGGGTCCGAAGATTTCGACGAGTCGTCCCAGGGAAGGGCCCCCCCGCCCCCCTCGTTTGTCTTTCCCAAATATCCGTCGGCCCCCTGGCCGCCGTATGAATCCCTTCCGGCATTTTTCAACGCTTCCTTGCATTCCGCGAAGTCCGGATCAATCTCCAGAGCGAGCTTAAATTCTTCGGTGGCGGCGGGTATCCTTCCGTCCTCCATCAGGGCGAGGCCTTTGTTGTAATGCAACACCTCGTCATTGGGGTCAAGTTCCAAAGCCCTCTCGTAATTGTCCACCGCCTCCTTAAATTGTTTTTTGCGGCGCAGGGCGATGCCAAGCCTGTTGTAAACGCGAACGTCCTTTGCAATTTCCAACGACTTGCCGAAGGCCTCTATCGCCAAGTCCTCCTGCCCGTTCGCCAAATACGCCTCGCCAATCTCGGCGTGAACCCCCTTGTCGTGCGTAAGATTCGCCATGGCGTTGGAAAAGGTTTTTTTCGCCTCCTCCATCCTTCCGTGCTTAAGCTGAATTTTGCCGAGGGTCACAAGCCTTTTGGGATTGTTCGGGCTGAGACGCGCGGCGCTGGTCAGCGTCTCCAACGCGCCCGATTCGTCCCCCGCTTTTACCTGCATTTCGGCCATGTAATTATAGGCCTTTAAGTAGCGGGGATTTAACACCATGGCGCTCCTAATGGCCTTCTCGGCCTGTTTTGCGTCTCCCTTCCGCTCGTACACCTTCGAGTAGGCAAGCTCTATCCTCGCGCTTTCCGGCAGTAATCCGCGCGCCCTGTCCAACTCCGCCAGCGCGTCGCTAAACATTCCGTTGTCCACGTAGACCAGCGCCATCCGAAGGTGAACCTCCACCGGGGGCGGGTTGGCCCGCTTCTCCAAAACCGAGCTTATTTTTTTTTCCAGGGTGTTGGCGACAAAAGGTTTTATGAGGTAGCCGTCAACGTCCTCCTCGGCGGCGCGGACTATCTGCGCCTCGTCCGATTCCGCCGTTATCATTATGAAAGGCATGTCGCGCATTCGCGGGTCGTCGCGAACCTCCGTCAACAACTCAACGCCGGACATTCTCGGCATATTCCAGTCGCACACCACAATATCCGTGGGATTTGTCCTGATTTGGGCCAGCGCGGAGTCGCCGTCGTTCGCCTCCAGCACCGAACGATAGCCCAGGGAATGAAGCATGGATTTAAGCGTTTTGCGCATGTTGGCCACGTCGTCGGCGATGACTATTTTTAGCTTGCGCGATTTAACTTCCTTTTCAGCCATCCAAGGCCGCCTCGAAAAAAAACTCGCTTCCGTGCTCGGTGTTTTCCAACCCTATCCTTCCGTTTTGGGCCTCCATCGCCAGTTTGCAGAACGTAAGCCCCAGTCCCGCGCCGCCCGGAACCCGGTGCGTCCTAAGCTCCACCTGCACATATTTGTCGAATATCGCGTCCCTATATTCCGCCGGCACTCCCGGCCCTTCGTCCTTCACGGTGCACCTGGCCCTCCCGCCCCTCTTGTCCACAATCACCTGCAACCTGGCTCCGTTGGGGGAGAACTTAATTGCGTTAATCAGCAAGTTGGCAAGAACACGGATGATTAGTTTTTTGTCGGCCCTGACAAACGTCGGCCCCGAACTTTTAAAAACCGGGATTAGGTTTTTGTCCTCCATCGTATGGCGCATTTTTTTCAGCCCCTCCTCCGCCAGCGACGACATGTCCAGCCTGCCCATCTCGGGCTTTAGCAGTCCGGCCTCCAACTTCCCTATTTGAAGAATGTCCGAAATAATCTCGGTCATGTTCTCGCATCCCGTCATGGCTGTGGCGGAGCATTCCCTGACCATGTCGTCTATGCCCGGAGTGTTTATCACCAGGTCTAAATTGGCCATAACCTCCATTAGGGGGCCTTTGAGGTCGTGAACCATCATGTTTACAAGGTCTGTCTGGCGCTCCAGTTTTTCCCGGTCCGAGAGCTGTTCACGGTCAGTCACCGACATCACCGGCCCCTTTGTGCGCCAAAGCAAGCGCGGTTGAAAGTTTTATATAGCACTGCGAGGCCGCCATGCGCACCTCGTCGCTCGCGTCCGCTATCGCCTCCATGGCCGCGTTGGCCGCGGATTGCGTCTTGAAATTGACGAGCGCGGTTACGGCCGCCTTTCGAACCTGCCAAATCTCGTCCTTGCACGCCTCCACCAAGGCGGGGATGGACTTCTCCCTCTTCATGTTGCCGATGGCCACCGCAATCGTCCGCCTTACGTCCGGGTTGTCGTCCTTCTTCAACGCCGCCATGAGCGCCTCCAGCGAATCCTCGGATTTAATGTGGTTCAAGGCGATGACGGCCTCCACGCGAACCGCGAACCGCGTGTCGGCAAACAACGCGACAAGCGCCGGCACGGCCGGGGCGTAGCAAATCTTGCCAAGAGCCGTCGCCGCGCTTTTTCTTATCTCCCACGACTCGGCCTTAAGCAACTCGAGCATTTTGGGCGCGGCCTCCTCCGACTCCATGTTCCCCAAACCGGTGAGACCGGCGACCACGACGTTCGGATTTTCGTTGTCCAAAACCGCGATGAGCCTGTTCACGGCCAGCTCCGGCTTTATCTTGCACAAAACTAGGGCGGCGGCCTTTCTAACCTTCCAATGGATTGTCGGCTTCTTTCCACCGCCCGCGCCAAGAGGACCCGCGCCTGCGGACGGCGCGGCCCCGTCCTCGTCTCCCTTAAGCGACACCCCCTGCATGATTCCCTTCGCGGGGTCCCCTTCGGTCCCCAAAAGTTTTACGAGATGATCCGCGGCGTCTGTCGCCTTAAGCTTGCCCAGCGCGTAAATCGCCGCCTCCACGACAACCGGCTCGGGATCCCTTAGAAGTTTGGCCAGCGTTATTTTGGAGCTTGCCACGTTTAGGTCGCCAAGCGCGACGGCCGAGGCCTTGCGAACGTTAGGATTGCCGTCCTCGCAAGATTTAATCAACAAGTCATGTATTTGCATTTTTCAACCCCACTATTAATGTCAGTCCGAACGGTTCGTGTAAGCCCGGCGAACAACGCGGAACGCCTCCAAAACCTATTTTATAAACCACCAATCTTGTTACGATTTTGCCGCCAACTCCGGTTTACCGGCAGGCGCGGGAGCCTGCGCCGGCGGCGGCGCCGGATTTTCGGGATGAACCGTCGGAGGATATTTTTTGATGAATTTTTCGTGTATCCCCGCCTTTACAAAAAGTTCCAACAAATCTTTGTCCAACTTGTTGTGCTCGGCCTCCATCTGTAATATTTCAAACGCCTTCTTAATCGGCATCGGTTTCTTGTATGGCCTGTCGCTCGCGGTGAGCGCCTCGTAGAAATCCACCAGGGAAAGCAGGCGCCCCTCCAGCGGAATCTCGTCCCCCTTAAGGTTTTTGGGGTACCCGGTTCCGTCAAGGCACTCGTGGTGGGAGCCGGCGAACTTGGTGACGTTCGCCAGTTTCTTGGTGAACGGTATTTTTTCCAGCATCTTGATGGTGACGACGATGTGGTCCTGCATGATTTTTCTCTCCGAGTCGAGCAACGTCCCCTTGCGAATGCAAAGGTTCAGGGCCTCGTCCTCGGTCAGATAGTTTTGCTCCAGTCCGTCGCGGACAAATTTTCGAGACGCAATCTCTTTTATCCGAGCCACCTTGCCGTCGTCCATAAACTCCCCCCCCTTGTTGGTGGAGGTGATGAACGCGAGGTCGTCCTTCAGCTTGGCAATTTGCTCGTTAAACGCCGCCTCCTCCGTGGCCAGCCCCTCCCTGGATTCGCCTTGTTCCAGAATGGCTACTTTTCGAGCCTGCCATTCCGCGCGGTGCATCTCCATGATGGTGTGGAACCTCTGGGTGACGAGGGCTATCCTGTCGGTGATGGTCTCCAGCTTCGTGGCCTTGTCCACAACGTGCACGGGGGTGGTTATTTTGCCTATGTCGTGCATCCAGCCGGCAATCTTCATCTCCTTCAACTGGTCTTTGGAATAACTGACGCCCTTGAACTTGTCCGGGTTGGTCAGCTTCAGGTCCGGGTGTTTCCCCTCGTTTATCTCGTTCAGGGTCTCGCACATCATGATGCCCAGCTCCGCCACCTTTTTTATATGGCCGCTGGTGTAGGGGGATCGTTCGTCAATCGCGGTCGCCATTACGGTCACGAACGAGTCAAAAAGGTTTTCCATGTCCCGCAAAAGCCGCGCGTTTGTAACAGCGACCGCCGCCTGCGAGGCGAGCGATTTTGTCAAGGCCACAAACTCGTCCCCGAACGCTATGACCTCGCCCACTTTTATGTCCTTGGCGTTAAGAAGTTGAAGAACGCCTATTATCTCCTTGTCCTGGTTGGTCATCGGCACGACGAGCATGGATTTGGAGCGATACCCCGTGGCCTCGTCGTATTTTCGCGGGCCGGTGAAGTCGAACCCCTCCGCGTGGTATACGTCCGGAATGTTTACCGTCTCGCCCGTAAGGGCGCAAAAGGCCGACACGTTGGTCTTTGCCATCGGCACCGGCGGAAGCTTTATCTCGTTTCCCGACGTTCCGCCCATCCTGACCTTGAAGGTGTCGTTTTGAAGAATTTTAAAATGTAGTTTGTCGCCGTCCAACAGGTAGAGCGTCCCGGCGTCGGCGTTTGAAAATCGCCTCGCCTCGTCCACTATCATCTCCAATAGTTTGTCCAGATCGTGCTCGGAGGAGAGCGCGATTCCAATCTCTGAAAGGCGGTTTATTTCGGCCGACGTCTGCAAGGCGTAATTCTTAATCTCGCTCTGCATGATTTCGAGCAACTGCTCGAGTCGTTTGTCCCTGACCGCTGGTATTGGCTTTTCCAATTCTTCCGTCATATAACCTTTGCCCCAAAACCGTCTTGAAGTTCGAAATTTTCGGGCTCAAGAAATAACCTCAATCCCCTCTCCCTCGAATCCTTTGGTTTTCCAATCACATCAGACATTCAACGGACTCCAACACATTAATACCTAAATAGCCGCGCCCGACACTCCAAGACAGAATCACCTGCGATTATACTACCAACAAAATATGAGATAACAAAGCTTGAAGAGCCTGGTGTAGTGTCCCAGCATCTCCTTTACAGGCGGTGCATGCACCAACACGAATTGGTAGCAACGGGATTCATCCTGTTTCTGCGCCCGCAGTGAATGGTTGAGACTTTAAAATGTGAATCAGAGCGAGCGGTAAACATTTATTTTCTTGTGCGCTCCA
>JACQEX010000081.1 GCA_016200345.1 Nitrospinota bacterium
CTCCAGCATCCCCGGCTTGCCCTTCATCACTACTTCGGTTACTCTCTTCACATGACCTCCTTGCTTTGATTGTTTCTTCTATAAAAACATTTTAGCAGGTGAGGTCATACTTAAATTTCAACTAACTTTAGGCCACTTTCGGGCACCAACCCCAAACTCTATAAGACCCGCTGATTTTCAACAAAATGATACATCAATACTAGATTTATTTACAAAAAAATGAAAAAGGGCCCGCATTATTTCTAAAAATATTGGTTGATTTTATTTGAAAATGTCAGGACTGCGCGTTCATGGCGCTCTGTTTTCTGCCGTACAGCATATAAATAGTCAGCCCCAAAAGCGACCAGAGGCCGAACCTAAGCCACGTCGCGCCGGGAAGACCCGCCATGATGAAGACGATAAGAATTAAGTTCAGCGGAAGCAGAACCTTTGCGAAGGGGACCGTGAAGCGCGGGTTGGCCTTGTGCGTTTTTCTTATCACGATCACCGCGATGCCGACCATGAAATACGCGAACAGCGTGCCGATGTTTATAAGCTCCGCAAGAACGCCGAGCGGAACAAGCCCGGCGAGGACGCATAAAAAGGCGCCGCCAAGTATGGACGCCTTGTACGGGGTTTTGAATTTTGGATGGATGTCGCCCAAGGCCTTAAAGAGAAGCCCGTCACGCGCCAGCGCGTATACCACCCTTGTGTAGCCGATGCCCATCACCATCATGACGCTAGTGATGGTGAACACCGCGCCGATGTCAATCACGCCCCCGGCGAAGGGCTCGCCCGACCTGTACATGGCGGAGGCAAGCGCCGCCTTCTGGTCAATCTGCTGGTACGGGACGGTTCCGCAAAGAACCACCGCCACCGTCACATAAAGAAGGGTGCTGATTCCAAGCGAAAACATCAGGCCGAGCGGGACGGTTCTTTTCGGGTCCTTTGTCTCCTCGGCGACGGTCGAGGCCGCGTCGAATCCCAGGTATGCGAAGAATATGAGCGAGGCCGACTCCCAAACGCCCGTCCAGCCCGCGGGAAGGAACGGCTTGAAGTTATCGTAGCGGACGTATTTAACGCCGATGAAGATGAAAAGCCCCAGCACCGCGAGTTTGATTACGACGATGACGGAGTTTACGGCGGAGCTTTCCTTTATTCCGATTGTGAGGAAGGCGAACACGGCGATGACCGAGAGCATTGCGAAGAGGTCGAGGTACGTCCCTTCCGCCGGGTTAAAGAAGCCCGTCAGCGCGACCGGAAGAAAAAAATGAAAATGCTCCCCCAAAAACTGCCGAAGATGGCTCGACCATCCGGTGGAGACGGCGGCGGTGGCCATTCCGTATTCCAGCAAAAGCTCCCAGCCGACCAGCCACGCGAACCCCTCGCCGAGCGAGAGGTACGTGTAGCTGTACGCACTGCCGGAGATGGGATAGGCGGAGCTAAGCTCGGCGTAAACGAGGGCGGTTATGCCGACGGCGATTCCGCAAAGGATGAAGGATAGGATTACGCCGGAGCCGGTGTGCGAGGCGGCCTTGCCTGTAAGGACGAAAATACCGGCGCCGATTGTGCCGCCGATGCCGATGGCGGTCACGTCCCACACGCCGAGTTTTTGCTCGAATTTGCCCAGCTGGGAGGAGTAGTCCTTTCGCCTTAAAAATTTTTCCATGATTTCCGAGAGTATATCACCGGCGAAAGTGAATTAACCACGAAAGACGCGAAATAACACGAAATAACACGAAATAACACGAAAGGGGAGGGGAAGTTATTCACGGAGGACACAGAAGGCACAGAGGACACAGAGTGGGAAAACGGGGAGGTTAACCACGAAAAACACGAACGAACACGAAAGGGGATGCTTTTGGTTTGGCAAAGCAAGCTTTCCATTTTTCGTGTCTTTTCGTGCTTTTCGTGGTTTTCCTATATTTTTTGGAGGTCTATTTTCATGGCGGCCTCCGCCTCGGCCAGCGTCTGCGCCGCAACCACCCTCGCCTTGTCGCTCCCGGCGCGCAGGATGTCCATAACCTCGTTTTTTCTACCGGCCCATTTTGCGCGTCTCTCGTCGAACGGCGCCATGTATTCGGCAATATTTTTTGCCAGCTCTTTTTTACAGGCCACGCATCCGATGTTCGCGTTCCGGCAGTCGTTTGCAATCTCCGCGTTTCTCCCGGCGTTGTTGAACACTTTGTGGAAGGCGTAGGCCACGCACTTTTCGGGGTCCCCTTTGTCGGTTTTTCGCACCCGCGCCGGGTCGGTTACGATGAGCGAAGTTTTTTTATCCCTCTCATCCGGCGTGTCCGAAAGGAAAATCGCGTTTCCGTAGCTTTTGCTCATTTTTCGTCCGTCGAGCCCGGGGAGTTTTTTCACCTCCGCCATTTTTGCGTCCGGCTCCACGAAAACCTTTGTCTTATAGATGTTGTGGAAATGGCGGACAATCTCGCGCGTAAGCTCCAGATGCGGCAGTTGGTCAATGCCAACCGGCACAACATCGGCCTTGTAAAGGACGATGTCCGCCGCCTGTAGCACCGGGTAGCCCAAAAATCCGTGGGTGTGCATGTCCCTGTCGGTTACGTTTTCAAGTTTTTCCTTGTAGGAGGGGACGCGCTCCAGCCAAGGGATGGGGGTTATCATGCCGAGCAGAAGGAACAAAACCGCGTGTTGCGGAACGAGCGACTGGATGAACATCACGCTTTTTTCCGGGTCAATCCCGGCGGAGAGCCAGTTAACGCCAAGATCCACTATGTTGTCCTTTAGCCCGTCGGTCTCCTCGTAGTTGGAGCTCAGCGCGTGCCAGTCGGCCACGAAATAATAACAGTCGTAGGCCTCCTGCATGGTCACCCAGTTTTCAAGCGCGCCGAGGTAGTTGCCAAGGTGCAGTTTGCCGGAGGACTGCATCCCGCTTAGGACGCGCTTTTTCGTCATAGTAAAAGGCCCACCAGCGTGGAGATAAGCGGAGACAGAACCCTGTGTGTCACGCCGAAGGGGTCGAACATTATCAAAATTATCAGCAGTATCATGCCGAACGGCTCTATTCGCGAGTAGGCTATGGCGGCGTTTCGCGGTAGGAGGCCGACCATGATTCGTCCGCCGTCGGCCGGGGGGATGGGGATTAGGTTTATTATCGCCAGTATCACGTTAAGAATTACGGAGTAATACAGCATTCCCACGAGTGGGAAAAGCACTGGCGACGCGTCGAGCGGAATTTTTGAGACGTTCATAAAGGCGATGTAAGGCGACGTCTCGGGAAAAGCGGCGGTCATAAGTTTTATTCCGAGCGCGGAGAGTAGGGCCAAAACGACGTTGGTGCCGGGGCCGGCCGCCGCCACCCAGACCATGTCCTCCTTCGGCCTGCGAAGGGCCATAAAGTTCACGGGAACCGGTTTTGCGAACGCGAACAGCATCCCAGTGGAGTAAAAGAAGACCAGGGGAAGGATGATCGTGCCGAAAAGGTCTATGTGAACCAGCGGGTTTAGCGACAGCCTCCCCATGACCCTCGCGGTGTCGTCCCCCTTGCGCCACGCCACGTATCCGTGCGCCACCTCGTGAAGGACGATGGCGAAAACAAGGGGCAACGCCATCACGGTTATCGTTTGAACGGTCGAAAATTCCCTTAGCTCTTGCATCAGGGGAAAATACTTTATATTCCGCCCAATGTCATCAGAAAAGAATACAGAAGTCAGGAGCCAGAATTCAGAATTCAGAATGGTAGAGGCGACACTCATGTCGCCTTCTTTAAATGGCGGCAAGCCGCCTCCAACTTCTGGATTCTGTATTCTGTATTCTTACTTCTATCTTCTGCTATAATCCGGCGGATGTTGGCGATAGAAACATGGGATTTAAGGTACTCCTACCCGGCGAAGGGCAAATCCAAGGAGGTCCAGGCGCTTAAGGGGATAAACCTTCTCGTGTCCGAGGGGGAGATTTTCGGCTTCCTGGGGCCAAACGGTTCGGGCAAGACCACGCTCTTTAAAATACTTTCCACGCTTGTCGCGCCCCCCTCCGGCTCGGCCAGCATATTCGAGCACGATTTAAGAACCGACGCGGACGAGGCGCGAAAACTAATCGGCGTGGTTTTTCAGCATCCAAGCTTGGACAAAAAACTCACCGTTACGGAAAACCTGCGACACCACGGAAATTTGTACGGCATGGACGGCGATTCGCTGAAGAAAAACATTACGCGCCAGCTGGAAGTTTTTGGGCTTGCCGACAGGCGCGACGAGTACGTGGAAACGCTCTCCGGCGGGCTTCGCAGAAGGGTGGAGCTGGCGAAGGCCCTTTTGACAAGCCCGAAACTTCTTATACTGGACGAGCCTTCCACGGGGCTGGACCCGTCGGCCCGGCGGGAGCTTTGGGACGCCATCGTAGGGCTTAAAAAAAGCGCGGGATTGACGGTGGTGGTTACGACCCACCTTGGCGACGAGGGGGACAGGTGCGACTCGCTCGTGATTATGAACGAGGGGCGCGTGATGTCCGCCGGTTCGCCCGCAAAATTAAAATCGCTAATCGGCGGCGACGTCATCGCCATCCATTGCGACGCGCCGGAGGATTTGTCCGAAAAGATACGCGATAAATTTGGCGCCGCCCCGTCCGTAGTTGCCGGCGCGGTTCGGATAGAACTTGCAAGGGGGCACGAGTTTATCCCGAAGGTGGTGGAGGCGTTCCCCGGCCAGGTCAGGGCGGTGACGCTCGGCAAACCGGCGCTGGAGGACGTTTTTATCCGCCTCACCGGCAAAACGCTCGGCTCCGCCGAATTGGGGAGGGCCGATGGATAGGCTTCTGCTCGCCTCCGTTTCGCTTTGGCGCAGGGAGATGGTTCGTTTTTACAGGGACAAACCAAGGGTGATAGGCGGGCTTGTTCCGCCCGTGATTTTCTGGATTTTTATCGGCTCCGGGTTGAAAGGCTCCTTTCACATGGGCGGGCTCGACTACAGCCAGTATTTCTACCCCGGCACGCTCGTGCTGATTTTTCTTTTCACCGCCGTTTTTTCCACCATGACGGTCATAGAGGACCGCAAGGAGGGATTCTTACAATCGGTCTTGGTGTCGCCCGCGCCACGCTCGGCGGTCGTCATCGGCAAGCTTTTCGGGGGCGCGTCGCTCGCCTTTATGCAGGGGCTTCCGTTTTTGGCCGCCGCGCCGTTGGTGGGGATAGAGCTTCACCCGGACACTCTTATGCTTTCGTTGCTTGTTTTGTTTGGCGTCGCGTTTTCGCTCTCCGGAATAGGGTTTGTCCTCGCGTGGGTGATTGACTCCACCCAGGGGTTCCACGCCGTGATGAACATGGGGCTCGTCCCGTTGTGGCTTGTCTCCGGGGCGCTGTTCCCGCTTTCAAATCTTCCGGGGTGGCTCGACGTAATCGTCAAGATTAACCCGCTCACTTACTGCGTGGCGGCCCTGCAATGGGAGTTTTTCCCGCAAAACACCGGCGCCGGGCTTCCCCCGTTTTGGATTTGCGCCGTCGTAATCGCCCTGTTTTGCGCGGTGACGTTCGCGCTCGCCGTGTGGGTCACCGGCAGAGGGCGCGACCAACACGTCTAACCGGAGCGTCCGGGGAAGAATATGCTGTACCATTTGCTGACGTTCGGATGCCAGATGAACATATACGACTCCCAAAAAATCGAGTCCATCATGTCAAAAAGCGGCCACTCGCCCGTATGCACGCCGGAGGAGGCGGAGGTAATTTTGCTCAACACCTGCTCGATTCGTGAAAAGGCGGAGAACAAGGTTTTCTCCAAGCTCGGCAGGCTTGCGGAGCTAAAAAAAACCGGCGGCGGAAAACTCATCGCCCTCGGCGGGTGCATGGCCTCGCTGAGGAAGGAGGGGCTTTTCCGCCGCGCCCCGATGGTGGATATTTTGTTCGGGCCGGACAACATGGAAAGGCTTCCGGCGATGATCGCGGATTTCGTCTCCACAGGCGCGAGGCAGGCGGAGGCCGACTTTGCCGACCACACGATTTGGGACGGTCTGGGGCCGATTGAAGGCCAGGTCTCGGCCCCGGTCGGCATAGCAAAAGGGTGCGACAACCACTGCTCGTACTGCATCGTCCCCTACACGCGCGGGCCGGAGATAAGCCGTCCGGCGGACTCCGTTTTGGCGGAGGTTCGCTCGCTCGCCTCCGGCGGGTGCCGCGAGGTTATTCTCGTCGGGCAAAACGTAAATTCGTACAAGGGGGGCGGCGTGGATTTCCCCGCGCTTTTGCGCCTTGTCGAGAATGTGGACGGAATAGTGCGGATAAGGTTTATGACGTCGCATCCAAAAGACCTCGGCGACGAGTTGATAGGCGTCATGGCCGGCTCGAAAAAAATATGTCCCTCGATTCATCTTCCAATCCAGGCGGGGGGCGACGCCGTTTTGTCCGCGATGAACCGCGGCTACACGGCCGAGGAATATCTGGACAAGGTGGCGCGGCTGAAAATGGCCGTTCCCGGCGCGGCGATTTCGACGGACGTAATGGTCGGGTTCCCCGGCGAGACGGAGGACGATTTTCAGAAAACCATGGACGTGATGCGGGAGGTCGAGTTCGACGCGATTTTTCTTTTTAACTACTCGCCCCGCCCGGGGACGCCGTCCGCGAATTTCGAGGGCGTCCACTCCCGCGAGGTTTCGCAGTCGAGGTTCGACGAGGCCAACGCGCTCCACAAAACGATAATGGCGAAAAAGCTCGGCGGGATGGTCGGCACGACGCACGAGGCTCTTTGCCTCGGGCCGCAGACGGAGTTTTCCGGCAAGAAACTGCACGGACGGACCCCGCACAACCATTTGGTGGTTTTCGACGGCGATTCTAAGCTGAAGGGGGAGACGTTGAAAATTACAATCACGAGGGTTTTGGGGTACAATTTGTTCGGGGTGATGGCTAAATAAAATGGAAAACGAAAACCAGCGGATAGAGATGAAGGTGGAGGGGCTTACCCTCGATCCCGTCACAAACATGCCCATAATCATCCTTAAGGATTTGGAGGGGAAAAGGGCGCTTCCCATTTGGGTCGGCATCTTCGAGGCCAACGCAATCGCGCTGGAGATGGAAAAAATAACCACCCCGCGCCCCATGACGCACGACCTTATAAAAAATATTTTCGACGGCGTGGACGCCGTGGTGAACTACGTCTGCGTAAACGACCTAAAGGACAACACCTTCTACGCCCTCATATCGCTGATGGTGGCCGGGATGGAGGTTACGATAGACTCCCGCCCGTCCGACGCGATAGCCGTCGCGCTAAGGGTTCGCGCCCCGATACTGGTGGCAAAAAAGGTGATAGACGAGGCGCGCTCCTTCGACGTCTCGACGGGAAGCGTGATAGGGGAGAACGACCAGTGGAAAAACTGGCTGGACAACATCAAACCGAGCGATTTCGGCAAGATGGACCAGTAGCCCATTTAATTTAAGCCTCTCGTTCCCTTTAAAAGCCAAATTTTACGCCCTCAATCACCGATTCTTCGTTATTACCAACGGCTCCGATGATATAACGGAGTCCGAGGGTGTCCAGTCTAGCAGGGTGTTGAAAAATCCGGCTTGACTGGGAATTTTTCATTAACAGGCTCAAGACCGGCAAACTGGCGTTGAAAAAAGGCTTCTTCAACGCCCGTTCGGCGGTCTCCTCGGCAATCGGAGCCTTGGGCCATTTGGCCGAGAACAAATGCATTCCGGTGGACAACAAGGTGGATCCCGAAAAAAGAATTTTCGCCGACCAGGTTCTTTTCGGAGAGGTTCTCAAAAACCTGTTGTCCAACTCGATTAAATTTTGCAGAAAGGGAGACCAAATAACTTTTTTTACCCCCGAGGACAGGCCTTCGGCCGTGGGGTTAAGGGACACGGGGGTCGGGATTAATCCGCGCATAATAATGGACATTTTTAAATACGAGGTCAAGACGAGCACCCGCGGAACCGACCAGGAGCTTGGCACCGGCCTGGGTCTTCCGTACAGTCATGAAATTATGGTTTTTCACGGCGGCTCGCTTACCGTGGAATCCATTGAGGGAGCGGGTAGCGCCTTTTACGCCGAGGTTCCGGCCGAGAGGCCCGTGGTGCTGATAGTGGACGACGAAATATTCCACCGGGCGCTCCTTAAGAACTACCTGTCGGGCATGGGCGTCAACATTATGGAGGCCGCGAACGGTTCGGAGGCGCTCTTGGCGATTAAGGAACGCGCGCCGCACGTGGTTGTGGCGGACGTCATGATGCCCGTCATGGACGGGTTTGAATTGCTGAACGAGGTCAGGAAAAACCCCGCGACCTCCGCCACGCCTTTCATAATTGTCACCGGCATGGCGGACATGGACGTAAACCAGAAATCCGCCCTTTTGGGGGCCGACGACTTCATGGTAAAGCCCGTCTCCGGGGAAGAGTTTGTCTCTCGCCTCCGCAAATTCATCGGATGACATGTTTTTCGTGGTTTGTATTTCCCGTGTTAGTGGCGGAAGTGGCGCACGCCGGTGAACACCATCGCCATGCCGTATTCGTCCGCCGCCTTGATGACCTCGTCGTCTCGAACGCTTCCGCCGGGGGATATGACAGCCGTGATTCCCTCTTTCCCGGCGGCGTCAATGCCGTCCCGAAACGGGAAAAAGGCGTCCGAAGCCATCACGCAACCCTTCACCGGACCCTGCGCCTTTATGATGGCGATTTTGGAGGAGTCTACGCGGCTCATCTGTCCCGCGCCGATGCCGAAGGCCCTGCCGTCGCGCGCGTAGATGATTGCGTTGGACTTGACGTGCTTGGCGACGGCGTAAGCGAACCTCATGTCCGCCATTTCCACAGGGGTCGGCTGGCGTTTGGAAACAACCTTCAAATCCGACTCGTTCAACAAAATTCCGTCGGGGCTTTGCGCCAAAAGGCCCCCCGTCACGGTTCTTAGTTGCAGACCGTCGGCGAGCCAGAAGTTTTTCGGCTTGATGATTCTTATGTTTTTTTTCTGTTTTAAAATCTCCACCGCCTTCTCCTCGAAGTCCGGCGCCACCACCGCCTCGACGAACGTCTTGCCGATTTCCTCGGCAGTCTTTGCGGTCAGCGTTGTGTTGAAGCTCAGCACGGAGCCGAAGGCCGACACCGTGTCGCACTCGTACGCCTTTTTATAGGCCGCCAGCTGGTCCTTGTCCGTCGCCATGCCGCACGGGTTGGTGTGCTTGATGATGACGGCGCACTGCTCGGAAAACTCCCTCGCCAGCCCCAGAGCCGCCGATATGTCCAGAATGTTGTTGTAAGAAAGCTCCTTGCCGTGGAGTTGGTTTGCGCCGGTGTAGATGAGGTCGTCCCCCGCCGTGTAGAAAGAGGCGGTCTGGTGCGGGTTTTCGCCGTACCTCAGCGACTGCGCCTTGCAAAGGTCGAGTTTTAGCGACTCCTCCCCCTTGGCGCCGGTAAAGTAATCGGAAATCGCCCTGTCGTATGCGGCGGTCCGAGTGAACGCCTTTTGCGCCAGCCTTCTCCTTTGCTCGTACGTCGCCCCGGCCCCGGACTGAACCGCCTTGATAATCTCCTTGTAGTCCGCGGAGTCGGTGAGGACTACGACGTCGCGGTGGTTTTTTGCGGCGGAGCGAATCATGGACGATCCGCCGATGTCTATGTTTTCTATCACCTCGTCGTCGCCCACGCCGGCCTTGGCCGCCGTCTGCTCGAACGGGTAGAGGTTCACGCACACGAGGTCAATCGGCGTTATGCCGTGTTTTTCCATGTCGGCCATGTGCGACGGGTTGTCCCTCACGCCCAGCAGTCCGCCGTGTATTTTTGGGTGGAGCGATTTCACCCTTCCGTCCATTATTTCCGGCTGGCCGGTGTGGTCGGAGATTTTAACGACCGGCACGCCGTTGTCGGCCAGAAGTTTGGCTGTGCCGCCGGTCGAGAGAATCTCGACGTTTGCTTCCTTAAGCGCGCGCGCGAGGTCAAGCAGTCCGGTTTTGTCGGAGACGGATATCAGGGCCCTTTTTATTTTTTTTGTTTCCATAGCGCCGGATTCTACCCCGAATACCAATTTAAAAACAATACAACCACGAAAAAACACGAAAATGCACGAAATGAGGTTGCGTTTTGCCGACCCCAAACCTACCTGTCCATTTTTCGTGTTTTTCGTCCCTTCGGCCCGCAAGTTGGGCTGGGATGACATGCCTTTCGTGGTTTATTTATGTTCGTTTGACGAAGTTTTTTTCTATGAGCGAGAGGAAGTCGAGCGAGAAGTTGTCCATCTCCGTGGCGAACACCTTCACCCGTTGGGAGAAATAGTTATAGCCCATCACGGCCGGGATGGCGGTTACAAGCCCGGCGGCGGTTGCGACCAGCGCCTCCGCTATGCCGGGGGCGACGACGGCGATGTTGGCCGCGCCGGTGAGGCCGATGGCCCGGAACGACTCCATTATGCCCCACACCGTGCCGAACAGGCCGATGAACGGCGAGATGGAGCCGGTGGTGGCGAGAAAAAACAGGTTCCTCTCCAAAACGGTTGTCTCCTGCGCGACGGCGCGGTCCAGAGACCTCGCGATGCCGTCAATTTTTTCCAGAAAATATCGGTTGTTGGCCGCGTCCTCCTCCAGCGAGGCGGCGCGAAACTCGCTCTCGAACTCCGCGTACCCAGCAAGGAAAACGCCGGACATCGGGGAACGGGCTATTTTCCTTGCGGCGTTGTAAATGTCGTCCAGGCTTTTGTTCCTCAGGAAAAGTTTTTGAAACACCGCCGTGTCCGCCCTTGCGCGCCGGTATGAGAAAAATTTTGAAATCATAATCGCCCATGCCACCACGGAAAAGAACACCAGTATGACGAGCGCGGTTTTGGTGGCAATCCCGCCGTTTAGGAGCATCTCCACGATTGTGGCGTTGGCCGCCGGCGCTCCCGTCATTCCCAGTCCTTGTTCATAATTAGGCGTATCTTCGCAGGTTATTTTTTAAAAAACAAGTTCTACGGTGGGTACACATTTTAATGACCCCGGTGGGTACACATTTTAATGTGTACATTGGCGCGAAGCGCCAATTTGTTGTTGCAGTACAGGCTGAAGCCCGTACCTACCGTTTCAAAATTCGGAAAATAAAATGACCCCGGTGGGTACGCATTTTAATGTGTACATTGGCGCGAAGCGCCAATTTGTTGTTGCAGTACAGGCTGAAGCCCGTACCTACCGTTTCAAAATTCGGAAAATAAAATGACCCCGGTGGGTACACATATTAACTTGACTTTACACTTTCCGACATGGAGAGACTTTTTAGACGTGGGGCTATGCTCAGCACTCAAGCACTCAAGTTCCCAATGCTAATCAAAACCTGTTGGTTGCCGGTCATATTCGTACTGGTAATGACATCGTGTGGCCTTACGCAGACCGCCCCTTCCGGCAACACCGCAAACGCCAACGTCGCGATAGTCATGCCGAAGGGCGTGTCCGTCAAGTCTGCGGGAGCTGGTGTAAAATCGGTCACTGCAACCTCCATAAGCGTTTCAGTTACGGCC
>JACQEX010000021.1 GCA_016200345.1 Nitrospinota bacterium
CGGCGTGCAGAAGGAGGGAGAACACGATGAAACGCCCGATTTTCCATTGTCCCGCCATCCGCCAAGTCTACCCCTCTTTAACCACGGAATAAAGCGGCGGATACGCCGGCGTTCGCCCTTGGACTAGCGTGGTGTCCCAGTAAAATAATTACGTTATGGTAGCTTTCGTCTACCTTTATCAAGTTGCCTGCTTTATCTCTCTGACCTGTAACATACAAGCGTAAAGCGTTTACTGCGGCGGGCTTTTTTCGGCAACCTTTATCAAGTGACATGCTTTATCTCTCTGACTTGGAGCGCACAAGAAAATAAATGTTTACTGCTCGCTCTGATTCACATTTTAAAGTCTCAACCATTTACTGCGGGCGCAGAAACAGGATGAATCCCGTTGCTACCAATTTGGCTTCTCACAACAGTCCGATAATCGGACAAAACATATTAATGTTTGGCCTTGACATTGCAGGGGGGGTATAAAATTAACCCATATTTTTAAACATGCAATGCCTCGGGATGGCGGCGGGCCACCATCAGAAGTTTCAGCGCCGCGCCAGTCGGTTTGCACCGCCCCTGCTCCCATTCCTGCAATGTCCGCTTGCTCACCCCGAGCAGTTCGGCGAATTCAGCCTGGCTTGCGTCCATCTTTTCCCTGATGGCCCTTATTTCCCCCGGAACGCTCACCACGGTCCTACGGACGGCCCCGCCTGATTTAATTTCCCGAATACTTTCCAAAACTTCATGTCCGATGTTCCGTTTTTTCATGATTCAATCTCCTGTTTCCATCTTTTTAAGATTGCCGCGGATATGTTTTCCGTTTCGTTTTTCGCATACATCGTAAGTAGCCATATCTGCTCCGGTCTGCTCCGATAAAAATAAATAACGCGATAACCGCCGCGCTTTCCGCGTCCACGACCCCTCCAGCGTAGTTTGCGGCATCCGCCGCTGGCTGGAACAACTACGCCGGCTTCCGGGTTCATGGCCAAAACCAGCCTTAGTTCCCGCAATTCCTCGACATCAAGGTAATCATCGGCGAGTTTTGCGAACTTCGCCGACTCCAGTATTTCCATCGGCCCATTATACGTTCCCAACGTACACATGTCAAAATCGCCCAATCTCATTGGTTGGAAACAAATCCGTGTTTGGCCTTGACTTTGCGGGGGGGGGTATAAAATGCACCCATAATTTTTAAATGGGAGATTATATGACGTTAAAGAAAATTCTTATAGGCTGTCTGCTTTTAATTTCTATCACGACGTCTCATTATGGTCTTGCTTGGGCGGATGAATGGGAAGATCATGGATTTAGAGGGAGCGAAGCCGAAGCGTGGAAGAGCGCCGAATTTGCGCCTGAGCACGCCAAAGCGTGGAAGAGCGAAGGATTTACGCCTGAGGAAGCCAAACCGTGGAAGAGCGCTGGATTTACGCCTCAGGAAGCCAAAGCGTGGCGGCGGCATAAATCTGTATGGGAGAATGAATTTACGCCTGAGGAAGCCAAACCGTGGAAGGATGCAGGAATTACGCCTGGCCAAGCCAAACCGTTGAATTTTTATGGGGGATTAACCGCAAATGAGGTAAAACCATTTATCGCGAAATATTGTAAAAATGGAGTTGTCGAAAACTGGCCTCCGGCAAATCCCAACGACGAGGATGGCGCACATTGCTACCCATTCGACGGCACGGCATTTCAAGTTCTGGGAGAATTCGAGGCGCTTTATAAGAACGGCGACGGCATATATCATATTTCGTTCGGAAAAGGGGGAAAGGCCGTTTCAGTAATAGAAGCCGTTGTAACCGTCAGGGGAAGCTACAAATACCAGTCAATGGGCGGTTTAAAAATCGTCCCTGACCTGAAAGTCCTTAGGACAAAACCAGCAAACAAGGAAGGGAGCCAAAAATGAAAGCCGATGAAATAAATGAACTGGTTGGGAAGGCTTTGGCAACGGCCCCTTGCTTATTTGAAGCTGTGGTAAATTGCTCAATGGAAGTTCCAAAAATTATGTCGGATAGAATGCCCGAGAGTTGGATGCAGGCTGTTCTTATGCGGGAAGTCTTCAAGCACGGACTTTGGGGTTTCCCGGAAGTGCGCATTAACCACGACCTTGGGTACTTTGAGTCCGGTGGGAAAAAATTGGCCCCAGAATTTTTCCCGAGTTTAAAGAACAAAAAAATTGATTTGTTCATTGGAGATGCATCCTCATCTTTGCCGGGACATATGAGACTGAGAGCGATAGTCGAACTCAAAGGGCATAACTGTACATGGGATTCAATTCGCTCGGACATTGAAAGGCTCCGTGCGCTTAAAAGCAAGATAAATGGCGCCGACCAAACTGTTATATTTGCCTATGCGAGCGAGCCTCTTACCAAGAAGGAGAAAGAAGATCACGACAGTAAGGTCGCTAAAAATACAAAAACTAGCATCTCTGATTTTGAGATTTTTCCGGCTGGCAAGAATAGTCTTGTCGAAGACAACGGGCGAGCTTACATCTACTTATACGTTGTGAAATAAATTCGCACCTACTCAAAAAGAGGCCAAAGTACACGCTAAAGCGTGTACCCACCGCCTCCCCATTTGTTCGCGGAATAAAAGCGGTTGGGGTAGAATAGCGCGGATATGGTTAAAAAAATCGGGCGGGAAGAGAAGCTCTCATTCCTTCAACATCTGGAGGAATTAAGGAAGCGAATAATCCGCATCGTCCTTTTTCTCATCGTTGCCTTTACCGTCACCTGGAACTTTTCGGAAAAGTTGATTCTCCCCTTTTCAAAACTGCTCGGCGCCAAATTGGTTTTCCTCACCCCCATGGAGGCGTTGATGGCCTACATGACCATCGCCTTCTATGCGGCGCTGTTTTTAACCGTGCCGTACCTTGCCTACCACGTCTGGGCGTTCGTCTCGCCCGGCCTGCGCGAAAAGGAGAAAAAATACGCGGTTGTCGTTGTGTCGTCAGCCAGCGGCCTTTTTTTCGCCGGGCTTGTTTTCTGCTGGTACCTCGTCCTGCCGTTCATGATTGGCTTCCTTATGAGCTACGGCGGCGACGTAATGACGCCGATGATATCCGTAAAGGCCTACATGAGCTTCTGCCTTTCGATACTCCTAATCTTCGGCGCGATATTCGAGCTTCCGCTCGTGGTGGTGATTATTCATTCCATCGGCCTCGTCTCGCTGGCGGCGCTCAAGGATTTTCGCAGGTATTGGATAGTGGCCGCATTCGTCATCGCCGCAATCATAACCCCCACGCCGGACGTGTTTAACCAGACCATAACCGCGATACCGATGATTGTACTTTACGAGCTGAGCCTCGTGTGGATTTACCTGTTTGGAAGGAAGAAGCCGGTTGAAAACAATTAAGCCCAAAGACCGACTGATTGTCGCGCTCGACGTCCCCTCCCCCGCCGAGGCCAAGAAATGGGCGAAAAAGCTTTCGCCGACCGTCGGCTTTTTTAAGGTGGGGCTGGAGCTTTTTACCGCCGGCGGCCCGGAGACGGTGGCGGGAATACGCGCGCTGGGGGCGGACGTTTTTCTTGACCTGAAGTTTTTCGACATCCCCAACACCATGGCCGGGGCGTTGAAATCCGCCGCCAAGCTAAAACCCTCGCTGGTGAACGTTCACGCGCTGGCGGGGCCGGAGGCGCTTGCCAAATGCGCCGAGACGCTAAAGCAGTTGAAAAATCCGCCAAAACTTCTGGCCGTCACAATCCTCACCTCGTTCTCGAACGAGGAGCTGAAAAAAACGGGCGTTAAACACGGCTCCGCGAAAATGGTCTCGCACCTATGCCGAATGGCGTTGGACGCCGGGGCGGACGGCGTTGTGGCCTCGCCGCTGGAGACAAAAAAATTACGCGACGAGTTTGGGGAAAAATTTTTAATCGTCACCCCCGGCGTGCGCCCGGAATGGTCGGCAAAGAACGACCAAAAACGCGTAGCCACCCCACGCGAGGCGATTGACGACGGCGCGGACTACATCGTCGTCGGAAGACCGATACTATCCTCGCCGAATCCGCTGGAGGCGGCAAAGAAGGTCGTAGAGGAGATTTCTTGAATGAAGGAACCGGCTCGGGTTCATCTGACAATCAAGGGGAGAGTGCAGGGTGTATCGTACCGCGCCTACACCGTCGAGACGGCCAATAAACTCGGCCTCAAGGGGTGGGTTAAAAACACTCCCGACGGCGGGGTGGAGGCTGTCGCCGAGGGGGAGAAAGGCGCGCTTGAAAAACTTGCCGAGTGGTGCAAGGAAGGGCCACAGCTTGCGAACGTCAAATCGGTGCTGGTCAACTGGGAGCCTTTCGTAGGCGAGTTCGACGACTTCGACATCGCGTACTAGTAGAAACAAAAAAAACCACGAAATACACGAAAGAACACGAAAGGGAAAAGGGCCGTTTCCTCCCCCATTTCGTGCCTTTTCGTGATTTTCGTGGTTTTATTCTATTTGGCGCAACGGAAGCAGACGTTCATGAGCCCCCTGTCCGGCGCGAAGTCCGAGCGAATGGTGGTGCGAACGTCGTCAACGTTGTTTGTGTACGAGCCTCCGCGCAACGATCTGGTGGCCCCTTTTTCCAGCCCCTTTGGGTTATCCTTGGGGCTGTGCTCGTAATATCGCTTGTCGTAAAAGTCGCTCATCCACTCCCACACGTTGCCGGACATGTCGTACAGGCCGAGTCGGTTCGGGTTCTTCGTCCCAATCTCCACGGTGGTGGTGGCATTCGAGAAAAACCACGCGTATTCGGTGACCTTTTTTTCGTCCTCTATGCCGGCGAATTTTTCCCTTTTCCCTCCGCTTCGCGCCGCGTATTCCCACTCGGCCTCGGTTGGAAGGCGCTTGCCTAGCCCGGCGCAGTATTTAGCCGCGTCGTCCCACGTAATCGTCTCCACCGGACACTTTGGGCAGTCGGAAAAATTGGAGGGGTTTGTACCGGTTTTGGATTTGTAAATCTTTTGGGAGACCAGATATTTATCAATGAAAAAATCGTTTACGCAGACCTCGTGCTGAGGTTTTTCGTTTGCGTGGCCGCCGCCAAAGACGTCGCCCATCGAGTAACAGCCCCCTTTGACGTAGGCCATCCCCTCCGGGGCGTCGGCCCCGAACGCGGAATTCGAAAGAAATAACACAAACCACGAAAAACACGAAAAGGCACGAAAAACTACGGAGTTAGTCAACCGCATGTCCGCCGCCACTTTTCGTGCATTTCGTGGTTTGTTTTCTACTTCGTCTCGCTGTGGGAAAGCGCGTCCGCCGGTCGTTTGTGCTCCCTGTGCCGCACCCACCTGTTGTGCTCGGACGATTTTTGAACCGTCCCTTTTCTGTCGGGATATGTCTGGCGAATCGTGAACGGCTGTCGCATGACGACGCCGTATTTCTTCAACTTTCTGTTTTCATTCCAGGCCAATATCCGAACGAACGGGGCCAGCAATTTTTCAGACAACGGCACGGGGCCGAACGTCTCCAAGAATTTTTCCCTTATCATGCGGGCCTTCTGCGCGGACTCCCAGTTGGGCGCGTAAATCTCCGCCGGCTTCAATATCGGCCTAAACTCCAGGGCGCTTGTCTTCATCGCCTCGAGCCTCAGCCGCATGTACTCGTCCCTGACCGGCTTGTCGGACTTCACGTAGCCGAGTTCCTTGGAGTCCCAAACCATCCCGGCCTTTTCGCGCTCCTCGATTTCGCGCTTCACCGTCAGGTAGCCCTTCAAATAGGTGTGGGCCATGTTCAAAACCCCCGGCCCGTGGGTGTGGTATTTCTTGATGAACGCCTGCCTCGTAATCTCGCGCGTCTCGTCCAGCGTGAAGTGGGGATGGTTGAACCAAATCTCGCTCTGCCCGTGCTGTTCCGGCCACGGCTTCCCTTTTATCAGTTTTCCCTCGGCGAGGTACTCCTTGAAAAGCCTCGTGCCGGGAATCGGCCCGAACTGCATGAACTGCAGGAGGTCGGACTCCACCCCGATGGCCCAGTCAATGTCCTCGTTTATCGTCTCTTTGTCGTGGTGCTCCATGAAAAGGATTGCGGAGGCCAAAACTGTGACGCCGTGGTTTTGCAGGTCGGCGATGAGCGCGTTCAAATCCACGCCGACAGTCTTTTCAAAAACGTTCGCCTTGGACTCTATTCCTATCCAGAGGAACTTCACGCCCATCCTGACGAAGAAGTCCACCCCGAGTTTGCCGATTGTCTCCGCCGACGAGAAGGTGGAGAATGTGTAGGCCTTTCCGGCCTTTTCCATCTCCGCCAAAAGCTCGCGCGCCCTTTTCGGGCTTTTGCCGAAGTTTTCGTCCATTATAGCGAAATCGGTGACCTTCAGCGCCTTTCCGGTTTTTTCGCACGCGTCGAAGACGTCTTTCCCGCTTGAAAGAAACGCGGTGTACTGCTTTTCAAATTTGTGCGTCGTGGCGCAAAAGCGGCAGGTGTTCTGGCATCCCACGCCGGAGACGAGTATCCCGGCCTCGCTTATTATGGGCGCGCCGTAGACGTATTTCCTGATGCCTGAAGCCACGACGGGATGAATGATGGGCTTGTCCACGTCCTCGCCGAAATATTTTCTAAGCCAAGTGACGCCCTCGCCCCTGCAAAGCTCGTCGTAATCCACTATTTCGTCCAGTTCCGGAATCGCCGCGCCGTGGCCGCCGAGCATGATGACCGTCTCGGAGTTGTTTTTTCGCACGTACTCGGCCATTCTTTTTGCCTTCAGCACGTTCGGGGCAATGAACGATATACCGACGTGGGTGTAGCCTCCCTTGTCAACTTCCTTTGCGAACTCCTCCCAACTCGGGAAATCCAGCACCGTGGCCGGAACCTCCACGTTTTCGGCCATAAGGTATAGTCCGAAGCTGGGATTGTTGGATCTTGGTGAATGAACGCCCTGTTCGCGCGTAACCTGGTTGTTCAGCAATTCCATGGTGCACAGGGCCTCGCCATACTCGTCGTCCACGCCGAACGGCTTAAAAACCCCGGCCAATAATAATTTACTCATTGTGTTTTACTTCCTTCCGGGGCCAACGCCCCAACTAATTTCAAACCCCCTTGACTGTCCTCCCCGCGTAGTTATCCACAAGGATGACCGCCTGAATTCTAACACGTTTTAACGGTTAGTCTATTACTTTTGTCATACTTCCAATCTCCTGATGAGAAGTCTGAAAGGCGTTTTTGCTCGTAAAAAAAAAAGAAGCCCCGTGGGGTGTCACGCCCCGGGGCCGAGGGATGGAATTGGGTATTTTTGGAGAGGAGGAGTCAGATAGCCCAATCCCATAGGAGGACAAATTTATTTTGCAGGACGTATTGGTTGCCATAAACGTCGGTGCGGGCCCGCAAGTTGGACGTATCGAGAAGCCATTCAAGCGACAGCTTCGCGTTTTGTACGGGAGCAATCTCGAACTTTAACTCGTACTGCGACGCGGAGGAACTCGGGACAAAAAATGTGCCTCCGCTCTGGCCGGTGTACGTCTCCGAATAGCCCGGAACGTTGGAAAAACCGTACCGAGCGCCAAGGGCCACGCGGGAGCTGAATTTATAAATCCAACCCAGGCTTCCGCCCACGCGCCGCACCCCGTCCCTCGAGTAGGTGTTGCCGTTCAAGTCCGACCTGGGGGCGACGAAAAAATCGTTCCACAAATATACGAGGTCCACCTGCGCCCGCTCGGTTTTGTAGTCAAGCGAGAAAATAAAATCCTGCGTGACTTCGTCCGGATTGCCCGACTGGCCCGGGGGGGCGATGCAGGCGGGGCCCAGATTGGCGCAATTGGCGGTCGAAGTGCCGAAATTTAGGAACCCGGAGTTTTTTCCAGGGTTTGAGAAATAGTACGACGCCGTCTTGGCGTTCCAATACCTAAACGACCCCGCCACGTCCCCCACGTCCACCCTTCCCATCGCCCCAAAGGCGCTCCCTCGCTGGGACACAGCCGAAGTGGTTGTGTTTGTGCCGGTGGCAAGCAGTACGTCGTAGGTGAAGTGCCCGTAGTCCGGATTTCCAAATAATCTCAGCGCGGTGTCTGAATACCCTATCGAACGGCCCTGGTCCCCGCCACCGGTGTTGGTGGTTCCAAAATAGGCGACGTTCGGGGAGCCAAACCACTCCCTGTTCGGCGACACTGCGTCGGCGTCGGCGGTGTACATGGCGCCCAAGTCGACCCCCACATACCCTTGGCCGAGAAAGTTTGCGATTCTTACAAACCCCTGTTCGAGGGAAGGGTTCCCAATTTTGTAGGAGATAAAATAGCCCATGTCCTCGTCCACAGTTCCGCCGACATAAAGCTTTGCGGTGTTCCCCTCGGTGCAACACGGGTAGTTATTTGGAAGGGAGCCCGTAGTGTTTGACGGCGTGGACGGGCCGGAATTCGGTTGCAACAAATCCAGACCTCCGCTTAGGCGAAAGCTGATGGGGTTGACCCCTTTGTTGCCGTCCAAGTGGAGGTCGAACGAGGGGCTAACTTTTCCCGCCTCCGCCCCGTCCTTGGTGTCCGACATCTGGAACCCGTTCAATTTGAACTTCACACCCGCCTCATTCAGCAGAGGCCAGGTGGAATGGCAAAGCGTGCAAGGCGCGGAATATTTTTTTGCGAAGGCAGGAATGGCCTCGGCATTTTTCACGCCGGCTCCCAAAAAGCAGAATAGGGCGAGGAATAGGCCAAACCCATTGAAAACATACCGCTTAATTGGCGGATTGTTGACCGGCAAAACGCTAAACCTCCTCATCGCCAAAAATATACTTTAAACAAGAATAGAAGTCAAGGTATTTCTTTCAAATATTTTTATGCTATGTTTTGTCAAACCACTTGGCGAGGGTGGTAAAAACACCGGCTCCTCTTGACTCATCTAAATTTAGACGACCACCGCAAAAAAGGCGGTTCAAAATGCAAAAAGTGTCCTTCGGTGTTATAATCGGGAAAAATTAGCTGTAATAGGGGAAATGTGGACATCACCGATTTTTCGACTTTCATTAACGAGTTTCTAGAGGAGACGGACGAGCACATCCAAACCCTCAACTCCACCCTTTTGGAATTCGAAAAGGGACTTGCCGACGGCTCCGCCAAAAAAGAGAAGGTGGACTCCCTCTTCAGGGCCGCCCACACCGTAAAGGGCCTTGCCGGGATGATGGATTTCGAAAACGTCGAGAAGGTCTGCCACAAGATGGAGGACATTTTTAGCGACCTCAGGCGCGACGCAATCCAGCTTACACCGCCGATATTGGACTCGCTTTTTACCGCGCTGGACGTCCTCACAAAATTGGTGGAGGAGATTCGGCGCAACAAGACCGACAAGGGAATTGACGTCGGCCCCTCCATAATTTCACTGGAACGGTCACACGCCGGGGGGGATGATTCGGCTGAAAACGAACCGCAAAAGCCGAAGCCTGCGCCAACCGCCGTGGCGGAGGCCCCGGCGGAAAAGGGCGCGCCGCAGACCGCCGTCAAAAAGCAATCGGCCAATTTTGCGTCCGTCCATTTTGCCGACCCGGAGTTCGACATATTTGGGTTCAATCTGGACGAAAAGGAAACGGCCGTCTTATTGGACATGGTCATGGCGGGACTGTGGATATACGAGACCTCCAAGGAGATTTCCGGCGGCATGGCGCAGGCGAAATTGGACAACCTTCCGATTCTAAAACAGGTGGACTCCACCGGGATGTTCATCGCCGCGACCCCCCGCCTCGAAAACATAACCATCATGGAAAACGCGATGGTCAGTTGCAGGATTCTTTTCGGGTCCGAGAAAAAGCCCGCCGAGGTGCGGGAAGATTTTATGGATCCCGTAAGGGTCGTCGTCCAGGGAGGCGCCCCCGTCGACGCGGCGGCGGACGTCCTAAAAACAAAGGCGGTTGTGCGCTCCGACGGCAAAACAATCGAGGAGGTGGTCTCCTCCACTGATCCGTCATTGGTTTACGAGTTTGTTAGAAACGCATTGTCCTCCGTTGAAACGGCGGAAACGGCCCTAAAAAAACTTGCGCAAAACCCTGGCGACCCGGAGCCGCTTTCAGAACTGCACGACCAGGTTCGGTCGCTAAAAGGAACCGCCGTCATTTTCGGCTTCGTAAAAATAGGGCTGGTGTCCGGCAGGCTGGAGGCACTTTTAGATTCCGACATGCCGTTAAAGGATGCCGCGGCCTTCGAGCGCGTCGCCGCCGAATGCCTCGGCCTGTTAAGGCTCCTGGCTGACGAGCCGAGGCTTGGGAAGGACACCGGGGTGAACGCAAAAGGCTTGATCGCCCAGATGGATAAAATCCTAGGGCTGTCGGAAATCGCCCAGACGGCGCTGGCCGACTTCGGCATCGAGGAAAACGAGCCTGCCCTGCAGGGCCTCAGCCCCGAGGAGAAATCCATACTCGCCGACGAACTGCAAAAATCCACCTCAATTTTCGAGGTTCACATCGGCATGGACGGGAACGCGCTGGAGATGGGCTACGACCCGATTTCAATCGTTCCCATGCTCGAAAACATCGGGAACATCGTCGCGCGCGTGCCGCAAATAGAGGGCGTACCGGAGATAGCGGATTTCGACGTCAACAAATTCACGCTGGGCTTTCGGTTCCTTCTTTCGTCAAAAATGACCTTGGAGGAAATAAACGGAAGGCTGGAGAAAACGCCGAATTTCATAACCCACACGGTTACAAAACTTTTTGTCAAAACAGCCAAGTCGGCTCCAAAAGAAACTCCGCGCCCGGCCCAGGTCGCCGAGCCGTCCACGCCAATCCAACAGGCAGAAAGACCGGCGAGGGTCGCGGTCAGGCCGCCCGCGACCGCCGAGTCTGCGGCGACAAAGGCGCCCGCGGAGGGCGAAAAGAGGCAGGAGGACAAATCGTCCGGCACCATAAGGGTGAACACGGAGAGGGTGGACAAGCTTTTGAACCTCGTCGGGGAAATCGTCATAGACCGCACAAGGCTGGACCAGATCGGCGCGGAGATAAGAAAAACCCAGCCGCGAAGCAAAATTTCGGAGCAGATAACCCACACCACCCAGCTTTTCAACAGGCACATGAACGAGATACAGGAGATGGTGATGGCCATGCGGATGGTGCAGGTTGGAACCGTCTTCAACAAGTTCCCGCGCATAGTGCGCGACCTCTCCAAAACGCTCGGCAAAAATATAAACCTCGTCCTGACCGGGGAGAAGACTGAGTTGGACAAAACCTTAATCGAGGAGATTGGCGACCCGCTGGTCCACCTCGTCCGCAACGCCGTGGACCACGGGCTGGAGACGCCGAAGGAGCGCATCGCCGCCGGCAAGGCGGGCATCGGGACCATCGAGCTAAAGGCCTCGCACGAGGGGGACAGCATCATCCTTGAGGTGTCGGACGACGGCCGAGGAATGAACCCGGAAAAAATTCGCGCCAAGGCGATAGAGCGCGGGCTTCTTAATCCCGCCGACGCGGAATTAAGCGACAAGGACGTGCTGAGATTTATTTTCGAGCCGGGATTCTCCACCGCCGAGGCGACCACGCTCGTCTCCGGCAGGGGGGTCGGCATGGACGTGGTGAAAAGAAACATCACGAGGCTGAAGGGAATAATAGACATCCGCTCCGAACTAGGGGCCGGCTCCAGAATCATCATAAGGCTCCCTCTGACGCTTGCGATAGTGCCGACGCTCGTCGTGAGGTCGCGGGACGAAAGGTTCGCCATTCCGCTAGCCTCCGTCGTGGAGTCCATTCGAATCGCCCCGAACGAAATCCGCGAGATTCAGGGAAGGGAGATGATAACCCTTCGAAATTCGGTTCTTTCGCTCTCAAGGCTCGACAGGATTTTTAATCTGGACAGGATGAAAAAGAAACGGCTCCCGCGCCAGTTGACGAACTATCGAATGGACGGGATGGATTTTGCCCGCGACGGGGAACGCGAGAATTCGGCGCTTGGCTGGATGTACGTCGTGGTCGTGGGTCTGGCCGAAAAGAGGCTTGGGCTGGTGGTGGACAAACTGGAAAGCCAGCAGGAGGTGGTGATAAAAACGATGGGAACGATGCTAAGGGATGTGCCCGGCATATCGGGCGCCACGATAATGGGGGACGGCAAGGTTGCGCTGATACTCGACACCGGCCACCTGATAGAGGAAAGCCTTAAAAGGGAGAACCGCGCCCCCGCCCCTGCGGCCTCCTAATACCGAAATTAGAAGTATGGTTAAAAACGCGCGATGTCGGAGACGATGCGAAGAAGGGCTTTTCGTTTCTTTTCCGGAAGGGTTTCGATGTAATCCAAAATTTTCTCTTTAATTATCGCCTTATTTTCAACACTGGCGTCCCTACTGTCCAGGTGAAAAAGGAACAGCCTAAATGGCTCCACCTTTAACCCTTTTGCGACTTTTTCAATGTTATCAATCGTCAGGTTCCTCCTGCCCCTTTCAACGTCCCCGAGATAGGCGGCGTCAAGGCCCGACTTTTCCGCAAGTTTTTCCTGCGTCAGCCCCGAGGCTTTTCTAAGGTTCTTAATTTTTGCGCCAAAGTTTTCACGTAGTTTCCCCATAACTGCAATCCAACTTATCAGTTTTAACCGCCGTTCCGGTACTATGTATAAGCATTATTTGACTTTACAATAGTGCCGATAAGCATTATTATGCGCTGTGGGAGAGTAGATAAAAGGCATCGGCGCGAAACTAGCAATTGAGACAACACCTTTGGGCAATTTTTAGGCATATAGGTATAAAGGGAGATTATGCTGGACGCATTTGGGTTTGAAAAATTAAAAGCTCTCGTGCTTGCCGTCGAAGAAAATAAAATTCTCCGTCCGCATGAAATTTTACAGCGCGAAATATGGGAAGCCAATGCATCCGAAGAGCAAGCTAAAGAAATACGCGAGTTAACGCGCATCCACAAAGCCAAACTTTAGGCGTTTTTGTTCGGCAGTCATTTTCGTGGTTGCCATCGTTTACTTTTATTCAGAACGCTGAAATTGGAGGCGCCGCCCGGATTCGAACCGGGGATGAGGGTTTTGCAGACCCCTGCCTTACCACTTGGCTACGGCGCCATCTCCTTGAAGTCCAGTATTGTAACCCGCTTCCCACTCGTAACAAAGCCGGAAAACGGGAGCAAGGCTCCTCCTCATAAGCGGACCGGGTTGTTTAAAAAGCCGTAAGTTTGCGTCGAGAACGCGACGGCGACGCATTTTTCGACGGAAACATACGTTTGGGTATGTTGACGGAGAAAAATGCCAGACGGTGCGTATATCGGCGCAAAATCGCGGCTTTTTCGGTGGTAGGATTGCGCATGGACTTCTCTACCTACAAAAAGGCGCTGTTAAACAAAAAAATCGCCTCAATGCTTTTTCTCGGCTTCTCGTCCGGTCTGCCCCTCGCCCTTACCGCCGGCACCCTCTCAGCCTGGATGTCGGTCGAAAAAATTGACGTCAAAACCATCGGCCTCTTCGCGCTGGTCGGCGCGCCATACACGCTGAAATTCCTCTGGGCTCCGGCTATGGACAGGTTTGTCCTCCCGTTCCTCGGCAGGCGGCGCGGCTGGATGCTCATAGCACAGGTCGCGCTGATAGCCTCAATCTCCGCGATGGCGTTCGTCTCCCCGCAGTCGGCCCCTCTCCTGCTCGGCGCGCTTGCCGTCGTCACGTCGTTCCTCTCCGCGTCGCAGGACGTGGTGATAGACGCGTACAGAACCGACGTCCTCGGCGAGGAGGAACGGGGCGAGGGGGTCGCGGTGTTCGTCGCGGGTTACAGAATCGCCATGCTCGTATCCGGCGCGGCGGCGCTCGTCCTTTCCGACCACATAGGCTGGCAGGCGACCTATCTGGCAATGGCCTGTTTGATGACGGTCGGAATAGCCACCACTCTGGTTTGCCCAGAGCCGCCGGACAGGGCAAACGCTCCGCGCACAATCGCCGACGCCGCCGTCCTACCGCTGAGGGATTTTTTCTCGCGCCGATCCGCTATGGTTTTGTTACTGCTAATCGTGCTTTTCAAACTGCCGGACGCGTACGCCGGGGTCATGACCACCCCGTTTTTGATACGCGGCATGGGCTTCTCGCCGTCCGACGTGGGGCTGGTGAACAAGGGGTTTGGTCTGGTTGCGATGATTGCCGGCGCGATGCTCGGCGGAGCGATGATGGTGAGGCTCGGCCTTTTTCGCTCGCTGGTTTTGTTCGGCTTTTTACAGGCCGGCTCCTGCCTCGCCTTTTCGTTGCTGGCGGGAGTCGGCAAAATTTATCCCGTGATGGTTTTTGCGGTGGGGGTGGAAAATTTTTGCGGAGGGATGGGAACATCCGCGTTTGTCGCCCTCTTGATGGCTCTTTGCAACCCGGCGTACAGCGCAACGCAATTCGCGCTGTTGTCGTCACTTTCGTCGCTCGGGAGGGTGTTCATCTCCCCCACGGCGGGGTTTGCGGTGGCGCAGTTCGGGTGGGTGAATTTTTTCGCCCTCTCGGCGCTCGTCGGCGCACCGGGACTTTTGCTATTATGGTTCCTGAAAAAAAACGTCCAAGAATTGGAAAAAAACAAAGAATAAACCACGAAATGCACGAAAAACACGAAAGGGTCTGTTTTTATTTACCAATAAGCTCCTCCGCATTTTCGTGCCTTTTTGTGTTTTTCGTGGCTTGCATTCGCGTTCTTCGCGCCTTCGCGTGAGAAATCGTTCTTGGCTATTAGGATGATTGAGGGAATATGATTTTTGACAGGATTGAGAACTCGGGGCTTTATTTTCCCTCGGGCACTCTCTTTTCAGTTGGGTTCGATTTTATTAAATCCGCCATGCGCGACCTTCCGCCGGACGGAAAACACGAGTTGAAGGGGGGCGCATACGCCATGATTCAAACGTACCAGACCGCCCCGGCCCCGGATAAAAAACCGGAGTCCCATAAAAAATTCGCCGACATCCAAGCGCTTCTTTCGGGCCGCGAGGTTGTCGGTTTTCAGCCGACGAACGGGCTTGAAACGGCTGTGGAATATAGGGAAGATAACGACGTCTGTTTTTACAAAAATTCGCCCGAGGAAAATTATCTGCTGTTGCAATCCGGCCTTTTCGCGGTTTTCTTCCCCGTGGACGCGCACAAGCCCGGTTGCTGCGTCGCCGCGCCGGATGAGGTTCGCAAACTCGTCGTCAAAATCCCCGTTTAACAAAGAAGCGGATTCATCCGCGGATTTCGCGGATAAGAAATTTGGATCCCCGCCCCCAGGTCTGCGCACGGAGAATAAAAAAAAAGGGCGGGGCTTTTGGCCCCGCCCTAAGCTTTGCGGTTATACCGCCTAGGCTTTTAGTTCAGAGTAATACCGGACGGGCTGACCGTCGTAGAAGACGAACCGCCGACCGAATGGGTAAGGGAGAGCGAGTATATCGCATTACCGAACCCGTTTACCGCCGTGTCAGACGCAAAGCTGGCCTGATCGCCGCCGCCGGTTCCGAGGAACGGCGTGTTGAGCGCCGTGCCGGAGATGCCTGCCGCGTACGCCGCAGATGACTGCGTAACGATCGAGGCGGTGGACACCGCACCTGTGGCCGGAACGACCGCGCTAACCATGATTTGGAGCCCCAAACCGGTGCCGGAGTCAACCACGTTTAGGAGGTCGCCAACGTGGTATTTCGTTCCGCCGTTGGATATGGAAATCGTCTGGGCGCCTACCGCGCCGCCTACGGTGACCTGGCATGCTGAGCCAACGTCAACCGGGGCCGCGTAGAAAGTACCAGAGGTGTAGCCGACGCCCGCAGTCGCCGCCGTGAGGCTGACTCCTGTTATGGCTCCGCCGCCGCTAACGCTGGTCACCTGTACCTGCGCCGGCACGAAGTTGGAGCTACTGCCGGTGTAGCCGGTGGTGGCTCCGGAAGTGGAGACTAGGCTGAGGTTAAGCAGCTCGCCTACGTCGTAGCCCCATCCGCCGGCGACAACCGCCACACCAGAAGCCGAGGTACCGGTACCTGTCAGGCTGATTTGTGCAATCTGGGGATTGCCAGCCACTTTGACGGTGGTACCAGAGACCCAGCCGGTGCTCGATGACATGACCTTGAGAGTTACAGGCGCGCCACTAGTAGTTACCGTGCTAACCATTACCAACGCCGTGGCGCCGGTGGTGGTCTGCGTAACTTTTAGGACGTTGCCCGGGGCGAATCCATAACCCGAGGCTGTGGCCGGGGAACCTATGGCCGTAAGTGAGCCGCTTACGATGGTTATGTCCTTCGCGGTCGTGCCCGTCCAAATGGCGCCCGAGCCTGTGGTAGATCCGATGTTGTAGCCCGAGGCCGTGCCGGCGCCGCCTATCGTACAGCCTGCGCCCGCGGTAATCTGCTGGCCCGTAAGCACAACACCGGTTGCGGTGACGGATGTTACAACCACCAACGGTGAAGTGGAGCAACCATAATTCACTTGGAGTATGTTGCCGACATTATATGCCGCGCCGCCAGTGGCCGTTATGGCTCCGCCGGTGGCCGTCTGGGTCGTGATGTTAACGCCAGAACCGGTGAAGGCCGGGAGGCCCGGGCCGTCTTGCTGGATACCCCTGGCAACAATGCTGACGGTAATGTCGCTGTTCCCCTGCGGGTTAGTCGCCGGCGGGGCATAGGTACCGTTCTGGTCAATCGTGCCGTAAGCCGACCCAACCGGGCAGGCGGAGGACCACGAGGTCAGACCGCAACTTGACGTGGTTTCCTGCGTACCGCTATAGAAGATAGACCATTCCAACCCGCCGCTAATGTCGCCGGTGGAACCGGTGCCGGTTACCGCCGTCGGAAGCGCCACGGAACCGAGGACGCCGCTATTGTTATATGCGCCAATGGCAATCTTACCGGAGCCGTTTACGCCAATGGTGGCCTGGGCGCCGGCCGCAGTCACCCAGAAGTAGCTGACCGTCGGGTTGCTGGATGCGACCGTAGTGGCGAAGTTCGGGATGTTGCCGTACGTGCCGGTGTTCGCCGTAAAATACGTGGTGCTGTTGGTAAGCGTTACGCCCGTGGCCGTGATGGCCTTAACAACGTACGAGCTGTTCGGCCAAGTTACGGCACCGCTCGGCGCCGTATAGTAGCCCCATCCAGCTGTACTCAAAGTTGCAATGGCCGTGGCCGCGCCAGTGGTGGCGTTAATGCCAGACACTCCGGCGACGCCGGTGCCGCCTGATACGTTCAACAAGGCGCCGTTCGTATAACCATAGCCGCCGCCAGCCGCGTGCATGGACACCGAGGCAAGGGTCGTGGCGTTGGTGTTAAGGACTCCATCTTCCGTCGCGCCGTATCCCGGAGGGGTGTTGCTATAGTAGACGTTGTAGTTGGCCGGAGCATTGCCGGTCGTGGGCGCCTTCCAAGAAACCGTCAAAGGCTGTTGGTTTGCGCTGCCGAACGCGACCGCGGGGGTGTTCGGAGCATAGCCGTTTATCGCCGCCGGAGTCACCATGACTACCGGGGAGGGGTTCTCAAGCCTACCGGGAATGTACGCCGTAACCGCAAATTGGTACGGGTGGCCGGTGGTGAGATTGATAACCGAACAGGTTAGGGCCGTCCAGCTGGTCACGTTTGAACAGGCGTTATATTTGGTGAAATTCGCGACAACGGAGCCGGAGCCGGTCACGCCATTTGCGCCCGACACATCGTAGTAGTACACGTTGTAATACACCGTGTTGCCAGTCGTGGTTGTAACGGCAGACCAGCTCAAGTTCACGCCCGTGCCTGACGCTGGGATAGCCGTAAACTGACCCGGCTGGCCCGCATAGGTGGTGCCTTCTGCCGCCGGGGTTCCGGTTACTGTCGCAAATACGATAGGGTAGGCAGATTCGTTTGCCGCCATAACCGCCGAATAGGGGACTGAATCCAACAATATGCTTATTACGTTGGAACCGGTGTTGTTAGATGTGAAACCGCCCGCCACGTAGTACTGGGTGGCGCCATAGCCAACCAAATGGCCGACGCCGTCGCTCTTGGCGGTTGGCGTGGTCCACGCCCTAGAGGGGAGGTTGGTGGAGAATCCGTAACCCGTCAAGAGAGCAGACAAAGTCTGCGGCCCGAAGAAGTACGGGGAGGTGTAGTTGATGAACGAGGTTGCGTAGCTGGTCGTCATCCACGCCGATGCGAAGGTCGTGTCATAAGCCCTTGCCTCGAACCTCGGATTTGCGCCCACGACAACCGTAACCGGAATGGTTACCACGCCGGAGGTGTTTCCGTTCGCGTAGTACGTTGTGGCCGGGAGACAGCTTGAGGACGAGACGGTGCAGTCCTGCGTGCCCGAGATGAAGTTGTTAGTCACGGTGACCGAAAAACCGTTTGAATATGTTAGCAACGAAGAGTTTTTTGTGGACGCAAACTGCGCCGATTTCCCGGACGACCCGCCGTTCATGCTGACATTAACCTGGGTAGTCAGCGGAGTGCCGCCGTTCGAGCTATTGGACGCGGTGCTACCGCCCCCAGCGCCGCACGCGGCAAGAAAAAATGTTGCGGCCAAATAAAGGCCAAGTTTCTTATACATTTAAAAATCCTCCAAATAAATTAAAAAAATAATTAATGCCAATACGGCTAACACACAATTTGGAAATATGGCGACTACCCCGAATATAAGATTTCAATTTTTCCCATACACTTTTCCCATACACGACTCCGCCTCCAAAAAATTATTAAAAGTCACAGCGCAAATGTCGCGTCATGCGACCATCAGCGCAAAAGCACCTTGAGCAATTTCCGTGCCTCCGGATTTTTGACGCTTCCGGCATCCCCGGCAGGGATGCGACCGTCACCGCCCGCAACGAGATGGCACAAAATTGACGCCTCTTTCAAAGTCATTTGGACTTTATCGGCTTCTCAAAATTAATACTTAAGCCCAATGTTCATTGGGCGTATAACTCCTATAAACGGAGGCGGGTGAACCTCCACCTTATCTAGGGTTCTCATCGGTATCTTTAGGGAAAACTTTAGCGGATATTTATTTTTTAGAGATAATGCTTAATATTTCAGCTTGTTATGAATTGCAATATTTTGATGACAATGGCGTTTAAGGCGCTAAAAGGTGGGATTTTCCTATAAAATATGTCATCCTAATTGTCGCCCCGGGCTTGACCCGGTGTGACAGGTGTTGGGGAAACATGGGTAGGTACGGGCTTTTCGGCGACCACCCTCCTCTTGCGGCAATAATGCACGCTCTGACTTGGAGGGCGTAAGCATGTGGTCGTTTACTGTGGTAGGTACGGGTTTTAACCTGTACTCCTTCGGATTGGCGCTCCGCGCCAAAGTACACGCTAAAGCGTGTACCTACCAAGCGTGTACCTACCAAGCGTGTACCTACCAAGCGTGTACCCACCAAGCGTGTACCCACCGGAAGAGGGGACAAGCCGCGCGGCCACGGGGGGTTTGGATTAATCGGTGAGGATATAGCGGTACGGATTAACCGGAACGCCGTTTAGGCGAACCTCATAATGGACGTGGGGGCCGGTGCTTCTGCCGGTGCTTCCGACCCGGGCGATGACCTGGCCGCGTTTGACGTGCTCGCCGCGTTTGACAAGCACCTTTGAATTGTGGCCGAACCTTGTGACTATCCCGTAGCCGTGGTCAATCTCGACCAAGTTTCCGTATCCGTTGTCGCGGCCCGTGTCCACCACAACGCCGTTGGCGGGAGATAAAACCGGGGCACCCATCTGGGTTGAGATGTCGAGACCCTCGTGAAACTCCCTCATCCCGGTGAACGGGGAGACGCGATAGCCAAAACCGCTTGTAACCCATCCGCGCGTGGGCCAGATGGACGGGGTTGAGGTCAACAAGGTGGACTGATCCTTGAAGAAGCCGTCCAACTCGTGGAAGCTTATCTCCTGCTTTGCGGCCTTGGAGTCCATCTTGGCGATGTCATCGTCGAGCTGATTTAGAAGCCCCTCGGTATACTTCTCGGCCGAGGCCCCAAAATTATCCGTGGTGCTGGGGCCGCCGACGCCGAACGAGTCGTTTTTGCCGGCCACGCCGCTGTCCAACGCGGTTATGATGCGCAATTTTTTATCGAATTTTTCCAGCCTGTTCAACTGGTTTTGGAACTCCTCCACCTTCAGGGCGAACCTCTGAATCTCCTGTTTTTGAATCATCGAGGTCTCGCGCATATGGTCCAAATCTTCCATATGGAGGTTAATCTTGAACATGTTGTATGCAAAATAGCCCACGAAAATGGAGAATACGCCGATGACGGCGAACCCGGCCTTGACGATGTTTTTGGGTATGCTGAACCTCACCATGCGCCCGGCCAAATCGGCCATCAATATAATGGTGTATTTCTCGGCCAGAAAACGCCGTATAGAAGCCATCATATTTTTAAACACTAACCACTCACTCCAATCATGTCGCGACCAATCCGCGCAAACAACCGCCCAAGCCCGAAAACGGGCAGAACCCTTCCATCGATGCCTTATAGCACAAAAATCCCCCGCTTGTCAACGACTATCCATGGGGAAGACTCCGCCCAAGGCTCTTCTCTGGCTCCCATACTACCAAGTGAATGCATGGTTTACAAGGTTTTTTGACCGGGTGGTCGTTGAGGGGGGGGCGTCAAAATTCCTCGCCTCAGGATTATGGATTCTGACTCCCGAATTCCGCGTTCTGGGATATAATACCCCCCCATGAAAACAAAAATCATAGTCACTTTAAAATCTGGGATACTCGACCCGCAGGGAAAGGCGGTTGAACACGCCCTGCACTCCCTCGGGTTCAACGGGGTGCGCGGCGTGAGAATAGGCAAGTTCATAGAGTTGGAGTTGGACGGGGACAATGCCGAAAAGGGGCGGATTGACGAAATGTGCAAAAAACTGCTCGCCAACCCCGTCACCGAGGACTATAAAATCGAGTCTCCCACCGGTAAGTGAGGAAATGACGGGAGTGAAACAGGTGCGGTTCGGGGTGGTGGTGTTCCCGGGAAGCAACTGCGACAGGGACACAATTCGCTCCGCCTCGCAAGCATCCGGGGCGACGGTGCGGAGAATCTGGCACAAGGAGACCTCGCTTGGCGACGTTGACGTGGTTCTTCTTCCCGGCGGCTTTTCGTACGGCGACTACCTTCGTTGCGGCGCGATTGCAAGGTTTTCCCCCGTCATGCGGGCCGTGACCGAATTCGCCGAACGGGGCGGCGTGGTTCTAGGGATATGCAACGGTTTCCAGATATTGGTGGAAAGCGGGCTTTTGCCCGGCGCGTTGCTACCCAACGTCTCGAGGAAATTCATCTGCAAGGACGTCCGCCTTCGGGTGGAGCGTGGCGACCTACCGCACACTCGCGCGGTCAAGGCCGGAACGACGCTGAAAATGCCGATAGCCCACGGGGACGGCAACTATTTTGCCGACGCCGCTACGCTCGACAGGCTGGAAAAAAACGGACAGGTGGTGGTGCGATATTGCGACGAAAACGGGGAACCCACCCCGGAGTCCAACCCCAACGGCTCGCTTAACAACATCGCCGGAATATGCAATGAAAAGGGGAACGTGTTCGGACTTATGCCGCACCCCGACCGATGTTCGGAGGCGGTGCTGGGGAACACCGACGGCCTGGCCGTCTTTAAATCCTTCGCGTTGTAAAAAACGCCCCCCGACGGCCTTTGAGCCAAAGTCTTCTTAACTTTTTCGCCGAACCATCCGAAAGATAAAGAGCCGCTATTGTTTTCAAAACATCATGGTATTATATTGCGGCGGCGGCCGTTGTTAAATTTTAAGGAGAATTGGTTGAAGCGGAAAAATCTTGCCCTCTTTCTTGCGTTTTTGCTCGCCGTGACGCTTGCCGTTCCCTGCTTTGCGGAGGACGACGAGGACGACGAGGACGACTACGACGAGGACCAACAACACACCCTGACGGAGAAACTGGACCACCTTTGGAGGGTGCAACAGAGAAAACGCGTCGAGGCCTGGAAAGAACAGGAGAAAAGACGCGAGGAGGAGCGGAATAAGCTGAGGCAGTTGAGGGAGAAAAACAAGCTCAAGCAACCCGGCAAGGAAAGCAAGGAGGGGATTTACGGCTTTGTCGGCGGCTCCGTGACAAAAGTTTCCACCGACTCCGGCGGATACGGCATAGCGGCCTACTACATTGACGGCGGGCTAACATACAAGGACGAATCCCTGACAAACACCACCTTCATAGAGTCGGCCTTCGGCGACCTTCCCGGCACCGGCAACGCCGACAAAATGACCTTTTTCAACAGAACCGACAGGAACCCCACTCCCGACGTGCATATCGGCACATTCCCACTAATCCCGTTCTTCGACTTCACATACTATAGAAACCCGCAGGAGGCGTACGTCTCCAGAATCTACGGCGGACCTGGGGTAGGGACGTATTTCATCAACAACAGCATTCTCAAATCGCGCGAGAACATTTTTGTCTATCTGGACCAGGATCTCATTTCTCC
The DNA here is from genome assembly GCA_016200345.1 of Nitrospinota bacterium. Lineage (GTDB taxonomy): Bacteria > Nitrospinota_A > UBA7883 > JACRGQ01 > JACRGQ01 > JACQEX01. The sequence goes on from JACQEX010000021.1 coordinate 22,238, forward strand.
GGCGTATTATTTCAGCCCCATTTTCACGCGAGGACTAATCGGCTGGCAGGCGGACGCGGATCTTGCAATCTCCAAAAAATTCAACTTCACCGGGTCTATCACCGCTTTTTACGGGGCGGACAACTATGTGGATTACAACGTGAACGTTCTTGCCGCGCTAAACTGGGCGTTTTACGACCCGTTCAAAATTCAGTTTTTGTACGACCATAAATACCACAACCTCGTGCCGTTGGGCATCGCGCCGTACACGGACGGCTTTATAATCCAACTTTTATACACGTTTTAGAAAACCGGACGAAAAACGCCATGCCGGGCATGACGCGCCGGGATTAATTAGCCGACACTTTTTTCTAGCTTGAGGGCGAGAAGTTTCTGGGCCTCCACCGCAAACTCCAGCGGCAGTTGCTTGAACACGTCCTTGCAAAAACCGTTTAAAATCGTCCTTATCGCCTCCTCGCGCGAAATGCCCCTTTGCTGAAAATACAGCAGTTGTTCCTCGCTTATCTTGGAGGTGCTGGCCTCGTGCTCCAGCTGGGCGGTGTCGTTGTCCGCCTCCACGTACGGGAAGGTGTGGGCCGAGCATTTGTCCCCCACCAGCATGCTGTCGCACTGGGTGTAGTTGCGAGCGTTCTCGGCGAGGCTGTTGACCCTTACGAGGCCCCTGTAGCTGTTGCTCGCCCCGTCCGCGGAAATCCCCTTCGAGATTATCACCGACCTCGTGTTCTTCCCGATGTGTATCATCTTCGACCCGGTGTCGGCCTGCTGAAGCCCGTTTGTGAGGGCCACGGAGTAAAACTCCCCCGACGAGCCGTCCCCCAAAAGTACGCAACCGGGATATTTCCATGTTATCGCCGAGCCGGTCTCAATCTGCGTCCACGAGATTTTGGAGTTTTTTCCGAGGCATTTCCCGCGCTTAACCACAAAATTAAAAATGCCCCCTTTGCCGGTAACGGGATCGCCGGCGTACCAGTTTTGCACGGTGCTGTATTTTATCTCGGCGTTGTCCAGCGCCACCAGCTCCACAATCGCCGCGTGAAGCTGGTTGGTGTCGAACTGCGGCGCCGTACACCCCTCTATGTAGGAGACGTAGCTGTTTTTATCCGCTATTATCAGCGTCCTCTCGAACTGCCCGGTCTCCTCCGTGTTTATCCTAAAATAAGTCGAAAGCTCCATCGGGCATTTCGTGTCGGGCGGGATGTAGACGAACGAGCCGTCTGTGAAAACCGCGCTGTTTAGCGCGGCGAAGAAGTTGTCCGTAATCGGCACCACGCTACCGAGATATTTTTTCACCAAATCGGGGTAGTCCCTTATCGCGTCCGAGATGGAGCAAAAAATGACGCCCTTCTCCTTCAGCTTCTTCTGGTGGGTTGTGGCTACGCTCACGCTGTCGAACACCGCGTCCACCGCCACGTTCGAGAGCCGCTTTTGCTCCGAAAGCGGTATGCCGAGCTTCTCAAAGGTCGAGAGAATTTCCGGGGAGACCTCGTCCAGACTATCCAGCTTTTTTTTGGTTCTCGGCGCGGAGTAGTAGGAGATGGATTGGTAGTCAATCGGCTCGAACTTGAGGTTGCCCCACCTTGGCTCTTTCTTGGTCAGCCAATGTTTGTAGGCGTTTAGGCGGAACTCCAGCATGAACTCCGGGTCGTTCCTTTTGGCCGATATGGCGCGTATCGTCCCCTCGTTCAGCCCTTTTGGGAGGACGTCGGTCTCCACGTCGGTCACGAAACCGTACTTGTATTCTTCCCTCCCGCCTATTTTCGGCGCGTCAGCATCCTTTTTATCCATAGGCCCCCATTCTATCCCAAAACCACCGGTTTAGGGGCGAAGTTCTCACGCGAAGGCGCGAAAAACGCGAAGAAATGCGGGGAGAAGTTTTTGCGCCCCCGGCGAATTCCAGTTTGCATTTCCCGTGTCATCTCCGCCACAACTTGGGGGCGAGGGGACGAATTCGAATTTCCAGCGTTAGCCGGACAAAGTTTTCGTGTTTTTCGTGTCTTTCGTGGTTTTCATCCCCCTTCGCGTTCTTCGCGCCTTCGCGTGCGGCGCGTTCCCAAAATCGGGCTTGCACTTTGGGCCGTATTGATATTTAATTACGCCTTTAATCCACGCAGTGGGACTATACAGGAGGTATTTGGTAATGTTTGTTGGAACGGCTTACGCCATGGCCGCCCCTCCGGGCGCCGAGGTCACGACTTTTGACACGATAATGAGCTTTTTTCCGCTCATCATCCTCATGGGAATTTTTTACTTCTTCCTTTTCAGGCCCCAGCAGAAAAAACAAAAGGCCATTCGAGAGACGCTGGAGAGCCTAAAAGAAGGGGATTCCGTCATCACCCAAGGGGGCATTTTTGGCTCCATCGTAAAAATCAAGGACGACGTCGTCACGCTACAAATAGCCGAGGGGGTTAGAGTAAAGATAGGCAGAGGGTACATCGTGGGACTGAGGAGCGCAAATGAATAAATCGCTCACCTGGCGTTTCGGCCTCATCGGCCTTGTGCTAATCGGCGCGCTGTTCGCCGCCTTCCCGCTGGACAAAAAGATAAAGCTCGGCCTTGACCTTCAGGGCGGAATGCACCTTGTCTACGAGGTGCAGGTGGAAAAGGCGATTGAGATAGCAATGGGCAGAACAGCCGAGGACATGCGCTCTGCCATGCAAAAGGCCGGTGTCGCCCCGGCCGCCGTCAACACGGACGGGCTTAGGATTGTGATTGACCTCCTAAAGCCGGAGGACGTGGAGGTGGCGAAAAAAGCCGCCAAGTCGTTTGGCGAAATGGAGGAACGGCCCGGAATCGCCATGGGCCTTAAGCTGGTATACGAGCTCTCGAAAGACAAGGCGACGTCCATACGCCAGCATTCGGTGGACCAGGCGCTGGAAACCCTTAGGAACCGCATTGACCAGTTCGGAGTCTCCGAGCCGATAATCCAACGCCAGGGGGAAAATAGAATCCTCATCCAGCTTGCCGGCGTGAAAAACCCGGACAGGGCGAAAACGCTGATTCAAACGACGGCGCGGCTGGAGTTTAGGCTCGTGGACGAAAACGCCTCGGTGGAAAACGCCATCAAGGGGATGGTGCCGCCGTCCATGGAGCTTTTGTACGAATATAAAAAGGACGAGAAGGGAAACGCCACAGCCAGCATCCCGATGCTCGTGGAGAAAAGGCCGCTGATGGGCGGCGAGTCCATCTCCGACGCCGACGTAAAGATTGACCAGCAGTACAACGAGCCATACGTCTCGCTCGTGTTCGACAGCGAGGGGGCCAGACGCTTTGCCGACATCACCGCCAAGAACGTAAAACGAAGGCTTGCGATAGTGCTGGACGGCAAGATTTACTCCGCGCCGGTGATAAGGGAAAAAATCGAGGGCGGAAACGCCCAGATAACCGGAAGCTTCTCCGCGGACGCGGCGCACGACCTGGCCATCGTGCTAAGGGCGGGCGCGCTTCCCGCGCCCCTCACGCTCGCCGAGGAGAGAACCGTCGGGCCGTCGCTCGGCGCAGACTCCGTAAGGGACGGAATAAAGGCGTGCATGATAGGCGCGCTTACCGTCATAGTGTTCATGCTGGCCTACTACCGCGTCGGCGGACTGATAGCCGACTTCGCGCTAATCCTAAACCTGATAATACTGGCCGGGATGATGGGGTACCTGCAGGCCACCCTCACGCTCCCCGGCATCGCCGGCATCGCGCTTACCATCGGCATAGCGGTGGACGCGAACGTGCTAATCTACGAGCGCATCAGGGAGGAGCTTGCGAACGGAAAGACGGTTCGCGCCGCGGTGGACGCGGGCTTCAAACGCGCGCTCGTCACGATTATGGACTCGAACATAACCACGCTAATAGCGGCGGTTGTTCTTTTTCAATTCGGAACCGGCCCGCTTAAGGGCTTCGCGGTCACGTTGACCATCGGAATCTTGGCGTCGCTCTTCTCGGCGGTGTTCGTGTCGCGGGCGGTGTTCGACGCAATTCTAACAAACAGAAAAGTGACGGGGATAAGCGTATAATGAGAATATTTGCAACGAAACCAAACATCAACTGGCTGAAATACAAAAAGACCGGATACATCTTTTCCGGTGCGTTGACGGTTCTGACGATTCTCCTCCTAATCGTAAACGGGGGGCTGAAATACGGCATAGACTTCGCCGGCGGCACCCTTATACAGGTCAAGTACAAAACCGCCCCGCAGATTAGCGACGTAAGGGGCGCCGTGGAAAGCGTAGGGTTGGGCGGCGACATCCAGCAGTTCGGCGCGCCGGTGGACATCCTCATAAACATACACACAAAAAAGGGGGAGTCCGAGGAACAGGCGACCAAAACCGTGGTGGCCGCGCTTGAAACCAAGTTTGGCAAGGATTCGTTCACGGTGGAGCGCACCGAGATAGTCGGGCCGAAGGTCGGAAAAGACCTCGCCTCGAAGGCGCTTTTGGCGATTCTTTACTCGACCCTGGGGATATTGGCTTTCCTGGCGTTCCGGTTTGAGTTTCGGTTTGCAATCACCGCGATAATCGCGCTTCTGCACGACATTATCGTTACGGTAGGCGCCATAACAATAACCGGCAAGGAGTTCACCCTCCCCGTCCTGGCCGCCATCCTCACCGTCATAGGCTATTCGCTGAACGACCGCATAGTCGTGTCGGACAGGATTAGGGAAAACCTTCGCCTGAAAAGAAACTTGGAACTGCCCGTCCTTGTGAACGAAAGCGTGAACGAGACGATGAGCAGGACGATAATAACCGCCGGGCTGATGCTGGTGGTGGTGCTTGCGCTGTTCCTCTTCGGCGGCACCGTTTTGCACGATTTTGCCTTCGCCCTGCTTGTCGGGATAGGGTTCGGCACCTACTCGTCCATATTCGTCGCCAGCGCCCTTTTGATAGACTGGCCCGGAACGACGACGCAGACGCTCAGCCTTTCCATCCGAAAGTCTTAAAGCCCATTTTGCGGTAGCGGTAGGTACAGGTTTTAACCTGTACGCCTTTGATGCACACCCTAAAGGGTGTACCCGCCAATGGGTGTGCCTACCGCTGGATTGACCGCTACCTTCTTGACTTTCACCGCGAGGGCGCATAGGATTCTATCTGCTTGTGAAAAACACAAACGCATCGGGTGCTCTTCGAAACGGGGTTTAGAGGTACAAAAACGGATTTTAAAGGGTGGGTTGATTTATGCCTAAACTAGTGGCGCACAATTCAAATTACGATTTGACGAGTTTCGAGACAAACGCGAGCGGCAACGGAAAACCGTACGGCTCCTCCGTGTACGCCAGATGGCTGTTGGCCGTGAAATTCGGCGGGTTCGTAGTCCTCATGCTCGTCCTGATAGGCGTCTTCGGCCTCAACTTTTTTTCCGACCATGTGATTTCGACGAGCCTTACAAAACAAAACGGATTCGTGGACATTGTGGCCGGCGAGGTGACGAGAGATTTGGCGGAGATCACGCCCAACCTTCCGCCCGAGGCGTTTCAAAAAAACAAGGACATTTTACTTGGCGACGTGTCGGCCTTCCAAGCGCAGTTCGTCCCCGGCGGGGAGTACGGCGACGCCATCCGGCGCGAAATGCGGGCATTGATAGCCAAATATTTCGCGGGCCTTTTGGTCGTTATATTCGTTTTGATTTTCGCCGGATTTTATTGGATGGTCACGCGCCCGAACAGGGTTGTCATAGGCCGCCTTAGGCAGATCGCCGAGGGGGACGGCGACCTTACGCAAAACATACCCGAGATAGGCACCCTGCCAAAACTCGGCAGGGACGAGATATCGCTGATGGCAAGCCTGACCAACCTTTTCATCAACAAAACCAGGGATTCGATAGCCCGCGCGCAGGAGGTTTTTTCGCACTCGTTCGAGATGGCCGGGGCGATGAGGGACAGGGCGACGGCCAGCGAACAGGCCACGCTAAAACAGACGCAGGCGGTGGAGGCGCTCGCCGCTTCCATGGAGGAACTTTCCGCGACCTCCCAAAACGTTCTTAACCTGGCGCAGACCATAAGCGCGGACAACGGGCGCGTGAGCGAGGCGACAAAGCAGGGGCTGGAGATGTGCGGCAACGCGCGCGACGCCGCGAAGTCGTCCAATAAAAAAGTGGGCGACATCGTGGAGGCGCTGACCACCATCAAGTCCATAGCCGAGGCCACAAGCAGGCTTTCGCTAAACGCCAACATCGAGGCGGCGCGGGCGGGGGAGCACGGCAAGGGGTTCGCCGTCGTCGCAAACGAGATTAGGGAACTGGCGCAACAGGTGGCAAAAAGCGTGAAGGTGATAGAGGGGAACATAACCGAGGCGCAGGGGGCCACCGAGGAGAACACCCGCATAATAGAAAACTTGGAGGTGCTTTTTCAGGAGGTCGCGCAAAAAATCGCGGCCGTGGCGCAAAACAACTTCGAGCTTGCCGAAAACGTCCGGACGCAGACCGCGTCCGTCGAGGGGAACAACAAGGACGTAACTACGCTTGCGATGCTAGCCACGGAGCTTTCGGAGGGGAACTCCAAGACCGTCAACCTGATAGAGGACATGAACGACAACATAAACAAGGCGAACCACGAGCTAAACCACTTCCAGGTGAATTAACCGGCCTAGGAACGCGGGCATCCTGCCCGCAGAAATCGGGATCGGTGGCCGGGCGAGTTTTTACGCTAGTTTTGCCTCAGTGTTAACAGGCACGTTACCCCTGTCAAACCAATCTGCGACTCCAACCTATAGCCGTAACATCAACAGTACGACTTTGGACATTGGAAAACGATATCTAAAATTCAATTTGGGACAACCTTACTTTTAACTTGACCCAATAATAACGCATACGTTATATTAGGTTCGTGTGGCGGGTGTTGATGTTCAGGAGCGAAAGTGGCAATGAACCCGTCGCGGACTTTTTGCCAACTTTGTCGGATAAAGACCGCGTAAAAGCCATGCAACAAATAATGTTGTTGACTGAGTTTGGCGTAATGCTCAAGGAGCCTTACTCCCGACAAGTTCAGGGAAAGATAAGGGAATTAAGGACAAGCGGCAAGGTCGGCGAAATAAGAATTTTGTATTTCCCGCACAAGGACAAGACGTTTGTGCTACTCAACGCCTTTGTGAAGAAAACCCCAAAAACGCCGCAAAAAGAAATTGAGACCGCAGTTAAGCGGATGCAAATATTAACTGATTCTGGAGATTGATTATGAAAAATAGGCACATTGGACAAACGTTCGACAACTTTCTTGCCGACCAGATGAAACGGCCCGCCTTTAAAAAAGCATGGAAGGAGCAGGAGCCGGAATACGACCTTATGAAACAGCTTATCAAAGCCCGCGAGGGAAGCGGCGTGTCGCAGGCGGAACTGGCAAAACGCATCGGCACAAAACAACCGGCATTATCCCGCCTTGAAAAAGGAGCCTACAAAAAGGCGACGATGGAAACACTGGAAAAAGTGGCGGAGGCCCTGGGGCTGAGGCTGGTTTTTTCCTTGGAGCCAAAAAAAAGAAAGGCCGCCTAGCTATTTGATTTTCGGCCCCCTAATCAAGACGACTATGGGCGTTAACGAGGGTCAAAATTTAGTCCGTGGTTCATGAGGCCAAAACCATTTAAAGAAAAACAAGTCCAATAAGTCTAGGCTGACCCCATCACATCCGAAGGTCGTAACGCGCGCCGACTGAAAAACTTATTTCCGGCGTTCGTTGCGGGAGAGTTTGCCCCGTATCTTCAAGCGAAGGGCGTTGAGGCGTATGAACCCCGTGGCGTCCGCGTGGTCGTACATGCTTCCCCGCTCGAACGTGGAGATGTTCTCCGCGTAGAGCGAGTTGTTCGACTTTCGGCCCATAACCATCACGTTCCCCTTGTACAGCTTAAGCCGCACAACGCCATTTACCGCCGCCGCCGCCTCGTCGAAAAGCGACTGCAACAAAATCCTTTCCGGGGCGAACCAATAGCCGGCGTAAATCATGCGCGAATAACGCGGCATAAGCTCGCGCCTTATGTTCGCCACCTCCGCGTCGAGCGTTATGCTTTCCAGCGCAAGCCTCGCCTCGTGCAAAATCGTGCCGCCCGGAGTCTCGTAAACCCCGCGCGATTTCATGCCGGTAACGCGGTTCTCCACCACGTCGGCCCTTCCAACTCCGTTCCGTCCGCCGATTGCGTTTAGGCGGTCAATTATCTCGTAGGGGGAATATTTCTTGCCGTCCAAAGTTACTGGGTTGCCGGCCTTGAATCCTATCTCGATTACGGTCGGTTTGTTCGGCGCCTTTTCCGGCGAAACCGATATCAGGAACATATCCTCTTTGTACCCGTTCCACGGGCTTTCCAAAACGCCCCCCTCGTAGGAGATGTGGAATAAGTTTCTGTCGCTTGAATACGGCTTTGCTGACGTGACCGGCGTGGGGATGCCGTGCTTTTTTGCGAACTGCAAAAGCTCCGCGCGGGAGCCCAAATCCCACTCGCGCCACGGGGCGATGACCCTCAACTCCGGAGCCAGCGCGGCGTATGTTAGCTCGAACCGAACCTGGTCGTTCCCCTTCCCCGTCGCGCCGTGCGAAACGGCCTCGGCGTTTTCAGCCCTTGCGATGCGAACCTGCTCCTTGGCGATAAGCGGTCTTGCGATTGAGGTGCCCAGCAGATACCTATCCTCGTATATCGCGCCGGCGCGTAGCATCGGAAAAATAAAATCGCGCGCGAACTCCTCGCGCAAATCGCTGACGACGCATTTTATGGCGCCGGTTTTTTTCGCCTTTCTCGGAAGGCCGCCAAGCTCCTCCTTCTGCCCTATGTCCGCCGCGAACGCGATGACGTTGCAGTCGCGCTCGGTTTGTAGCCACTTTAAAATAACGGAGGTGTCCAGACCCCCGGAGTAAGCCAATACGGTTTTTATTCCCATTTTTTTCCGCCTCCCATGCACATTTTCAAAATTGCCTTCTGCGCGTGCAATTTGTATTCCGCCTGGTCGAAAACTATCGACGCCGGGCAGTCCATCACCTCGGAGCTAATCTCCTCGCCCCTGTGGGCTGGGAGACAATGCATAACGCTACATCCCGGCTTTGCCTTTCTTAAAAGCTTTGCGTCCACCATGAACCCCGCAAAATCCTTTTTCCTTTTTTTAATCTGCGACTCGTGCCCCATGCTGGCCCACACGTCGGTGTAAAGCGCGTCGGCGCCTTTAGCCGCATCCTCCGGGCTGTGTGTGAGGGTTATCTTTACGCCGGATTTTTTCGCCAGCCTTCGCGCCGTCTCCACCACGTCCTCCGGGGGCGCATAGCCCTTCGGCGTGGCGACCGCCACGTTCACGCCCAGCATCGCGCCGCCGAGCATGAGCGAGTTAGCCACGTTGTTGCCGTCCCCCACGTAGGCAAGGCGCAGTCCCTTAAGCCCCTTTTTCTTGTCCAGCAACACCGCGTAGTCGGCGACGGCCTGGCACGGATGATATTTGTCCGTCAGCGCGTTTATGACAGGGATGGAGGAAAACCCCGCAAATTCCTCAAGCTCCTCGTGCCCGTATGTCCTTACGATTAGCGCGTCCACGTAGCGGGAAAGAACCTTCGCCGTGTCGTGGTGCGACTCCCCCCTGCCGAGCTGTAGCTCGTCCTTGCGGAGCAACATGGAAAACCCGCCCATCTGGAAAATGCCGGCTTGAAACGCCACCCGCGTCCTCGTGGAGCTTTTCGCAAAATAGAGGGCCACGGTTTTCCCGGCGAGGGGTTTTGACTTGTCCCCCTTTTTCTTCAGCCGCACCGCCTCTTGCACGAGTTTTAAGAGAGCCTCCGGCGAGTGGTCGGATATTTTTAGGAAATGTTCTGGCACAGAGCCTCCCGCAGAATCGAGACGCCTTTTTCAATCTCGCGCTTCGTCACGTTAAGGGCCGGAACCATCCGCAGAACCGTGTCGTGGGTGCAGTTGATGATAAGGCCCCGCTCCCGGCAGGCTGACACGTATCCGGCGCCCGGCCTGTCGAGCTGGATTCCAATCATCAGCCCGGTCTGCCGCACCTCGGTGATGAACGGAAATTCCTTCCGAAGTTTTTCCACCAGTTTTTTCGCGTGCGCGCCTACGGTCTGCGCGTTTTTCAAAAGCTTTTTCTCCTTGATTGACTTAATCACCGCAAGCGCCGCCGAACAGGCGAGCGGGTTGCCGCCGAATGTGGATGCGTGCGTCCCCGGACCGAAGGAGTCCATCACCTCCGGCTTGGCTAGCATCGCGCCGATGGGGAATCCGCCGCCAAGCCCCTTGGCGAGCGTCATAATGTCCGGCACCACGCCGGAGTTTTGAAAGCCGAACCATTTGCCGATCCGCCCCATGCCGCACTGGACCTCGTCGAATATCAGCAAAATTCCGTTTTGGTCGCAAAGCTCGCGCACTTTTTTAAGGTAGTCGGCGGGGGCGATGTGCACGCCGCTCTCCCCTTGCACCGGCTCGATTAAAATTGCGCCGGTTTTGTCGGTGACGGCGTTTTTTAGGGCGTCGAAATCGGCGAAGGGAACGTGGCTCACGCCGGGCAAAAGCGGCTCGAACCCCTTGTGGTATTTTTTTTGCCCGGTGCAGGATAAGGCGCCGTACGTCCTTCCGTGGAAGGAGTCCTCCATGGCAATTATCTCGAACCTGCCGGTCTGTTTGTCGTGCTGGTATTTGCGAGCCAGCTTGATGGCCGACTCGATCGCCTCCGCGCCCGAATTGACGAAAAGCGCCTTGGATGGGAACGATATTTTTACGAGTTCCCGCGCCAACAGCCCCTGCGGTATGGTGTAAAAAATGTTGGAGGTGTGCATAAGGAGTGCCGCCTGTTTCAATGCGTTTACCACCGCCTTTGGCGAGTGTCCGATTGCGTTGACCGCTATCCCCTGCACCAAGTCGAGGTATTTTTTGCCGTCCGAGTCAACCGCTATGGAGCCGCTCCCTTTGACGAGCGCGAGCGGTTGCCGCCCATAGTTTTTGGCCACAAATTTTTCGTAAACGACCAGTATCTCTTTTGTTTTCATAAGCGGATATCCTACCCCGCTTTACCATTCAAATAAAGCGGGGAAATAACCGTACCATAAACCAGCTTTTCAGATTGGCAAGACCTCAAGCGACAACCATCATCATATACATGGGAATGCATCATTTGACATTTCTTACCGTGGAGCATATAGTCGCCCGAGGAGGTTTCAAAAACTTGAACGTCTATATTATCCAAGGCCACGCAAATTCTGGGAAATCAAGCGCCGTCAGGGCATTGACCGGCCTCTACAGAGGTGACACAATTAGTTTCAAATTAGTTAACATCGATCAGCCTATGAGGCTTTATGTGTCTATCGGGTCTTTGCAAGAGAAAAAGATACAACCACTCGAATTTATAAACACCGTTAATGGTGCGGGAGTGAACAATGTATTGTTAACCCTCCGAATCGCCCCTGCCCGAGAATGTCCGAATGTCTTGGCCTACATAACGGCTTTTCAACAATCAGGATGGACAGTTATTCAACCCGTAATAGACTTGCCAATCCCAAATCCTTTACATAATGGCCCCAATTTACTTGTTAACGAGGTAGGGGCCCAAACTTATGGCCGAAAATAAAACTAGGTATATCTGTTTTTTAGACGTTCTGGGCTTTTCTGAAATTATAAACTCTGGTGGTTTTGAAAAGTTTAATAAATACATAAAAATTATTAATCGCACTATTGAATCCATAGACATAAACCAACAGTACATTGTCTTTTCCGACTCTATTATCATTTTCTCTGAGGATGACAATGAGCAATCTTTCATTAACCTCGCCAGCATCGTGTCAGTAATATCTTATGAATTCCTCGTTAATGAAAATTTAGCTTTAAGGGGAAGCATTGCCCATGGGCTGGTGGAATTATTACAAGAGAAAACCAAAACTACCCTTGCCGGCAAACCGATAATAGAAGCCTATAAATTAGAACAGTCCCAAAATTGGATTGGGGTAATCCTGGCCCGCAGTGTAATCGCAAGAGATCCATCGCTTGCCCTTAAGATTTTCGCAATTAACCCGGCTAATTTTAGTAATACGGAGTGTGTTTTAGATAATCTTCAATTATTTATCTCACTTTATCGTTACCCCAGAATACCATTCAAGAACGATGATGTTTATGAAGGCCTAGCAATTATCCCGCATAAATTATCTTCAACCCACCCAGAACATTTGGTCGAGGATTTAGCGGAATATTCAACTAAACTCTCAAATTTAGTCCTTTTAGGCCGAGAGCCTTCCGTTCAAAAAAAATACCAAAACACTTTGGATTATATTCGGTTAGTTAAGGGGGTCATGCCTGAAATATCCCGGAGCCCCTATTGGAGAAATAGGGTTTAGGTTAAAAATCTAACCGACCCTACAATTTCCGAACCGCCACCAAGAAGGTCAGCAACAAGTGCAGGCTGAAGCCCGCACCTACCGAGAATAAGGAACCAAGTTGGGCGGTTAGGCGGCTTTTTTCTTTGAGAGCACAATGCCGACGTTGACGCCGGCGTGCGCGAGCATCGAAATAAGAGTGTCAACGGTGAACATCTGGATTTTGCCCCTCATCAAATCGCTGATGCGCGGCTGTGCGACCCCAAAAAACCTTGCGGCTTTGGCCTGCGTCATTTTTTTGCCCTCGATGAATTTGGTAATTTCCATCATTAGGTTCGAGCGTATCAAAAGGTTCGCCGACTCCTGTCCGTCAAATCCCAAATCTTGAAACAGGTTTTTAGCCCCGGCTTTTTTCATAGATGGAACTATTACATACAAGTACTTGTATAATGTCAAGAATACGCAAACATGGCAGAAACCCAAAATCTCCGAATCACCCTTATTGTCATACCCGCGAAGCCAGTCCCCGGCACCGAACGGGGAGCGGGCATCCAGACTCAATATAACGCTGGATTCCCCGACCCCGCCAAGGCTTGTCCCCGCGAAGGCGGGGATGGGGCCGGGACGACGCCCGTTTTCACGGGAATGACAAATAGGGGGGGGGGTGAAAGTGTGGCTCTGATGGCCCAAAACTTTGGGAATGGGCGAATAAATTCGCCCCTACCATTCGGATAAACATTTCCCTTTTGGGGTTCCCCGTTCGGTGCCGGGGACAAGCCTTGGCGGCTAGGCGGTGGATGTTGTTTTTAAGCGGGGAGGGAGGAGAGGTAGTCGGCCAGGGCCTCGCGCCATGGACGCAGGGGGGAACCGGTTTTTTCCGCGTATCTGGAGCAGTCCAATCGGGAGTCGGCGGGCCGTTTTGCGGGGGCGTTAAATTCCGAGGAGCTTGTAGGCTCCAGAGGCGCGTTGATTCCCCTTATCTCCAACACCGCCTTGGCAAGCTCGTACCACGTGCAATGCCCGGAGTTGCAGACGTGGTAAATACCGGTGGCTTCCATTTCAACCAGCTTTAGCAACGCCTCGGCGAGGTCGGCGGAATAAGTGGGCGAACCTTTTTGGTCGTTCACCATCCGAATCACTTTTTTTGTTTTTGCCAGGCCGAGCACGGTGGCGGGAAAGCTTTTTCCATTTTTTCCATAGAGCCACGATGTGCGAACGACGAGAGAGCGATTCAACACGAGCATCGCCCTCTCCCCTTCCAGCTTTGTTTGACCGTAGACATTCAACGGGGCCGGGGTCGCGTCCTCTTGGTACGGCGCGCCGGAGCCGTCAAAAACATAATCAGTGGAGACAAACACCATGCGCGCCCCGCATTTCTCCGCTGACCTCGCCACGGCGCGGGTGCCATCCACGTTTATACGCCGGGCCAGATCCGGTTCCGTCTCGCACCTTTCCACCGCGGTCATGGCTGAACAATGGATTATCACGTCCGGCGCAAGCGACGAAACCGCCTTTTCTGTAGCCACTGCGTCCGCCAAATCGGCCTCAGCGCGGGTTAAGCCGACACATTCCCACGATGGATAAAGCCTGGCGCACGCGGATATTATCGCGCCGCCAAGCCCGCCGTTCGCGCCGGTAACGACGATTTTCATTTTAACAAGTCGCTATACATTTCGGCGCAGGTTCCCGAGACACCGGATGATTTCGGCCCCGCGAGAAACAAAATCGTCTCCGCCACCTGCTCCGGTCGCAGTTTTGGGAAATCGCCGGGGAAGGCTTTTTTTAGCATCTCGGTGTCAACCGCGCCGGGGCAGACGGCGTTTACGCGTATCCCGCACTCCGCCCCCTCCACCGCCAAAACCTCGGTGAGGCCGACGACGCCGAACTTCGAGGCGCAATAGGCGCCGAACCCAGGAAACTTTTTTGCCCCCTTCACCCCGGAAAGGGACGAGACGTTGACTATCGAGCCGGAGACTTTGGGCCTCATCAGTTTGAACGCCTCCCTGCAACAGAGGAAAACGCCCCCGACGTTCACGGCAAGCAGGCGGTTAAATTCCTCTAGGGACGTCTCTTCCACTAGGCCCGATGAAAAAAGCCCGGCGTTGTTCACGAGTATGTCCAGCCCGCCGAAATTTTTCTTCACCTCCGCGAAGAGGGTGACGACGCTCTTCTCGTCCGAGACGTCGCACTCCAGCGCAAGCGAAACGCCCCCTTGCGAGCGAATCTCCCCGGCGGTCTCCTCCGCCTCGCGTATTGTTCTGGAGCAGACGACGACGGCGGCTCCGTTTTTCGCCAGCAGAATCGCGGTAGCCCGCCCTATCCCCTTACCCGCGCCCGTTACCAGCGCGGTTTTACCCTTTAACATCACCACCTCGAGATATACTCAACAAACCCGGCGGACGTCTTTTCCCACAAAAAATCGCGCAAGACCCTTTCGCGTCCGGCGCGTCCCATTTTCTCACGCAACGCGCCGTCTTTTATCAACGAAATTAACGCTCCCGCCGCGTCCTTCTCGCTCGGCCCCGTAAGGAGTCCGTCCGTCTCGTGGCGCACCACCTCCGGCACGGCGGTGGCGTTTAACGCGACGATTGGCAGACCCGCTGACATCGCCTCCAAAAAGACAATCCCAAACGTCTCGTGCAAAGTGGGGAGGCAGAAGACGTCGGCCCCCGCGTAAAGGGCGGCCATTTTTTCCCTGTCCGGGACGTCCCCCAAAAAAGTTACATTTTTTTCTAGTTCAAGTTCTCGCGCAAGGTTTTTTAGGTTTTGGTATTCCAGCCCGTCCCCGGCAATTTGCAAGACCGCCTCCGGCTCACCGGCATGCACCAACTTCCACGCGCGCAAAAGCAGGTCCACCCCCTTGCGCCTGTAAAGTCTGGCGACGCACAAAACCACCGGCGGCCTGTTTTTTATGCGGGGCGAAAACTCCGGCACATCGTTCTTAAAAACGCCGTTCGGCGCGACCTCGATTTTTCCTGGGCTGACACCGTACAGCTCTGAAATTTTATCCGCCGAGTACCGGCTCGGCGTAAACACCCTTTCCGCCTTGCGAACCGCGACTTGTTCAAGCGCCGCAAGCATGCGAACCGTCTGGCGCACCGGCACGGCCTCGAAACGCGCGACATCCGCCAAAACGCCCTGGTTGACGGAGACCCACCGCCTTTTTTTTGAAAACCAGAATCCGTCAAAATCAAACGCGATTGTCGGCTCGTCCGCGTCGGCAAGTTTGTTTAGGCCGAGGTTAAATTTAATTCTGCGAAGGCTCGTAAAAATGTAGCCGCCTGCCGGGTAGTCGGCGGAAATGACGCGGACTTTAAACTGGTTGTTGGAGAGGATTTTTTTTGTTGCGCGAACGACGTTCGCCGTTCCGCTCCCGATGGTGGAGTCCAGCGGCCACGACGAAATAACCTGGCACGTTTTCATATGTGCGGAAACCCCGCCAAGGCGCGGGTCAGCCTTTTTTTAAGAGGTCGTTAAAATAGTCAATTATGGTCTTGTCCGTCCAGCTTCTCGGGCCGTTGGCCTGAGAGACAATCTCCCCCCTGGGGTTGATGATGAACGTCGCCGGAATGTTGGACCCGCCGAATTTTGAGAGCGCCTCGCCGTCCGGGTCGTTGAAAACGTCAAAGGTGTATCCGTGGTTCTTGATGAAGGCCCTAATCCTCGCCGGGTCGTCCTTGTCCACCGACACGGCCAGCATGACCATGTTCTTGGCCTTGAATTTTTGGTAGAAAGTCTCCATCTCCGGCATTTCCGCGAGACAAGGGGGGCACCAAGTGGCCCAGAAGTTTAAGAAAACCCACTTTCCCTTGTAGTCGGCAAGGTGCAGTTTCTTTCCATCGAGCGTCACGAGCCTAATTTCCGGCGCTGGCTCCGGGGCGGCCGCCTCGACCGTGTCCGAATGACCATGGCCGAACGCGGCAACCCCCAAGGCGTAGCCAAAAATCAGGACTAGGGAATACAAAACCGCCCTCCTTAGGGAAGGGAGGCGTTTGACGATGCCCATTAAAATACCTGTTCGACTTCCTTAATTTCGGGAATTTTTTCGGTCAGAAGCCTTTCGATTCCCAACTTGAGGGTGTAGGTGGAGCTGGGGCACGAGCCGCACGCGCCCGTCAGTCTGACAAACGCCGTGCCGTCCTTGAATTCCACAAACTCGACGTCTCCGCCGTCCGCCTGAAGCGCGGGCCTTACGGTTTCCAAAACTTCCTCGACTCTCTCGGGTGTCACGCCTGATGCAACGCTATTTTTCGATTCCATTATTTCTCCTTTTGTTAAAGATGCGACTCCATTGTAGCCACAATTACGGCCCAAATCAACAATCGGCCCTGATTAGGTTAGTTCTTTTTCTCTTTTTTGTCGGCGGACTGAATCATCCCTTTTAGGGCCTCCACAATCTCCGGCTTGTCCCACTTGGACGGCCCGATAAGGTGGTGGATTATCGTCCCGTCCGCTATGACCAGGTACGTCTCCGGCACGCCGGTGATTTTATATTTTTTCGCCGTGTCGCTTTCCGGGTCAAAAAGAATGGGGAACGTAATTCCCAAATCCTTCACGAACGGGGCGACGCTAACCTCCTTGTCCTTGTCTATGCTGATGCCGATCATCTCGAAATTCGGCCCATTTAACTGCTTATAGAGGTTTTGCATGGAGGGCATTTCCTCGCGGCACGGGGCGCACCAAGTGGCCCATATGTTTATGAACAGTAGTTTTCCCTTCAAATCGGCCAGTTTCATCCGCTTGCCGTCGAGGGTCGGCAGGTCAAAATCCGGGGCTTGTTTTCCTGCCATCGGGCCGGTGGGCGGCTCTTTTTGCGCCCTCTGCTCCTGCGGGGCGGACGTCTCGGCGGGCCTTATTTCCGGCCTCCCCGCGATGTCCGATTTTGAATAGGCGTACATTCCGACAAGAAGGACGCAAAAAACTACGAACGGAACTAACGCGCTTTTGCGTTGCTCGTTATAGGATTGGGTGTTTTGCATAATAGTCGTCCACCGCCGTTCGTATCTCTTTCGGGGTTTTCCCGTCTTTGGTCATGTCCCACGCCATTTCCGCCTCGTGCATGCAGATGTCGCATTCGGCGGCGTGGTTGTTGGTAAAACAGGTCAAAAGCGTTTTATGCCTGAACATCGGGTTTTCCTTGCATTTGCAATAACAGTAAAGCCCGTCTATGGCTCCCGGTATTTGCGCCGCGAACCGATAGGTCTTGGCCGCCCTGCCTACGAAAAGCGCGTCGGACAAAACCGGCCTCGTCTCCTCCATCACCGAACCGCCCGGCACTTGCGGAACGGACGGCATTTTTGCTACGTCGTTTCGCACCCCGGCCTTGTTGTCGGAATATGTCAAATCGGCCCCGGACTGTCCCGGAGTCTCTTTCTTACCGTCGCCCGAAAGCAGAAGAAATACCGCCATCCCCGCGAAGGCGACAAGCCCCGCGATGAATATCCATTTGGATTTGCCGTCGTCTTTTTTGCCCATTTTATCCGCCTCGCCAATGTTGTTATTTTTTTTTGCCATATCCGTCCATTCTACCGCGCTTTCCGCGCCAAATAAAGCCTAAGAATGCTTATGGTGATGTATTAAATCTTGTGTCAGGGGGCGAAAGTGATGGAAGAAGGGGCGCCCCACCAAAAATTAACCCGGTAGGCACGGCCTTTAGGCTGTACTACATCGGCGCGGAGCGCCAACACTAAAACTATTGTCGCTTGCGCGACAAAGTGCAGGCTAAAGCCCGCACCTACCGAAAAACAGCACATGAACTTACGCACTCGGTAGGCACGGCCTTTAGGCTGTGCTACATCGGCCTGACAAGGCCGAAAAAATACCCCCGCCGGGGTGACAGAATGAGAGATTGGCGCTTCGCGCCAAGGTACAGGCTAAAGCCCGTACCTACCAAAACAGCACATGAACTTCAGCATTCCAA
>JACQEX010000091.1 GCA_016200345.1 Nitrospinota bacterium
AACAGCGCCGAAAACCAAAAGGTCAGCGAGGCCACGCGGCTCGGGTTCGACGCCTGCATCCACGCCCGCGAGGCGGCCCAAAAATCCAGCCAAAAGGTCGAGGACATCGTGGAGGCGCTCACCACAATCAAATCGATAGCCGAGGCCACGAGCAGGCTTTCCCTCAACGCCAACATAGAGGCGGCGCGCGCAGGGGAGCACGGCAAGGGTTTCGCCGTCGTGGCCAACGAGATTAGGGAGCTCGCCCAGCAGGTCGCAAAAAGCGTCAAGATTATCGAGGGGAACATCAA
The DNA here is from genome assembly GCA_016200345.1 of Nitrospinota bacterium. Lineage (GTDB taxonomy): Bacteria > Nitrospinota_A > UBA7883 > JACRGQ01 > JACRGQ01 > JACQEX01. Next base: position 291 of record JACQEX010000091.1, read on the forward strand.
CGACGCCAAAAACGCCACCGAGGAAAACAACGCGCAAATCGAAAAGCTCGAGATAGTGCTGAGGGAGGTGGCGGAAAAAATCGCGTCCGTCGCGCAGAACAACGCCGCCCTCGCAAACAACGTAAACGCGCAGGCAAGTTCCATAGACAACAACGGCGACGACGTCACGACGCTTGCCGGGGTCTCCGTGGAGATCACCAACCTCAACAGGAAAATAGTTGACGTCATCGAGGAAATGAGCGAAAACATTGGCGAGGCCAACAACCAGCTTAATTACTTTAAGGTTTAGGCAAAAAGGAGAGATGACAAAGGAATATATCGTGTTCTCTATGGGCGGGGCGTGGTACGCCTTTCCCATACTCGACATAGCGTTTCCCATCATGTCCCTCAAAACCGCAAAATCAAAGCGGAGCGGCACGCACGTCCAGCCCCTGCCAAGACAAAGCAACTTTATAAAAGGACTGGCGAACGTCCACGGCGAATTTTGCGTTGTCCTCTCAATCGCGGCCATTTTGGGCTTGGCCCCGGACGCCGACGATTTCGAGATGGCCGACGGAGTTTTCTTTCGCGACGCGAACGGATACGTGTACGGGTTCCCGCTCGAGAACGTGCCGGACATCATCAGCATCTCCTCCGACGAAATGGAGCCTACCCCGCCGTCTCTCGGCGAGGAGGGCGGGAGGTTGTTCGACGGCGTGTACCAAAGGCCGAACGGCCCTCTCCTCGGGGTTTTAAATCCGACGCTTTTGGTCAGCGCGATAAGGGGACAATGAGAAAAATTGCGATTATAAGCTCGAAAGGCGGTGTAGGGAAAACCACCTTCTCCTTCCACGTCTGCCACTTTCTGGCCCGCTCCGGAAAGCGCGTGCTGGGGGTGGACATGGATCCGCAGGGGAGCCTCTCGTTCGTTTTCTTCGGCGCGTCCCGCAAGGCGGGGGTTTGGGAAAAACACCTGGGCCAGAAAATTTCGCCGGTTAAAGTGGGCGACAATTTGGACGTTCTCCCCACGAGCGTGGAGACCGCCAACATACAGTGGTCCGAGAACGGCGTGGCGGAAATGCTGGCGTCGGTCGCGGGCGAAATGGGGGCCGAACCCGAATGGGTGGTGATAGACTCGCCAAGCTCCATCTCCACCGGCACCAAAAGCATACTCAACGCGGTGGATTCCATCGTCGTTCCGTCCGACCTCACCACCCTCTCCCTCAGGGGCATGGTTCAACTGCTCAAACTCAAGCCAAGCTCGTGGAAGGTTCTGCCGATGAGAATCGTCCCCACCCAAAGAAACACACACGAGGGACAGGAGCAACTCGCCGCCGCGCTCAGGGGAAGAAACCTGGAGCCGGCGGATTATCTCCTCCCGCACATTTCGCGGCGCGTAGCGGTGGACTACGCCATGTCGGTCGGCAAACCGGTGTGGGACGAGACAAGATACAAGGACAAACAGGCCATTGACGAGTTTAAAAACGCCATCACGGCCCTGCTCGAAAGGGCGCCGGCGGTCGGCGCAAACAACGGGGAAAAAACCGAAACGGGCGCCCATCCGGCTCATATGGCGACCGGCGGGCAAATCAACCAAGCGGGCGCGATGCAATGAGCGACAAAGAACAAAAAAATAATCCGTTCGACGACCTTTGGGACAAGGAGGACATAGGCAGGTTTCTCTCCGACACCGGGTCGCAAGTGCACGAACTGCAACAGGTGGTGGACAGGCTGAACTCCTCCGCGCCGCATTACAAGCGCGAGGACATACTTCTCGTTTTCGGAAACATACACACGATAAAAGGGGTCGTTGGCTTCATGGGGCACGACGCATGCTCCAAATTTCTTCAGGTCGTGGAGCAGTACGGCGATGTCGTCAAAAAAAGCGACTACAGACAATTTTCCTCCTCGGCTGTCGAGGCGCTCGGCGGCGTAATCGAGGTTCTAAGAAGATTTTTGGAGACCGTCGGGGAAAAAGGCTCGTGCAACGTCTTGGACGGCTCCGACGCGGTACAGCAAATTTTCGACGGACTCGCGTCGGAAGCGGCCCCTACCGCCCCCTCGATGCCGGTCGTCGAACCGATTCCGGCAAGCCCCGTTAAAGAGGAAGAAAAACCGGCCGTGGCCGTCGAGGCGGTTCCAACCGCGCCGGAGCCGCAGAGGACGCCGCGCGACAAATTGAACGAAACCACGATAGAGATTATGAACGATTTCGTAAACGAGAGCCTCTCCTCCGTGGACGACATAGAGAGAATGCTAAGCGAGTTGTCGGACAAGGGGGACATGGAGGTCTTCCGAAAAATGTTCGGCGTCATGCACACCCTAAAAGGGGCCTCCGCCATGATCGAGTCCATGGGCGTCGGCGAGGCGGGGCAGATAAGGGAGTTGACCCACAAGCTCGAGGGGCTTATAACCGCGTTTAAGGACGGCACCGTCCAGTACGGAAAGGATTCCTCCGCGGTGTTGGACGAATGTTTCTCCGCGATACGCGAGATGATAACAAGCCTCCCCGACGCGTCGAAGCCACTGCTAAAAATAGACGGTCTAATAGCGAAAGTTTCCGCCGCCATAGAGGGGACGACAGTCCAGGCCGCTCCCGAACCGGTGCAGGCCACGGTCGCGGCGGCGCCGGAGCCGGTCGCGGCGCAGGCCGAACCGATTACAGTCGCGGCCCCGGTCGTGGAAAGGCGGAAGGATGAAAAACCTGGCGCCGTGGTGCACGACCGCAGAAAGGCGAAATCCGGACGAATGTCCAGAATCGCCGAGGAGGTCTTGGACGATCTGGAGCGAAGGGCCAGCCTGTTGGTTCTGCTAAAAAATCGCTTCATGGCGGAGATGACCAAGCAAAACGGCGGCGCATCCACCAGCCTCGTGCGCCTGATGAAAGAGTTGGACGTGCAGGTGGGCGCCCTTAACGACGTCGTCTCCAAAACAAGGCTACAGCCGTTGAAGGAACTTTTCGACCGATACCATCTTCCGATACGCGAAATAGCGCGCAAGTTAAACAAGACCATAAACCTAAGAATCACCGGCGCCGACACGGAAATTGACAAGCAGGTCGCCGAGCTCATCAACGAGCCGCTGATACACATAATCAGAAATTCAGCCGACCACGGCATAGAAACCCCGGACAAAAGAAGAAAGGCCGGAAAAAGCGAGGCCGGCACGATTCACATCGACGCCTCCAGAAGCGGAAGCATGGTCGCCATCACAATCGCGGACGACGGCGCCGGCCTGAACCTCGAAAAAATCAAGACAAAGGCGGTCGAAAAGGGCGTCGTCTCCGCCGAGACCATGGCGGTCATGTCCGACCAGGAGGTTTACCAGCTTATTTTCGAGGCCGGGTTCTCCACCGCCGACAAAGTCACCGACATTTCCGGCCGCGGCGTGGGGATGGATTTCGTCAAGCGCGTCGTGACGGAATTTCGCGGGTACGTGACGGTGGACTCCACCCCCGGCAGAGGGAGCAAGATAATCATCAACCTTCCGCTTAAGTCCTCGGTTTTGCAAACCCTGCTTGTTCGCTCCCTCCCGAAAGAGGACCCGAACAGCGTGATAGCCGCCATGGAGGAGGTGCTGGTGGAAAAGATAGACCGCATCCGCGTGGCCGACATAGAGGTGTTGCACGGAAAGCAGTTTTACCGATACGGCGCCGACGGCAAGTTCGACGTCCTGCCGGTGCTCAGCCTGCGCGAAATGTGGGGCTTCGACAAATTGAACGACGACGAATGCACCATCCTCATCATCAAGGCGGGGACTCACTCGATGGTTCTGGCGGTTGACGAGGTTTTGGGAAGCACCGACCTGGTCATAAAACCGCTTCCGATGCTGGAGGGGATACACAAAATTCCCGGAATTGACGCGGCGAGCATCCTCGGCGACGGAAGTATGGCCTTCGTGCTGGACATGGAATATCTCCTCTCGCAGGTCAAGCAAAACCTCGGCAAAGGGGAGGAGGCCGTCCAAAAACCGGCCGACCCGGAAAAGAGGCTCGTGCTTCTCGGAAAATACGACGGCATCACCTACGGCGTGAACATGCAAAACATACACAGGGGAGACATCCACACGGTGAAGGCGAGCGACATCAGCAGGGGCTTCACCGTTTACAGGGGGAAAACCGTGCCGGTTGTCTTCCTCAGGGACGTCATCGGAATCCAGGAGGAGCCTGCGGAAGAGTACAACATGATTCCGTTTTATTATTTGCGAAAGGAGTCCATATACCTCCTCGCGATTAAGCAGAGGGAAAATTTCCTCAGCGTCCCGTTCAGCATGCTCGAGACCACCATGGCCAACGCCGCCATCGAGTTCAACTTTCCGGACGGACACGGCGGGCAAATCGGAATCGTCAGGTACGACGCGGTCGAAAGGCTCGTCCCCGGCTACGTGCAGGAGGTCGAGGAAACCCCGGCCCAGGCGGAGGCCGAGGCCGAAAAACCGAAGGTGCTCTGCGTGGACGACGACCTGACATTCCAACACCAGATAACGTCGTTCGTCAGAAAGCTCGGCGGAAACCCGATAATCGCCGGAAACGGGCTGGACGCGATGAACAAACTGCGCGACGAGCCGGACATCGGCCTCGTGCTTATGGACGTGGAAATGCCGGTCATGGACGGCTTCAAGGCCATGGCCCAAATCAACGTCCTTAAGGAGGAGAGAAGAATCAGCGGACAGGTGAAGGTCATCATCCTCTCCGACAGGCAGGACGAAAAAACAAAAAACTACTGCATCAAGGAGCTGAAGTCCGACGGATATCTGGTCAAGTCCAGAAGCGACGACCACGACGAGCTCATGTCGGTCGTACAGGAGTACGTGCTCGCCAACCTCGCCAAGGGGGGCGGCGCCACCGGAGGAGTGAAGATAATGAGCGTGGAGGACGCGGTGAGCTTCCAGCGAATAATGCGGAAGGTGATTCTGAAGGCGGGCGGCACGCCCATAATAGCCAAGGACGCCGACGAGGCCGTGAAGGCGCTGGAAAAATACACCGACATCAAGCTTATTTTCCTCGACATCGAAATGCCGGGGAAGAGCGGATACGAGGCGATCGGCGAGCTTAAGAAAATTAACCCGAACGTCCCCATCTACATGCTCACCGACAGGGCCCAACAGGACATAAAGGAATACTGCATGAAGATGGGCGCCGACGGATTTTTGCTCAAGAAAGAGGGGAGCTCCGGCCTGCTCGACATCATCCACAGCTTCACCGGAAAGGCGCAAACGACCGCCTGACGCCCTAACTGGCATTATTCCCGGAAGAATCCGGGCTAAATTCCTCGGACGGGCCGTCCGAAATGTCCGATTTGTCCAACCCATTTTATTTTTTTTTAACCCGGATTCCGAAGTAGCCAATTTTCTTGGAGGCGTGGGCACTCTTGCCGCATCCTCCTTATTCGCCCAATCTGCTCCGTCTTTGCCGTGGAGAGGGAGGGTGTCTAGCACGTCGGCACCTCGCCGTTATTGTTTGTCTCTTCCATGCTCTTTCCTTTCATTTGTTATCTAATTAGGTTGGCGCTTCGCGCCAAAGTACACCCTAAAGGGCGTACCCACCAAAGCACTGGTGTATCCCTCCTGGGAGCGCGGGTGTCATCCCCGCCCATCTTGCGGGCAGAGGGGGCATCCTGCCCAGCCCCCGCATTCCCCTGTCTCCTGTATTCTGTTCCACATCTCATACCCACTTTATACCCCGCATCCGGGCGGAGGGCTTTTGCGTTTTTGGCTTTATTGACATTTTTTGCACTTTTTGCGTTTTGGGCGTTTTTGGCGATTCTGAATGAAGCGTGGTAAGTCAGGAAATCATGACCGACCAGCGTAACAAAAAAAGCGGACTACTTCTTGGCGCTTTCCAGGGTCACGGAAAGATTAAAGCCGGAATAGGTCATCACGTTTTGCTCCCATCTGTAGTATCCGGGCATGGAGAGCCTGACCCTGTGCTTGCCGTTCGCAACGGGAAACCGTAGCGGGGTGTTGCCGACAAAAACTCCGTTTGTTTGACCGCCACTTCCGCATCGCATAAAATTCACCCCATGCGGAAAACCAGTAAACGGCGGTGCAAGTAGTGGGGGGCGAAAAGTTCCAGAAGGTGGAGTTGCACCGGCTTGCCCCCGCCAAACCAGAGCGCGGGGCGCCGTGCAACGGTTGCGGCGTCTGTTGCGCTGTCGAGACTTGTCCCGTGGCCCGTGTCTTCTTGTTTCAGTTTAAAGGGAAATGCCGCGCGTTGACGTGGCGGGAGGAACCGCCCCGATACGTTTGCGGCATGGCCGTCCGCCCGGACAGCCATGTTTGGATAATTCCGGGCCGATTGCGGGAGATGTTTGGAAAATTCTTCGCCTCGCGTATCTCAGCCGGAACCGCCTGCGATTGCACCGCCGAGGTGGTCGAGTAACGGCATCCAGCATCGGTGGGCACGCCATTTATGGTGTGCCTTGCCGCGCAAGCGGCATGGCGACCTTAAGTTTCTAAGGTCAAAAAACACGTTTAGTTCAAGGCGGACTTGTTGTTAGAATACGGGCAGGGCAATCTTCAGAGGTAAGAGGTAAAATGACTTTTTTAAGCGCGGGGCTATTGTAATGCCCGGTTTCGGTTCGTTTGGCAGTTTCCTTGTCGAAAGGGGCGTGATTACCGAGGCCCAGTTAAGGGGGGCGGTCGCCATCCAAGACAAGGAACGATTGCTGGGAAAGCTCGCCGTGGAGGACGGCTACCTCGCCAACAATGATGTCGCAAAAATCTCCGACTATCAGGCCCTGCACGCGGGGGTGAAGTTCGGCAGGTTCCGCTCGGACAGGTGCTAATCCACGGCGGAATATTGACGGCGGAGGCTTTGAACAACGCGCTGGTGGAATTCAACCAGTCGCGTAAGAAATTGCAGAGGATATTGATAACCGAGCCGACCAAGACGGTCGGAAAATTTCTCGCCGGAACGGTGGCAAAACACGGCTATCAAACCCTCGTCGCGTACTCCGGCAAAGAGGCGTTGGAAAAGGCAGGGGAGTTCGCGCCCGAGATACTCATCACCAGCCTGGAACTGGCGGACATGACCGGCTACGACTTGTACAAGCGGATGATCGCCGTGGAAAATCTAAAGGCCCCCTACACCATCCTGCTCACAAGCGACGTGACGGACGACATCCTCCAAAAAGGGATGGAGGCAGGCATAACGCACTTCCTGAAAAAACCGGTCAACGAGACCGAGCTTACCAACAGCATCATCGGCATCGAGAGGTCGCAGTCCGAAAAAAGGGGCGAAAAAATATTGATAGTGGACGACAGCCTTTCCGCCCGCTCCGCCGTGCACAGGGAGCTCGCGTCCGGCTGGGACAAAATATTGACCGCCGAAAACGGGCTGGAGGGGCTGGAGCTCGCCATCAAGGAGCGGCCGGACATAATTACGATGGACGTGGAGATGCCGGAGATGGACGGCCTCACCGCCTGCAAAAGATTGAAGGACTATCCCGAGACGGAGAACATACCCGTCATTTTTATAACGTCGCTGGACTCGCCGGAATTTAGGCAAAAAGGGTTCGACGCGGGCGGCGTGGAGTATTTCACCAAGCCGTTTAAGACCGGGGCGCTGGCCTCGTTCGTGAAAATGCTTTGCGAGTCAAAAAATTTCACAAAATTAGAGAAAGTCATGGTGGTGGACGACAGCAAGACCACCCGGCACATATTTAAATATTTTCTGGAAAAAAACGGCTACAGGGTCTACACGTATAAAGACGGCCGGGAGGCCGTCGAGGCGCTGGGCAACGTTGAGCCGGACATCGTGGTGACCGACTGCTATATGCCCGGGTTGGACGGATTCGGCGTGATTCGCCATATGAGGCAGGACCGCAGGTGGGCCAAAACGCCGGCGATAATGGTCACCTCCTCCACCAGCAAAACGGACGTAATAAAGGCATTTGCGGAGGGGGCGAGCGATTACATCACCAAGCCGTTCGACGAGTCCGAGGTCATAGCCCGCATCAATCTGCACCTTTCCAACAGAAAGCTGGTGAGGAATTTGGAGGCGGAACAGAACAAACTTAGGGACACGCTTGACCACCTACACAAAGCCAACGCCACGCTTGAAAAACTGGCACACGACCTCGAGGAGGCCAACACGAGGCTGGAGGCCCTCTCGCAGGCCGACGGCCTAACGGGGCTTGCGAACCGCAGGCACTTTGACGGCCGACTGGCGAACGAATGGAACCGCGCCACGCGGGAGAGACTGCCGCTGTCGCTGATAATGATGGATATTGACCACTTTAAAAAATACAACGACGGGTACGGGCATCTCGCCGGCGACGACTGCATACGCAAGGTGGCGGACTGCATCAAAAGGGTGGCAAGCCGCTCCAGCGACATGCCGGCGCGGTACGGCGGCGAGGAGTTCGCGGTGATTTTGTCCAACACCGACGAGGCCGGCGCCGGGAAAGTGGCCGAGCAGATTAGGCGCGGCGTGGAGGAATTAAATTTAACGCACGAATATTCCCCCACGTTGCCAGTGGCGACCTTAAGCCTCGGCCACGCCACGGTTTTTCCGCCCGCCGGGGCCGGTCCCGAAGGGCTGATAAAAATGGCCGACGCGGCGCTGTACGCCTCGAAGAAAGACGGAAGAAACCGCGTGTCGGCCCATCGGCCCGACTAGGCGGAGGCGGGGCGAGGGCTAGAACCCCTCGCGGAGTTTTTCCTTGTTTGCGTCGTAAAGGGCCATTGCGTCGCGCACCATTTTAACGGCGCCGTCGCGATGGTAAAAATCCTCTATCTTCACCGCCTTGTTCTCCAGCTTTTTGTAGTCCTCGAAAAACTTTCGAAGCTCCGCCAGCTGAAACTTGGGGAGGTCGCTTATGTCGTCGTACTGCGCGAAGGCCGGGTCGCCGGGGAAAACCGCTATTATCTTGTCGTCCTCCGCGCCGCCGTCCACCATCGCCATCGAGCCGATTATCTTCGCCTCCATTATCGTGCGCGGGGCGACCTCCTCCTGGCAGAGCACCAAGATGTCCAGCGGGTCGTTGTCCTCGCAGTAGGTTTGCGGAATAAAGCCGTAGTTCGCCGGATAATAAAGCGCGCCGTATAAAACCCTGTCCACCACCATAAGGCCGCTTTTTTTGTCCAGCTCGTATTTAACCTTCGAGCCCATTGGAATTTCTATCAGCGCGTTTACGACGTTAGGGGCGTTTTGGCCTGTTTCAAGGGAGTGCCACGGATTGAAATATTTCATGATAAACAAAGGATATTCGCCGGGGGGCGATTAGTCAAGCTCCACCGGCCAACGACGCCTAATGAAAAAATTTAAAGTAAAGCTAAAGTTTTGCCATTTGAGGCCGATAAGCAACAAGGCTGAAAAGAAAAGCAGTTTACAAACATTAAAAGGGGTATTTAATGAGCAAAAGCAAAAAGGCCTTAAAGGGGTGGATCCCATAAAACCACAATTTTTTAATCAAATACAAAACAACCATATACAAAGCTGACGTCCCGTTTTGTCTTCTCGACAAGACGGGCGCCTCCAAATGGTCCGCCTTGAAGAAATTCAAGGCGGGCTCTAATTCCCGAAATCATTGAAAAAGGCGTTCGCTCTTTTACGCTTCTGAATAGTAAAATTTATTAACTAATAAATTTTATTGATATTCCAGGCCGGATGTGGCAAAATCCATCCATGCCTAATTCAGATGGAGTCGTTCGCGTGCCGCGCCGACAGAAGGGGATTGTCCTGACCCCGCAAAGGCTTTGTGTTTACGAGACCCTTTCCGGGATGACGGGACATCCGAACATCGAGGAGGTTCACCGCTCGGCCCTAAAAAAAATGCCGACCTTGTCCCTGAACACGGTCTACTCGGCCCTTTCATGGCTGGAGGGGAACGGGTTTGTCTCCGCCGTGCCGCTCCGCGGTGCGCCAAAGAGATACGACAGCGTAATGACCGGCCACCACCACCTAATCTGCGTCAAATGCGGAAAAATAACCGACATATCCGACGACGTTTTTTCGGAAAAATCACTGCCGAGCAAAATTAGAAAAAACCATTCCGTGCTGGGGGTGGACGTGATAGTAAAAACCGTCTGCGGGGAGTGCAAATAAAAATTCAGGGGTTTTATTCTTAACATTTTTTGAGGAGGTATTATGAAAAAATGGAAGTGTCAGGTTTGCGGATACATTCACACGGGAAACGAGGCTCCGGAGGTCTGCCCGGTTTGCTACGCACCGCGCGCCAAGTTCACGGAAACGAAAGAGGGCGGCGACATGACGCTCACCGCGTATATTGACGCGAACATAAAAGGTGAGACGTGGGAGGTCACCCGTTACATGGCGATGGCGCTAAAGGCGCAGACGCTCGGCCTGCCCGAGGTGGCCGAGGCAATTTATCGAATCGCCGGCGAAGAGGCATACCACGGCGCGAACTTCATCCATCGCGCGCACAAAAACAACGCCGTCAAAACCAAAATTGACACGTCAAGCCAGCTGGCCGACGAGCTTAAAAAGGACGTCGAGGCGATGCTTAACGGCGAAAAACAGGCGCACAAGGGGAAAAACCAGGCGGCGTCGCTCGCCAAGGCCGAAGGGCACGACGAGTTGGCGGGTTTCTTTTCCATCGCGGCGGCGGACGAGGCTCGCCACGCCGCCATCCTGCAGGGGCTTCTTAAGAAATATTTCTAAAATAATAAGGCGTTCGGCCCGCTTTATTTTTTTGGATAAGGCGGGCGACAGCCCTCTTCAAACGGCCTTAAAGGGAGAATCAGATTATGAAAAAATCGGCTCTTTTGTCCGTGGTTGCCACGGTGTTTATCTTGGTTGGCTCCGCGTCCGCACATGAAAAAGGGGAGGTCGTAAAATCGGGCGACTGGCATTTGCACCTGCCGCTCGGACTTCCGGCGGACAAATTTTTAATTCCTCAGGACAACCCGATGTCCAAGGAAAAAATCGAGCTTGGCAAACTTCTATATTTTGACAAGCGCCTTTCGATAGACGACACGCTCTCATGCGCCGACTGCCACGATCCCAAACACGGCTTTACCGACAACAAGCCGGTCTCAGAAGGTGTGGGCGGCACAAAAGGTGGAAGGAGCGCGCCGACAATAATCAACAGGGCCTTTACGACCACGCAGATGTGGGACGGACGAAAGGCCTCGCTGGAGGACCAGACTACAGGGCCGCTGACCAATCCGGTGGAGATGAAGCAACCGAGCGACGAAGCCGTGGTTAAAAAGCTCGCCGCGATAAAAGGGTACGCCGCAAAATTTAAAAAGGTCTTCGGCAAAGAGGTGAACATAGAGGACTACCGAAAGGCCGTGGCCGCGTTCGAGCGCACCGTCGTGTCGGGCAATTCCAAATACGACAGGTTCAAGGCAGGGAACCAAAAGGCGCTGAACGCGTCCGAAAAAAACGGACTTGACCTTTTCGAGGGGAAGGCGAGGTGCTTAAGCTGTCACAACGGATTTAATTTTAGCGACGAGGGGTACCACAACATCGGCGTGGGGATGTCAGCCGAAAACCCGGATGTGGGACGATCCAAAATATCTGGCAAGGAGGACGACAAAGGGGCGTTTAAAACCCCGACGTTGAGGGACATTTCCGCGACCGCGCCGTACATGCACGACGGTAGCGAGAAGACGCTTGAGGACGTGGTGGAATTTTATGACAAGGGCGGGGTGGCAAACCCTAGCCTTTCTCCGTTGATTGAAAAGCTCGGCCTTACGTCGGGCGAGCAAAAGGATTTGGTCGCCTTTTTAAAGGCGTTGGACGGCGAGGGGTGGAGGAATATTTCGGCCCCGAAAAGTTTTCCAAAATAAGTGTTTTGCGCGGCCTGCCGTGGCGGATGGCGGGCCGCAAAACTTTCGGGTTATAAGCCGTAAATCTTGATATAATCGCTCTTCGATTTGAGCGGGAGTAACTCAATGGTAGAGTGTCAGCTTCCCAAGCTGGAGGTTGCGGGTTCGAGTCCCGTCTCCCGCTCCATGATAAACCCCAGAACCACCTCAGGGACTCGAAGGCTCGCTGGAGCGAAGCGGAAGTGCACAGGTAGCCGCTTAGGTTTAACTCCCTATGCGGCGGACGGCGAGCGAACGGCGCGACCAATCGGGAGCGCATGCCGGACATGGATGTCCGGCATAGTAAGCGAGGTGAGCCTACGCAGGAGCAAACGTGAGGTTTGCGACGTAGTAGGCCGTCCCGTCTCCCGCTCCATGATAAACCCTAGAGCGTAATTATTTATTGGGACAATACACTAGCAGGGTGTTGAAAAATCCGGCTTGACTGGGAATTTTTCATTTTTTGTGGTTGAAAAGTTGAGAATGTCCGGATTTTTTTGTCCGGCCTTGGCGCCGAATCGCGTTGGCTCAGTCAGTTTCGTTAAATCTTCGTCCTAACTCCCGCGCGTGATATCCCTTGTCGCCTCCGAGCGTCTTAGGGACGATTTTCTTCTCCTTCCTCCGGCGTTCCAACATGGCGAGGGCGGCCTCGCGTTCCGCCGTGCCGCTCCCATGCAACAACTCCATATCAACACACAGTCCGTTTCGGTTTTCCATTAGGATGTTATAGGAGAAGGCAAGCCGCGACTCCTGGCCGGACGATTTCCGCATCAGCCGCGCGTCCGGGTCGGTCGTGCTGGCGTGGGTCTTGTTGCTCCGCTTCTCGCCATGAAAGTCGACCGTGGGGTTCGACGGGTCGTTGTCGGTGACTTTGGCCTTGCCGCCGTCCTTGGCCACGAAACTCTTCATCGAGGCGTACGCCTC
>JACQEX010000022.1 GCA_016200345.1 Nitrospinota bacterium
GTTAAAGCGTTAACATTTATTAAGGCATTTTTCGTTCCAAAAGCGCCAAATTGCAACTCATTGTATTGAAAGAAAAAATTTCAAAAACTTTGTTTGGCGTTGTACTGGTGTTATACTAAATCATAAATAAAACCTCGCCAGACGGTGCTGTCAGTGGTGCGGTTTACTCATAAGTGCAAAGTTGGTTGGATTTTTTCGTTGGAGCGGCATTGGATAATCTTTCACAAAAAGTGAACAAAGACGATTCTAGTACTCATGCCGGACTTTTGTCCTTACGTGCCAAGCTTATACGCTCCTTCGTCGTGGTGGGGGTCATCGGCGTCTCCATAATGGCGGCTGTCATGCTGATTTACCAATACAACGTCTCAAAAGAGGAATTCATCTCGCAATCGCGGGAAAGGGTGGAGCTTATCAGAACCGGCCTGCTTTCAACCATGATGGCGACCGGGGACCAGGAGACAATAAGGCGGACGGTTGACACGTTTAAGAAAAAGGTCAACTTTCATTTTCGCATGGTGCGCGGGGCGCACGTGCGAATGCAGTTCGGCGACCGCGAGGGGGAGATTCCCCGCGACGAGGTGGAAAGGGACGTTTTAAGCGGGGCGTTGGGGGAGTTTTCGAGCCTTGAGGGGGACACGTTTAGGTTTGTGGCGCCGTTTAAGACGGACGAGCGTTGCGGCAGATGCCACGATGGGATGGACCGCAAGCCGGTTCCGGCGGGGATTGTGAACGGGCTGGCGGAATTTGTGTTCGACGTGTCCGAGGCGAGAAGGCACGCGATAATTTTGATGATGGAGACAATTCTCTTTGTGGTGGCTATTATGGCCTTCACGGGCATCGCCTTGTATTTGACTCTGATTCGGTCGGTTGTGAAGCCGGTTGGAAAAATAGCCGACGCCGTCGGGGCGATAAGCTCCGGCGACATGAATTTTACGCTTGGCGAACCGGAAAGCATCGAGATTGCCGTGCTTACAAGACAGGTGACAAGCATGGCCGAGGCGGTGAGCGCGAGACGGGTGGAGCACGAGGCGGAGTTGCGGGAGGAACAAAAGAAAAACGAGCTGATACGGTCGTTTGCGGTGGAGCACGCGGAGAAGCTAGGCATCGCCGACCAGGCGGACGTTTCCGGGCTTATCAAGCGGCTTTCGTCCGCCGTGTCGGAGGTGGAAAAGGCCGACATGCTTCGCATAATCTGCCAGTTCGTCAAAACGGAAAAAAAGGAGATACACCTTACAAACGACCCGTCGCTCATTCGGCCGGCCGCCATTTACCTCACCGACCTTATCGCCGGGAAAAACGGTGGGATTAGAAAAGGGGCGATGGAGCTTGCCTTGGAGGAGGCCATTACAAATTCCATGATTCACGGGAATTTGGAGGTCGAATCAATTTTAAAAGAGGAGGATCCGCAAAGGTTTGACGCGCTGGTCGCGGAGAGGGGACAAACCGATCCGTACCGGACGCGGGAGGTAAAGATTTTTTACGAATACTCGGGCACGGAGGCGCGCTTTGTCATCGCGGACATGGGGGACGGTTTTGACTGGAGGGCCAGGGTTGAAAAGGAGGTCGAGCCGGACATGATGCCGCACGGACGGGGGATATTCATAATCCGGGCGTTTGCAAAAAGTTTGATGTACAACGACTCCGGCAATTCAATGACCATCACCTTCGAAATTTAAAGCAGTAAACGACCATATACTTCCGCCATGCAAGTCAGAGCGTGCATCATTGCCACCAATGGTAGGCACGGCAATCCTGCCGTGCAGGGCGACAGGATTGTCGCCCCTACCGGATTGGGAAAATACACTAGCCGAGTTTTCTGCGGAAGCGGAGAATGCTAAGCGAAAGCACCAGCGCGCCGATGGCCAAAAGCGCGACGGCGTCGGGCCACAAAACGTCGAGGCCGGTCCCCTTTAGGAATATCGCGCGCACCGCCTCGAGCATATAGCGCAGGGGAACGGCGAGCGTCACGTATTGTATCGCCTGCGGCATGTTGGCGATGGGAAAGACGAAGCCCGAAAAATACATGAACGGAATAAAAAAGCCGAACTGCCCTATCATCAGCGCCTGTTGGCGGGTGTTTGCGATGGTGGAGACAAAGAGGCCGATGCCGAGGGTGGTTAGGATGAACGCGAGGGCCATGACGTAAATCAGGCCGATGTTTCCGCGCGGGGGAACCTCGAACCAATAAATGGCCACCAGCATGACGAGCGTCACGTCCACCATGCCGACCAGCACGAACGGCAACAGCTTCCCTAGAATCAACTGGTACGGCTTGATTGGGGCGACCAACAGCTGTTCCAGCGTGCCTATCTCCTTTTCCTTTACGATTGCCATCGCCGTGATGGTCAGGGTTACTATCATAAGCACCAGCACGACCACGGCGGGAATCATGAAGTTTCTGCTTTTGAGGGACTCGTTGTACAGAACCCTGTATTGCGGCGTAATGCCGCCGGGTTTGACGGGCGAGGTTTCGAGAAGTTTTTCCGCCAGCGCGCGGGAGTAGTTGTTGATGATGAGGGTGGAGTATCCGAGCGCGATGTTTACGGAGTTGGCGTCGGTTCCGTCGGCTATCAGCTGTAGCCGCGCCGTGCGGCGGGCGAGCACGTCCGCTGAAAACTTCCTCGGTATCACGAGCGCAATCCACGCCTTTCCGCGCTCCAATTGTTCGTCGGTTTTTTTGTCCGAGTCGAGCCACGCGGAAATTTCGAAGTAGCCGGAGTTTGTGAATCCGTTTATCAGGCTCCTGCTTTCGCTCGTCCGGTCGGCGTCGTAAATCGCAATCGGTATGGAGCGCACGTCGGTGGTGGCGGCGTATCCGAGGAGGACGAGCTGTATCACCGGTGCGACTATGACCATGAAGCGCATTCTTTTGTCGCGCGAAAGCTGTTTTAGCTCCTTGATGATGAGATGGTAAACCGCCCTCATGCCGCTTTCCTCTGCTGTTCCATTTTGTACGCGCTAAACCCGAGGGTGACCGTTGCGAAAATGAAAAGATAGGACATCTCCGGCCAATAGACGCTTGGGCCGAGCCCCTTTAGCATCACGTCCCTCAGGATAATTATGAAAAACTTCGACGGGGTTACGTTCGACAGAATTTGGAGGAACACCGGCATGCTTTTTATCGGAAAGACGAGCCCCGAAAGCAAAAAGGTGGGAAGTATCGAGGAGAGAACGGACATCATGAACGCCACCTGCTGTGTGTCGGCAAAAACCGATATCAACATCCCCTGGCCGAGCGCCGCCAAAAGAAAAAGTAAAATCCCGGCGTAGAGCCACAAAATTTCGCCGCGAATCGGGACGTGGAACAGGAAATAGGCCATGCAAAGCACGAAGACGGAGGATATCAGCGCGTTGAGGAGATGCGGAAGGGTTTTCCCGATGATTATCTCCACGGTGTTCAGCGGGGAGACGGTCAACTGCTCTATGGTTCCCTGCTCCTTTTCCCTCACCACGGAAAGCGCGGTGGAGACCACGGCGCTAAGCATCAGTATGAAGCCGATGAATCCGGGGACGAGGAATTTGGGGCTTGCAAGCTCCGGGTTGTACCAAATCTTCGGCCTCAGGTCTATCGGGTCGTATCGGTCAATTCCTTTTCTTTCCATGAAGGACGCCAATATTTTTCCCGACCAGGCCTGTATTATGCCGCCCATGTAGCCAAGCGAGATGGTGCCGGTGTTCGAGTCGGCCCCGTTTACGAGCACCTGCACCTGCACGTTTTTGTCCGCCAGCAGGTCCTTTGAAAAGTCGCGGGGGATGACGATTACGGCGGTGGCGACGCCGGAGTTTAAAACGTCGTCCGCCTGCCTGTAGGCGCCCAGCTCGCCCGCCTGGTCGAAATAGTTGGATTGGAAGAAGCCCCTTTGGAAGTCGCGGGAGAGCGACGTTTTGTCGAGGTCGTAAAATGCGAGCTTGATGTGCTTGACGTCAAAATTTAGCGCGTAACCGATCATGAACATAAGAAAGGCGGGAATGAGCAGTAGTATGGCGAGCGAGACTTTGTCCCTTCGCACCTGTCGAAATTCCTTCGTCACCATCGGCTTGATTCTGCGAAGTGAGGCGAGGAGTCCGAAATTTGGCATTTACTCCACCTGTGCGCCCATGACGCGCAGGAAGACGTCGTTAAGCGTCGGGGCGACCGGGCCGAGCCGTTTAATCTCGATGTTTCTTTGCCTCAGGGAATTTCTGACGGCGGTCTCTCCGTCAACCTCGAACTCCACGCCGACGTGAAGGTGAATTCCGAAAAGCGAAATCTCCCTCAGCCAAGGCTCCCCGCGAAGCGCGGCGGTCGCGTCGTCCAGTCGTTCCGTCTCCAGCTCGAACAGGCGGTAGGTTATGTGTTTTTCCTTGAGGGATTTCGGACTGCCGTCGGCCATTATTTTGCCGTCGTTGAGCATGACGATGTTGTTGCAGTACTCCGCCTCGTCGAGATAATGGGTTGTCACCAGCGACGTCACACCTTTGTCCGAAAGGCCGCCTATCAGCTCCCAAAACTCCCTGCGCGACACGGGATCCACCCCTGCGGTCGGCTCGTCCAGAAACACTATCGGCGGCTCGTGAATTATCGCGCAACCAAGCGCGAGGCGTTGCCGCCATCCGCCCGAGAGCGTGCCGGTCATGCTGTTTGATTTTTCCCGGAGTCCCGCCATGTCCAGCACCCATTTGGAGCGTTCCCTTACCGACTCGTTGGAGAGGCCGTACACGCCGCCGAAGAAGCGGATGTTTTCCTCCACGGTCAAATCCTCGTACAGCGAGAATTTTTGGGACATATAGCCGATTCTTTTTTTTACGAGGTCGGCGTTTTTTGAGACGTCCAGCCCGTCCACCATCGCGGAGCCGGAGGTCGGCTCCAACAGTCCGCATAGGAGCCTTATGGTGGTTGATTTTCCGGCGCCGTTGGGGCCGAGGAATCCGAAAATATTCCCGCGCTCGATTTTAAAGCTGACTCCGTCCACAGCGGTGAACGAGCCGAAAACCTTGGTGAGGTCGCGGGCCTCTATCGCGTAATCGGGCATGGGCCTTGCCTCCGCTTTGTTGTTACTCCGCCTGCGCCTCCGGGGCGCCGACCGATTTTTTCATCCTCGCGTCGGCTATCTCGTAGTCCGCCGTCGCGACGGTCAGGTTTAACTGCGATTGTAAAAGGGCCACCTCCGCGTCCAAGACGTCCGTGTTTGTGGCGAATCCGCCCGAGAACCTGTTTTTTGTGATTCTAAGGCTTTCCTCCGCCTGCTCGACCGCGAGCCGCGCGATTGCGATTCTGTCGCTGGCCTGTTTTAGGAAGAGATAGCTTTGGTTGACGTCGAGAGTCGCGGAGTCCCTAAGCTGTTCAAGGCCGAACGAGGCCTCGGAGCGAGTGGCCTCCGCCTGTTGAACGCGGTATTTCACCGCGCCCCAGTCGAGCAGGTTGTACGTCACGGCGATGCCCACGTCCCACGACCAGTTCCAGGTGTCGGTCGCCGGAAAATATCTTTGGTTTGGATCCATGTAGTCGGCCTCTCCGAACAGGGAGACTTGAGGGAAGAGGGCGCCCCTTGCGGATGTGATGGCGGAGGACGAGGCGTCGATTCGCAACATCGCGGCCTTTACGTCGGGTCTGTTCTCTTTTGCCTCCTCCAGATATTGGGAGAGTTGTTTTAGCGGCTTGTTTTCCTGCTGTAGCTTTGTGGTCGGCTCTATCTCGGTGTCAAGCGGCACTCCTATGATGTTGTTAAGCGTCATCATGGAGAGTTTTGCGTTGTTGTCCGCGTCGGCGAGCGAAAATCTGGTGTTTGAGAGTTGCACCTCCGCCTTCAGCTGTTCGTCCTTAAGAATTATTCCGGCCTTGACCATGTTTTGCACGTCCTCGAGGTGTTGCTGGATTTGTTGCACGTTTTTTTCTAGCACGGATTTGACCCTTAGCGCCTTGTACACGTTCCAGTAGGCGGTTCTTACGGAGTACGCAAGCTCCATTTTGTCGTTTGCCACGTCGGTGCGGGCCGCCATTGCGCTGTAGTCGGCGGACTGTTCGGCCCCCTTAATCGTGCCGCCCGTGAAAAGCGGCTGTAGCACCGCCGCCTTCAGCGCGTACGTGTTGGGGATGTTGGTGGTCAACGGCGTGTTTACCCAGGGGCCGCCCGGCCCCATCTGCATCGGGATCGAAAGCGACGGGACGTCGCTAAGCCTCGTGTACGTTCCCGAAAGGTTTATGGTCGGTTTTCCGGCGGTGGTAGTTTCCTTGTGCTTGGAGACCGCGAAATCCTCCTTTGATTTGGAGATGTGGAGCAGTTTGTTGTTCTTCATCGCAAGGCCGACCGCCTCGTCCACCCCAAGCTGTTTTTTTTCCGCCGCCAGGCACAGCGACGGCAGAATCACCAGCGACAAACCGAACAATAATTTTTTCATTCTATTCCCCTAAAAAAACTTCGCCTATCTCGTTAGTAGAGAGATAAAGACATTTTCAAGCGACGGCGGTATTATCCGCATCCCGCCCGGCTCCACGCCGGCGTTTTTCATCGCAAGCTCCGCCGCCGGCATCGCCGAGGCCCCGTCGCCCACCGACACGTTCAGCCTGTCGCCGAACGACTGAACGTCGAGCATTCCGGGCAAAGCCTCGAGGATTTTTTTCGCCTCGCGGGGCCTTTCGCAGACTATCTCCAAAATTTCCCCCTTCATCATTTTTTTGACGTTGTGCGGCGTGTCCACCGCCAGCAGGCTACCGTCGTGGCTAATCAAGGCTATTCTTCCGCACCTCTCGGCCTCGTCCATGTACGGGGTGCTCATGATTATGGTTATGCCGGTGCTTAGCAGGCTGGACAAAATTCTCCAAAAATCCATTCTCGACACCGGGTCCACGCCCGTCGTCGGCTCGTCCAAAAAAATAATTTTTGGTTTGTGGATGATGGCGCAAACGAGGGCAAGCTTTTGCTTCATGCCGCCGGAAAGCTGGTCGGCCAGCCTTTTTTTAAACGGGGCCAGACGGGTGAACTCCAAAAGCTCCGCCTCACGCCCGCGCCTGTCGAAAACCCCGTGTATCTCGGCAAAGAATGCGATGTTCTCCTCCACAGTGAGGTCGCCGTACAGCGAGAATCGCTGTGAAAAATATCCGACGTCGTTTTTAATTATCTCGCGATTTTCCCTGGGGTTTTTGCCGAACAAAAGCGCCCTGCCCGCGGTCGGGGCCATAAGGCCGCACAACAGCCTTATGAGCGTGGATTTCCCGCCGCCGTTCGGCCCCACGAGGCCGAACATCTCGCCGCGCGCGACGTTAAAGGATACGCCTTCCACATTGCGGGTGCCGCCGTAATCCTGCGCCAGTTCTTCGGCGGTGACGGCGTAATTAAATTCGTTCGTCATTTCGGCAGTCCGTCCAAGGTAAAGCCGTTTAACAAGACCGCGTCGGCGGGCATTCCCGGTTTTAGCTTTTGCTCCGGGTTGGGCACCTCCACCTTCACGCCGAAGACAAGCTTCGTCCTGTCGTCCTTTGTCTGCACGTTCTTGGGGGTGAACTCGGCCACGGATGAGATGTAGACCACCTTTCCCTTGAACGGCCTGTTCGGGTAGGAGTCTATAAACACGTTTGCCGGCTGGCCGATTCGCACCTTTGAAAGCTCGGCCTCGGAGACGTATATCATAATGTTGGCGGGGTCGAGTTTCGAGATTTTAAAAAGGCGGGTGTTCGGCATGACGTCGTCCCCCTCCTCGACGGATTTTTGCGTGACCACCCCGTCCACTGGGGAGACGATCGAGGCGTCCCTGATGTATTTTTCCACCTCGTCCTGTTGAGCCCTGGCAAGGGCCAGCCTTGCCCCGGCGGCGTCCTTCTCCTCCGGCAGGAGGCCGGCCTTAAGTTTGTTTCGCGCCTCTTTTGCGACCGTCACCCTTGCCAGCGCGTCGTCGTACTGTCTTTGCGTGCCGGCGCCTGTTTTTAGCAAATCTTTGGAACGCTCGAACTCGGACTCCGCGAAGGCCAGGTTCGCCTCGGCCTGTCGCAAATCCTCGGCGCGGAACCCCCTTTTTGCCAGCCTGTGCTGGGCGTCGGCCAGCGCGACGTTTGCCTTGGCCTGGCGAAGCTGAATCTCCAAATTTGTCGGGTCAATGCGGGCGAGGACGTCGCCTTTTTTTACCTTGCTCCCCTCGTCCGCGGCGAGGGCCACGACGGAGCCGGAGATTTTTGAGTTCAGCGTGACCTCCACCGTCTCGATGGTGCCGGACGCGGTTATCGTGTCGGATTTCGGGCCGGAGCAGGCCGTAAAAAGTACGGCGAGAAGAAGCGCCAAGGTTTTGATTTTTTTCACGGTCAGTTTTTCCCGTCAAAGAGGACGCGTAATTTTTGTCTCGCCTCGTCGGTCAGCGTCCCCTCGTGAATAATGCTGAAGATTCCCGCGAAGGCCAGTTTTGCGTCCAAGGAATTTTGGGAGATGGTGACGGGGTTCAAAATTCCCTGTACGGAGGCCAGCACCACGAGGATTATCAGGCTTTGATCCACCTCTTTCCTAATGAAGCCGAGCCTGACGCCGTCGGAAAGCATTTTTGAGTAGCGCAACAAAATCTGGCGTTTCCGATATTCGTCAAGTTTTTTCCAGAGGTCGGGCCTTCTGCGTTGCAGGTTTTCCATAAACAGGGGGCCTTTTTGGTAGATGGCCTCGGAGACAAGTGTGAAAAGCCCGAACAGCCTCTCCATAAAATCGTCCTTGGAGGCAAAAATCTCGTCCATCCTTTTTGTCAGTTCCGCAAGGTGCCGATCCATGACGACGTTGAGAATCTCGTCCTTGCTCTCGAAATTTGCGTAGATGGTTTTTTTGCTGACGCCCAGGACGCGGGCCAGCTCGTCAACGGTCACTTTGGAAAAGCCGCGCGAGAAAAAAATGTCCCTCGAAACGTCCAAGATGCGCTCCCTTACGTTTTTGTCCCGAACTTCCCCTCTGGCCATGGAAGCATTGTACCACGAATGGAAACTAAAATCCCGAAAACAGTTTCCATGTGCGTTTCCCTAAAATCCGACAAAAAATGGCAAAGTGAAAAATTTTTTATACGTCGGCAAGTTAGCATTATTTTACAAAAGTTTACCATGATTGACTTGCCATAGTAATTTAAGGAGTTAAACTGCTTTCGAGTCGTATTTTTTTATCGGCGTTGAAAACTTTTTAACGGCATTAAAAATGCCCTGATTATGTTGCGGTGAGCGAGATTATTTCCTGCTCCATGACGTGCCATTCGTTCAGCCCCGAGCTTTTGATTCTAAGGTCGGCCTGCGAGAGCCTTACGATGTTTTTCTTGAGCGTCTCGGCGCTTAGTTTGGACGCCTGGGCGAAGTACCCGGACGCATAATAGGAGTTTAGCCCGCATTTTGCCGCTATCTCCGCGTCGTTCAGCCTCTGCGCCTTGAGGGTGTTTATCCGCAAAAGGATTCTAAACTGCCGCGCTATCATCCCCATCAGCATTATCGGCTCCTCGCCGTCGTCCTTTAGGGTCTTTAACGTCTCCAGCGACGCCTCGGTTTTTTTGTGTCCTATCATGTCCACCAATTTAAACACCGAGTGCAGGGGAGGGGTGCTGACGCACGCCTCCACGTCTGCGACCTCGACGGTTTTCGCGCCGCCTAGGTACGTCTCCAGTTTGTCCAGCTCCGCGTCCGCGAACGAGAGGCGATTTTGAAACCTTTCCAAAAACATCTCCTCCGCGGCCCTTGAAAAACTAATTTTGCGGGACCTCATTTTTTGCGCGACGATGGCCCTTCGCTCGCCGTCCTTCGGGTCGAACTTAAAAGTTTTTGCCTTGGCCGAAAAATCCTTCCAAAACTTCAGCCTTCCGTCAACCTTGCCGGCCCTCAGCACAAGCACGACGTCGGGGGAGGGGCTTTCGACGTATCGAAGAAGCGCGGGCTGGTCTTCCTCGCCCAATTTTTCCGCATTGGAGGCAAGAACGCCTCGAAGCCCGCCGAAAAACGAGACGGTCATCACGTCGGCCAAAAGCTGGCCCGCCCCTTCCGCCAGGTCGTAGAGCGTCCACGCGGTGGAGGGGTCCGGCGCCTCGGATAGAACCTCTTTTTTTAGGCGGGCGATTTCGGCCTTGATGAGGCTCTCCTCGGAGCCGTGGATAAAGTAGACTTCGCCCCCCTTGATTTTGGCGGGGGAGGGGGGCGGCACGCTATCTTCCTTCCGCGAGTCTTTTGATAAGGTGCTCTGGCAGTTTGGCCTTGGTCATTTTCTTTTGCGTTCTTGCGAGGTCGTACTCCACGCGCCTGTAGGAGACGTTTCTAATTTTGTCGTCGTAGACCAGATAGCAGGCCTCGCGGTTGGAGTCGCGCGGCTGGCCGACGCTTCCGGCGTTTATGATGTATTTTCTTTTTGGCTCCAGCGTCTTATAAATGTCGTGGATCGGGATTATGTTCGACGCGTCGGCGTATTCTATTATCATCGGGATGTGCGAGTGGCCGATGAAGCATACGTTTTTTACGAGCGAGTCGTAGTTGTCCATCGCGTCCTGAAGCGAGTGAACGTACCTCCATTCATCCGGGGCCAGCGGCGAGGAGTGGGAAAGTTGCACGCCGTCCGTCACGGCGGTCGGTTTGAGGGATTTCAGGTAATCCTTGTTGGCGTCCGTGAGGAGTTCTATGGTCCATAGAAGCGAGTCCCTTGCGTAGGGGTTGAAATAGGAGTGGTCGGTGAGGCCGACGGCGGCAAGGTCGTGGTTTCCGGCCAGCACGACGTCGGAGTTTTCGCGTATGAGCTCCACGCATTCGTTCGGGTTTGGGCCGTAGCCGACCAAGTCGCCTAGGAAAAACTTTTTGTCCGGCTCCTCGCGCTTCATGTCCTTAAAGACCGCCTCCAGCGCCTCGAGGTTTGAGTGGACGTCCGAGAAAATTGCGACTTTCATCCTAGGCGTCCGATTTTTTGTGGCGCGTCTCGTTCGAGACTTTTCCGAGTATTCCGTGTATGAATGGGACCGACTCGGGAGACGCGTAATTTTTGGCTATCTCCAGAGCCTCGTCAACCACGACGGCCGTGGGGACGTCCGGGCATTCCGTCAGCTCGAAAATCGCCACTCGCAGGATGTTTTTGTCCACGATGGCCATCCGCTCCAGGGGCCAGTTCTCCGCCGAGGCCTTGATGAGCGCGTCTATCTCCTTCCCCTTTTTGTCCACCCCCTCGACGAGACGCATTGCGTTTTCCCGCATGGCGTCCGAGACCTTGTGCATTTTCCAGTAGTCCTCGGCGGAGGCGGGGCTGTTTGCAAACTCCTTGGAGTAGAGGATTCTCATGGCCGCCTCCCGTGCCTCCCTGTTCACGGTAAAGCCGCGATTTTGCTTTTTTGGACGTCCGTCATTTTTTTTGTCGGCCTAAAATTTTTGTTTGGCGAGATCCATCATTTCCAAGGCGGTCATGGCGGCGTCCCATCCCCTGTTTCCGGCCTTTCCGCCTGCGCGATCCACCGCCTGCTCGACGCTTTCCGTTGTTACCACGCCGTAGACGACCGGGACGGGGGCGTTGACGGCGATGGAAGAGATTCCTTTTGTCACCTCCGCGGCGAGGTGCTCGTAATGGGACGTCTCGCCCCTAATTATCGCGCCGAGGCAGATTACGGAGTCGAACTTCGCGGCGTCCACCGCCTTTTTGGCGGCTACGGCTATTTCGAAGGCGCCGGGGACTCGCACGAGCGTAACGTCGTTGTCCGCCGCGCCGTGGCGAACGAGGCAGTCGCGCGCCCCGTCAATTAGTTTTGAGCAAATAAAATCGTTGAACCTGCTTGCGATGATGGCGATTTTCTTTCCGTTCCCGGAAAGTTTTCCTTCGATGACGTTCATTTTTCCTTCTCCAAAAACGCGTTAATTAAAAAATTCACAAAGGGGAGTCCCCGCCCTTTAACTTCAGCAGGTGCCCCATCTTATCCTTTTTTGCGGTGAGATACTTTATGTTGTCCTTTTTCGGCGCGGTGTCTAGCGGCACGCGCTCCACAATCTTCATCCCGTACCCCTCAAGGCCGACGATTTTTTTCGGGTTGTTGGTGAGCAGGCGCATGTTCCCCACGCCGAGATCCTTCAATATTTGCGCCCCGATTCCGTAGTCGCGCAAATCGGGCTGGAAGCCGAGCTTTGCGTTGGCCTGCACGGTGTCGTGCCCTTTTTCCTGAAGCGCGTAGGCCATAATTTTATTTATGAGGCCGATGCCGCGCCCCTCTTGGAATAGGTAGACCAGCACGCCGTTCCCCTCTTTGGAAATGGCGGTGAGCGCCGCCGAAAGCTGTTCGCCGCAGTCGCACCTGTTGGAGTGGAATACGTCTCCGGTGAGGCACTGGGAGTGGACGCGGACGAGCGTGCTTTTGTCGTGGTTGATTTCGCCCATGACGAGGGCCACGTGGTTGTCGTCGTTTATCACGTTTTCGAAGCAGATTATTTTGAAAAGCCCGAACTCCGTCGGGAGCGCGGCCTCGGCCATTCTTTTTACCAACGACTCGCGGTTGAGTCTGTAGTTGATGATTTCCTTCACGGTGATGATTTTCATGTCGTGCTCGGCGGCGAATTTTTTAAGGTCGTCAAGCCGCGCCATGCTTCCGTCGTCGTTCATTATTTCGCAGATTACGCCGGACGGGTCGAGGCCCGCTATCTTGGCGAGGTCAACGGAGCCTTCGGTCTGCCCGGCGCGAACCAGCACGCCCCCCTCGCGCGCGCGAAGCGGGAAGACGTGGCCGGGGCTTACGAGGTCGTCCGGCTTTGCGTCCGGGTTTACCGCCGTTTTTATTGTCAGGGCCCTGTCGGCGGCGGATATGCCGGTGGAGACCCCGAGCCTTGCCTCTATGGAGACGGTGAAGGCGGTTGAAAACCGAGCGCGGTTTTTGTCGGTCATAAGGTTAAGGCCGAGGGCGTCGGCCTTTTCTCCGGTGAGGGCCAGGCATATGAGACCCCTGCCGTGCTTTGCCATAAAGTTTACGATTTCCGGCGTCACCTTTTCGGCGGCGCAGACGAGGTCTCCCTCGTTCTCGCGGTCCTCGTCGTCCATGAGGATGACCATTTTTCCTTTTGCCAAATCCTCGGCGGCGGACTCCACCGACGCGAAGTCGGACGATTTGCCGGTTTGCGTCTTAATTTCGGTCATTTTGACTCCTTGGTTTCATCCGTTTTTTATCGGCTGGAGCAGTTTCTCCGCGTATTTCGCCATGATATCACATTCGATGTTTACCGGCGACGAGGGAAAAAGCAGGGAGAGGTTTGTCTCTTTTAGGGTGTGTGGGATGAGTGCGATTCTTATTTTGCCCCTCGTTATTTTTGCGACCGTAAGGCTTATGCCGTTTATGGAGACGGAGCCTTTTTCGACCATGTATCTTAGAAGCGGCTTTTGGATTTCAAAGTCCATCTCCATGTATTCGCCCGCTTTTTTCTTTGCGGCAAACCGCCCGACGCCGTCCACGTGCCCCTGGACGATGTGTCCGCCGAGCCTGTCCGTGGCGCGAAGGGCCTTTTCCAGGTTCGTCTTGGAGCCGGTTTTATATTTGCCGACGATTGAGCGGTCCAGCGTTTCCCTCGACACGTCGAAACTACAGGCACCGCCGGCGATGTGTTTCGCGGTGAGGCAGACGCCGTCCACCGCTATGCTGTCGCCCAGATTGACGTCGGCCCAGAACGCGGGGGGGGCCTTTATCTCGAGGACGGCGGACGAGGCCCCGGCCGTCAGCCGCGCCACGGTTCCCATGGACTGAATTATTCCGGTGAACATTATTTTTTTACGTATCCTTCAACAAGGACGTCGCCGACGCTGTTTTTTGCGGGGCCGTCCGCCGGGATGGTCGTTACGGATAGTTCCAGAAGTCTGGAGGCCTTGGGCAAATCTTTTGCCATGTCGGTTCCCGCAAGCGAGTACCGCCCCTCTCCGCCGATAATCAACGGAGCGTAGAAAAGCGCCATTTTATCCACCATGTCGTTTTTCATCGCGTCCCCAATCATGCTTGCGCCCCCTTCGAGCAGTAGCGATACGATTCCCCGTTTTGCAAGCTCCTTCATAAGGGCCTTTAAATCCACCCGTTTGTTTTTTTCTTCAACGCGAATTATTTTCGCACCCTCGTCCTCGAGGGACTTTATCTTTTTTTGGTCGTCGCTTGTGGTGGCTATCCAAACCTCCCCTCCGGCGGAGTGGAGAATCCGCGCCGTGGGCGGCGTTCGCAGGGAGCTGTCCGCCACCACCCGGACCGGCTGTCGGTCCGATTTTTTGCCGACCCTTGCGTTGAGTCTCGGGTTGTCGTTTAGGAGCGTGTTTACGCCGACCAGAACGGCGTCGCTGGAGGCGCGCATTTCGTGCACTTTTTGTCGCGAGTTCTCGTTGCTGATCCATTTGGAGACCCCGGCGGAATCGGCCATTTTGCCGTCGAGGGAAAGCGCGACCTTAAGGGTGACGAACGGGATTTTTTCGGTGATGAATTTGTTGTATGCCTCGTTGAGTTTTTTTGCCTCTTTTTGAAGAAGCCCTTGGAAGACGGCGACGCCGGCCTTTTTTAGCTGTGCCGTCCCTTTGCCGCAGACCAGCGGGTTTGGATCCTGCGCGGCGATTGCGACTTTTTTAATTCCCGCCTTGATGATCGCGTCGGTGCAGGGCGGCGTTTTCCCGTGGTGGCAACAGGGCTCCAGCGTGACGTAGAGGGACGCCCCCTTTGCGGCGTCCTTCGCCTTTTTAAGGGCGACTATCTCCGCGTGGTCTCCTCCGGCCTTTTGGTGGAACCCCTCCGCAATTATCCTGTTCCCCTTGACGATTACAGCCCCGACCATCGGGTTGGGGCTCGTGCGCCCCCTCGCCGTCTCGGCGAGTTGAAGGGCGCGCGTCATGAACTCCGGCTTCATTCGTTCGGTCAGGCCGTGCCGGACACTCCGGATTTTTTACCGCCCGAGAGGGCCGCGTGCGCCGCCGCCAGCCTGGCTATCGGCAGGCGGTACGGCGAGCAGGAGACGTAGTCCAGCCCCAGCCTGTGGCAGAGGTTCACGGAAAGCGGGTCGCCGCCGTGTTCGCCGCAGATGCCGATTTTCAGCTTTTTGTTCGTGCTCCTTCCCTTGTGGATGCCGATTTGCATCAGCTGTCCGACGCCCTCCTCGTCTATGCTCACGAAGGGGTCTTCCTTGAAGATTCCCTTCTTCACGTACTCCGGCAGGAACGTCCCCGCGTCGTCGCGGCTGAGGCCGAGGCAGGTCTGCGTGAGGTCGTTGGTGCCGAACGAGAAGAAGTCCGCCGCCGTGGCGATTTTGTCCGCAATAAGCGCCGCCCTCGGAAGCTCTATCATGGTGCCGATGACGACCGGAATCTTGGTTTTGCCTTTCTTCAGCACCTCGTTGGCGGTTGTGATTGCGTGGTTCCTGCAAATCGTCAGCTCTTGTATGGTGCCGACAAGGGGAATCATGACCTCCGGCAGGACGTTGACGCCCCTCTTTTTAAGCTCGACCGCCGCCTCGTAAATGGCGCGAACCTGCATGTCGTAAATCTCCGGGAACGTAATGCCAAGGCGGCACCCCCTGTGCCCGAGCATCGGGTTGGACTCCGAAAGCTGTTTTGCGCGTTTTTCCACCTCTTTTGGCAGAAGGCGCATTTCGTGCGCCAGCGTTTCGAGTTGCTCCTCGGTTTTGGGAAGGAACTCGTGGAGTGGCGGATCCAAAAGGCGGATGGTGACGGGTAGTCCCTCCATCGCCCTCAAAATTCCTTTGAAGTCGTTTCTTTGCATAGGCAGAAGTTTTCTAAGGGCGCGCGCGCGGGCCGGTTTGTTGTCGGCGATTATCATTTCGCGCACGGCGAGTATTCTGTCTTTGGCGAAGAACATATGCTCGGTTCTGCAAAGGCCGATTCCTTCGGCGCCAAATTTTCGCGCCAGAGCCGCGTCGGCGGGGGTGTCGGCGTTTGCCCTTATTCCCAGCGAGCGGGTCTCGTCCGCCCATTTCATAAGCGTGAAGAAGTCGTTTGATAGTGAGGGGGAGACGAGGTTCGTCTTCCCGAGGATGACGCGCCCGGTGCTACCGTCCAGAGTTATCCAATCGCCCGCGTGGACGGCGGTTTTGCCGACGGCGAAGAGCCTGTGCGGCTCGTCAATTTTTATTTCGCCCACGCCGGAGATGCAACATTTGCCCATTCCGCGCGCGACGACCGCCGCGTGTGACGTCATGCCGCCGTGTACGGTGAGTATTCCCTTCGAGACGCTCATGCCGCTTAAATCCTCCGGGGAGGTCTCGTAGCGGACGAGTATGGGGCTTCCCCCTTTTTCGGCGAGTTGCCTCGCCTCCAGCGAGGAAAACACAACCTGGCCGACCGCCGCGCCGGGAGACGCCGGGAGGCCGTGCGCCATAACGGTCACCTTGGCCTTGTGGTCAATGGTCGGGTGCAGGAGCTGGTCCAACTGGGCCGGCTCGATGCGCTTGAGCGCGTCCTTCCTGCTGATTCTTTTTTCGCTGACGAGGTCCACGGCCACTTTTACGGCGGCGGCGGCGGTTCGTTTGCCGACGCGGGCCTGCAACATATAGAGTTTTTTGTCCTGGATTGTGAACTCCAAATCCATCATGTCGTTGTAATGTAGCTCAAGTTTTTTGGCGATTTTAAGGAGATCCGCCGTAGCCTGCGGGAACACCTTCGCCATGCCGGTTACGTTGAGCGGCGTCCGTATTCCGGCGACCACGTCCTCCCCCTGCGCGTTCACGAGGAACTCGCCGAAGAATTTATTTTCGCCGGTGCTCGGGTTTCGGCTGAAGGCGACGCCGGTGCCGGAGTCGTTCCCCATGTTTCCAAAGACCATGGACTGCACGTTTACTGCGGTGCCCCACGTCTCGGGGATGTTGTACATCTTTCTGTAGTCGCGCGCGCGCTGGTTGTCCCACGAGTCGAAAACCGCGTCAACCGCCATTTTTAGCTGTGTCTGCGAATCCTGCGGGAACGATTTGCCGGTCTGCTTTTTCACCGCCGACTTGAACTGGTCCACCAACTCCTTAAGCGCCTCCGCAGAGAGGTCGGCGTCGAACAGGGCGCCCTCGGCCTCCTTCATTTTTTCCAGTATCGCGTTGAAGACGTCCTTTTTTACGTTTAGGACGACGTCGCCGAACATCGAGATGAACCTGCGGTAGGAGTCGTAAACAAACCGCGCGTTGCCGGTTTTTGCGATTAGCGCGGGAATGGTGACGTCGTTAAGCCCCAGGTTTAGCACGGTGTCCATCATTCCCGGCATCGAGGCGCGGGCGCCGGAGCGGACGGAGAGAAGAAGCGGGTTTACGGGCGAGCCGAAATCCCTTCCCATCTCTTTTTCGAGTCTTTTCATGTTTTTTGAGATTTCGGCCTCGAGACCCTGGGGGTATTTTCCCTTGTGGGTGAAGTAGTAGACGCAGGCCTCGGTGGAGATTGTGAACCCGGCGGGGACGGGGCAACCGAGGTTGCACATCTCGGCAAGGTTAGCCCCCTTGCCGCCTAGTAGGTTCTTCATGGTGGCGGCTCCCTCCGCCTTGCCGGAACCGAAATAATAAACAAACTTTGTAGCCATGCCCGCCTCCCCAAATTGTTGTGGTTTTTTATGCCTTTAAAAAACGAGTTTCGAAAAATCCGCCATGTCCCCGAACAGCCCGGTAACCGTGCGCAAAAGCGCGATTCTGTTGTTCATAAGCTCCGGTTTGCCGGCGTCCATCACCATGACGGAGTCAAAAAACTTGTCAATATACGTCCGCATCTCAGCTATCTCTTTCAACGCGCCCCTGTAGTCCGCCTTGCGCTTCAACGGGGTCGCGACACGCTCCTTCTCCAAGTACGCATTATAGAGGTCTTTTTCGGCATTTTCCTGAAAGAATTTTTCGTTAAGGACGGCGTTGACGTCGGCCAATTTTTCCTTCCCCTTGGTTATGTTGGCGGCACGGCGGAAGGTAATGGCAAGGTCCTGCGCGTAGGGGAGTTTTTTGACCTCAGTAAGAGCTTCGCATATATTAAGTAGGTCGGTCAAATAATAATGGTCCGTATCAGCAAACAAAACTGCATCTATTACGTCATAATCGAGATTACGTCTAGTTTTAAACTCGTATTTTATTCGTTCAATAAAGAAATTAGGCATCCCTTTGCCCTTAATTGCTTTGAAATTTCCTTTAATTGCTTCTTTCGACCAAGTCTTATATCTTCCTTCAGGGCGTAAGTCGTCAGGCAAATTTATATTTCCGGTATCTGCTAATTCGGCGATAGTTATAGGCATGCCATTCTCAAGCAGTATCCTTATGATTCCAAGGGCATGTCGCCTAAGCGAGTACGGATCTTCGGAACCCGTTGGTATCAAGTCAATCGCCCAACAGGCGCAAATGGCGTCGATTTTATCCGCAAGCGCGACTATGGACGCGACCGCCGAACCGGGCAGGGCGTCTCCTGCAAACCTAGGCCTATAGTGTTGGTCAATCGCCTCGGCCAGCCGTCCGTCCACCCCTTTGGCCTTGGCGTACTCCCGCCCCATGATTCCCTGTAGCTCCGGGAACTCGAAAACCATCTGTGTTGCGAGGTCGAATTTGCAGAGGTCGGCCGACGTCTCGACGTCGAGCACGGTCTGCGCGTCAATCGTATTTTCTTTTTTAAGTAATCTAGCCAAACCCTCTGATATTTTGCGTATTCTGGACACCTTGTCGGCGAGGGAGCCAAGCCCCTTCATGTAGGTTACGCCGGCAAGTTTTTGTTGGAAATGTTCCAACGGGTGCTTCCTGTCTTCGTCGAAGAAAAACCGGGCGTCCGAAAGCCGCGCGGTCAGGACGCGCTCGTACCCTTTTCGGACGTTTGTCATGTCCGGGCAGGCGGTGTTGCTAAAGGCGACGAATTTGTTGGTAATCCGTCCGTCCGGGGACTCTGCCGG
Source organism: Nitrospinota bacterium (assembly GCA_016200345.1). GTDB lineage: Bacteria > Nitrospinota_A > UBA7883 > JACRGQ01 > JACRGQ01 > JACQEX01. Next base: position 18,799 of record JACQEX010000022.1, read on the forward strand.
GAAGTACCGCTGGTGGTGTTTCATTACCGTGACCAACAGCTCGCGGGGGAGGTCCAGGTAGCTTTCCTTGAAGGAGCCGACGACGGCGACCGGGCTTTCCGTGAGGTTGCAGACCTCGTCAATAAGGCCGTCGTCCCGAACCGGCGCTATGCCGTCCCTGCCCATGTCGTCGAACTGCTTTTCGACGAGGGCTTTTCGTTTTTTGGGGTCCGCGGTAACATGCGCTTTTTCGAGGGACGATTCGTAGTCGTCCGGGGAGACGACGGTGATTACGCCTTCCGACATGAATCGGTGGCCCGCCGTGGTGTTGCCGGATTTTAGCCCCCCGGCGGTTACGTTTAGCGTTTCCGTCCCGAAGAGGGCGAGTATGGAGCGAAGCGGGCGGGCGTAGCGGAGGTCGCCGTTGCCCCACCGCATGGTTTTTTTGAAGGGGAGGGAGGTGATTGCCTCTTTCAGGATTTCTTCGGCGACGCGGGCGGTTTCTCGGCCCGGTTCCTCTATGTTTAGGAAGAGGTATTCGCCTTTTGGGGTGGTTTCGGACTGGAGGTCTTCGGCCTTTTTTCCGTGCTTGGCGGCAAACCCGACCGCGACCGGCGTGAAAGAGCCGTCCGGGGCCACGGCCGATTTTTTTGGGGGGCCGGAGACTTTTTTGGTTCTGGCCTCCTGCTTGTCCGGCAGGCCGGAGACGACGACGGCTATTCTGCGCGGGGTGGCGAAGGAGGCGGTGGCCGTTGGTTTAAGGCCGACGGCCTCGAATTTTTTTTGGACGAACTCCGCCAGCGCGTCTGCGGCCGGCTGGATGTAGCCTGCGGGGATCTCCTCGCTCAGTATTTCGAACAGCAATTTTTTGGCGGTGGTCAAGTTATCTCCAGTATTGGCAGTGCTTCATTTTGAATTGCGGATAGCGTCAAACGGGCGGATTGCTTCGCTACGCTCGCAATGACAGTTACTTGTCATTGCGAGACCGCTTTCAGCGGTCGCGGCAATCTGCTCTAGATCCAAACTGAAGCACTACCCCAGTTTTTCACCCTTGCAAGTTTAACCATCTGCCGCCCCATAGGCAAGCCAAATGAAAGGGGGGTTGTGGGTCATTTTGAATTGTGGATAACCTGAAACGCAGATTGCTTCGCTATTTCGGCAACCGATATCAAGTTGCAAGAAAACTCTCTCTGACTTGAAATGGGCGAACAACCAAACGTATACTGCAAAAGGTAGGAAATAATGACAAGCATTATATTTTTGCATTCTCGGAGAAACGTTCCCTTGGGCTGGAAATAACGAGGGGCAATTTTGGCGTTGCTTCCCCCAATAAATCGGCGGTTGAAAAACAGGCTAATTATTAGTATCTGCGCCCGCTGGGGCTTTCGCAGGCCAAATGGCGCGTCCTTCTGAACATATCCAAACACAAGGGGGCGTTGAACCAGACGCACCTCGCGGAGTGCATCGGCGTGGAGACCCCGACGCTCGTCCGCCTTTTGGACAGGCTGGAGAAGGACGGCTGGGTAAAACGGCTCGACTCGCCCGCCGACAGAAGGGTAAAGATAGTGAAGCTCGGCCCCAAGGCCGGGACGGTTATGAAGGTTATAAACAAGACGTCGCTTGACACGCGAAAGGAGATTACCTCCTCCGTTTCCGCCGCCGAGATGAAAAAACTCGTCTCCATTTTGGCGAAGATATCCCATAAGTTGGAAAAAATGAGAAATGGCTGACCGTTATTTTTCGCCCGGCCTTATTTTTCTTCTGGCGCTCGTTGTCGCCGCCTCGGCGGGCGCGGAGACCGGCGAGATTAAAAAAGGCTCCGTGCTGACGCTTGGGCAGTGCGTGGACGTCGCGCTGGAGCACCAGCCGGCGATAATATCGGCGGCGCAGGCGAAGGTCGCGGCGGAGAGCAGGGTGGGGGAGGCGAAGTCCGCATACTATCCCCAGCTTAACGCGACGGCGGGATATCTCCAGACGCGGCCCGTGCCTTCCGCCACGCAGAACTTTCAGGAGTCCTCTATCGGCGCGTCCCTCACGCAGACGATTTACGATTTTGGAAGAACGTCCTCGCTGGTGAACGCCCAAAAATATTCCGCCGAGGCGGCCGGCTCCGACGTGGAGAGCGCCAAAAACGCCGTCATCCTTGGCGTGAAGGCGGCGTACTACGCGCTTGTGCAGTCCAAGCGCAACGCGGCCGTCGGCAAGGAGACGGTGGCGCAACTTGGCGAGCATTTGGAGCTGGCGCGCGGTCTTTTTACGGCGGGGGAGAAGCCGAGGTACGACGTGATAAAGGCGGAGGTGGATTTGAGCAACGCCAAAATCGCGCTTATCCACGCCTTGAACAACGAGCGTCTGGCCAAGGCTGGGCTGGACAACGCGATGGGCGTGACAGCCGATTACGACGTCGCGGACGATTTGGAATACAAAAATTACTCCGTCTCGCTGGAGGAGGCGCTGAAAAAGGCTTATGAAAACAGGCCGGACTACCGCGCGGCCACCCAAAGGGCGATGATGGCCCGTGAGACGGTGGAGGGTTCCCGAAGCGGGTATTACCCCACGCTTTCCGGCAACGCGCAATATTCAACGGAGCAGTCGCTTCCAGATTTTTGGTTTTTCGGGGTGACGCTTACGGTTCCTATTTTCACGGGGAATTCCACGACGTATCTTGTCCGTGAATCGCGGGCCAACTACAACGCCGCGGTTTCGGCGCAGGAGCAAACGCGGCTGAACGTGTACACGGAGGTGAGCCAGGCGTACCTTAATCTTGCGGAGGCGCAGGAGAAAATCCCCGCAAACGAGCTTTCGGTGAAACTTTCGCAGGAAAGTCTGGACATATCCAAAGGAAGGTACAAGGAGGGAGTCGGAACCGCGATCGAGGTTTCGGACGCGCAGATAACCTTCAGCAACGCCCGCGTCGCATACATCCAGTCCCTGATGGATTATAAACTCGCCCAGGCGACCCTGGAAAAAGCCATAGGAGGAACCAAGTGAAAAATATCCGCGCCCTTTTTTGCCTCGCCCTTTCGGCGGTTTTTTTAACCGGCTCCTGCTCGGGTGGCGGCAAGGCCGGGGGGCCCAGGAAATTTCCGCCGGCCCCCGTGCGCGTGGTGAAGGCGGAGAAAAAGGACGTCCCCTACGACATCGAGGGAATCGGCGTCGCGGAGTCCATCGCCCCCGTCGCCGTCGTCGCGCAAGTCAACGGGCAGATAGAAAAAATCCATTTTATGGAGGGGGCGTTCGTACACAAGGGGGATTTGATTGTAACGATTGACCCGCGCCCTTTTAAGGCGGCGCTTTCGCTTGCGTCGGCGAACCTAAGCAGGGACGAGGCGCAGTTGAAAAACGCCAAAAAAGAGGAGGCGCGAAACCGCGAGCTGATTAAAAAAGGTTTTGTTTCCCAGTCGCAGTACGACCAAATAGCCGCCACCGCCGACGCGTTGACCGGTACGGTCTCGGCCGACAAGGCCGGGGTTGACGTGGCAAAGTTAAATTTGGAGTACTGCTTTATCCGCTCCCCCATCACCGGAAAGGCCGGCGAGGTGACGGTGAAGGAGGGGAACCAGATAAAGGCCAACGACAAGACGATAGTGACCATTCTTCAGATAAGGCCGATATACGCGACGTTTTCCGTACCGCAGACACATCTTCCATTGATAAGGAAATATCAGGAGAAGGGCGCGCTGTCGTCCACGGCGATTCCGACCTCCGGCAAGCCCGAGACCGGCGGAAAAATTGTGTTTACCGACAACGCGGTTGACCAGGCCACGGGGACGATAAAGCTAAAGGCGGTTTTCGAGAACGCCGACCACGCTCTTTGGCCCGGCCAGTTCCTGCGCGTTTCGCTTTTCCTGACGGTGGAAAAAGGCGTCGTCGTTGTTCCGTCACAGGCGCTAATGGCGACGCAGAAGGGGCAGACGGTTTACGTGGTGAAGGGGGACGGCACCGCCGAGCTAAGGCCGGTGAAGGTCGAGAGGGAGCACGGAATGGAATCGGTAATCGAGGGCGGTTTGCAGGCCGGGGAGACGGTTGTTTTGGACGGGCAGTTGCAGACTATGCCGGGCGGAATGGTTAAGGTAATCGAGAACAATCCGCCAGCCGAGAAAAAGTGAACATCCCACAGCTGTTTATAAAACGCCCGGTTATGACGACCCTCGTCATGGTCGCCATAACCATGTTCGGGCTTGTCGCGAGTAATTTTCTTCCCGTCAGCGATTTGCCGAACGTGGATTTTCCGACCATCCAAGTTAGCGCGGTGCTCCCCGGCGCAAGCCCGGACACGATGGCCGCCGCCGTGGCCACGCCTTTGGAGCGGCAGTTCTCGACCATCGCGGGGCTGGACTCCATGACGTCCGTCAACACGCTCGGTCAGACAATGATTACGCTCCAGTTCGCGCTTTCGAGAAACATAGACCTCGCCGGACAGGACGTGCAGGCGATGATTACGAAGGCCGCTAGGCTTCTGCCGGTGCAGATGCAGGTTCCGCCCACGTACCAAAAGGTGAACCCCGCCGACCAGCCGATTTTATACGTCGCGCTAAGCTCGCCCGTTCTGCCGCTGTCCAAGGTGAACGACTACGCGGACACGATGATTTCGCAGAGGGTCTCGATGGTGAACGGTGTGGCGCAGGTGATGATTTTCGGCTCGCAGAAGTTCGCCGTTCGCGTTCAGATAGACCCCAACAAGCTAGCCAGCATGGGGGTAGGGATGGACGAGGTGAACTCAGCACTTGCGAAGGGGAACGTAAACATCCCGACGGGCGTGATATACGGGTCAAAAATTCAATACACCATACAGGCGCAGGGGCAGATGTTCCACGCCGAGGAGTACAAGAACCTCATTATCGCGTATCGCAACGGGCGGCCCGTGAGGGTGCGCGACGTCGGCACGGCGATAGAAAGCGTGGAGAACGACAAGATAGCCAGCTGGTATAAGTCCGACCGCGCGATGGTGCTGGCGATTCTCCGCCAGCCCGGCACAAACACCATAGAGGTGGTGGACAACATCAAAAAACTCATGCCCGGCTTTAGGGCGCAGTTGCCGCCGACGGTTAGCATGGACATCCTTTACGACCGCTCGGCCTCGATACGCGACTCGGTGAACGACGTAAAATTCACGCTTCTTCTGACGATGGGGCTGGTGGTGCTGGTCATCTTCCTTTTCCTAAAGAACATTTCGTCCACGATTATCCCGAGCCTTGCGCTCCCTTTGTCCGTAATAGGCACGTTCTCTGTTTTGTATCCGCTTGGGTACAGCATAGACAACCTCTCGCTGATGGCGCTGACCCTCTCGGTGGGGTTCGTGGTGGACGACGCCATAGTCGTGTTGGAAAACATCGTCCGCCACATGGAGATGGGGAAGACGCCGATGCAGGCCTCGCTGGACGGCTCGCGGGAGATAGGCTTCACGGTTCTTTCCATGACCGTCTCGCTTGTCGCGGTGTTCATACCGATATTCATGATGGGCGGAATTTTGGGGAGGTTGTTGCACGAGTTCTCGGTCGCCATCTGCGCCGCCATCATCACGTCGGGCGTCGTGTCGCTTACGCTCACGCCGATGGTTTGTAGCCGGTTTTTGCGCGACCAGAAGAAGGAAAAACACGGTCGCGCCTACTGGGCGCTGGAGAACGGCTTCAATAAAATCAAATCCATGTACTCCTCCAGCCTTCGCAGGGTTCTCGGGCACAAGAGCGCGGTAATTATGCTCTTTGTGGTGATTTTGATTGCGACCGTTGTTTTGTTCGCCAAGATGCCGTCCGGCTTTTTGCCGACGGAGGACACGGGATTGATTTTCGCGTTCACCGAGGCGAGGCAGGGAATAGGGTTCGAGGACATGATGGAGCACCAGAAAAAACTCGCGCAGATTGTTCAAGAGGACCCGAACGTGAAGTCGTATATGTCCGCGGTCGGCGCGGGCGGAATATCCTCGGCCAACCAGGGGAGGATGTTCATGATTCTAAAGCCGCTCGGCGAGCGCAAACTTTCCGCCGACGAGGTGATAAACGAGCTGAGGCCCAAGATGGCGAAAATCCCCGGCATCCGGGCGTTCATGCAGATTCCGCCGCCGATAAGAATTGGCGGCAACTTGACCAAGGCGCAATACCAATACACCCTGCAGGCGCCGACCACCGAGGAGCTTTACAAGTACTCCGCCGTGATGGAGGAAAAGCTCAGGACGGCTCCTGCGCTTATGGACGTGAACAGCGACATGCAGTTGACGAATCCGCTCATAAACCTGGACGTCAAAAGGGACGTCGCGTCGAGCTACGGCATAACCGCCGGGCAGATTGAGAGTTCGCTTTATTACGCATACGGCACGTTTCAGGCCTCCACCATTTACACCTCCGACAACCAGTACCAGGTCATAGTGGAGGTAAGCCCGGAGTTCCAGAGGGACGCCAAGGCGCTGGGTCTGCTCTACGTTCGTTCGCCGTCCGGAACGCTTGTGCCGTTGAACGAGTTGGCAAAGGTCAACGTCGGGGTGGGGCCGCTTGCGGTGAACCATCTGGGGCAGTTGCCGGCCGTGACCATTTCGTTCAACATCAAGCCGGAGGTCTCGCTTAGCGACGCGATGGACTCCATAAACAACGTGGCGACGCAGGTTCTGCCGAGCGATTTCACCACGGGGTTCCAGGGGGCGGCGCAGGCGTTTCAATCGTCGTTCAGGGGGATGTGGCTCATCATCCTTCTCGCCATCGTGATAATTTACATCGTGCTCGGAATCCTTTACGAAAGTTTTATTCATCCGCTGACGATTTTGTCCGGCCTTCCGTCTGCGGGATTTGGCGCGGTGCTTTCGCTGATGCTGTTTCACAAGGAGCTAAACGTTTATTCCCTTGTCGGCATAATAATGCTGGTCGGAATCGTGAAGAAGAACGCCATCATGATGATAGATTTCGCGCTCGAGGCGGAAAGGCAGGGGGCGCACAATCCGGAGGAGGCGATTTTCCAGGGGGCCGTGACGAGGTTCCGGCCGATTATGATCACCACAGCGTGCGCGTTGATGGGCACGCTCCCCATCGCGCTTGGCGCCGGGGCCGGGGCGGAGTCGCGGAGGCCGCTCGGCCTCGCCGTGGTTGGCGGGCTTCTATTTTCTCAGTTGCTGACCTTGTACCTAACGCCCGTGGTTTACGTCTACATGGACAAAATCCAGCGTCGCTTCTCAAAAAAAGCCGCGCCAGAGCCGGCGAAATAATTTTCGCAACTTGGCGGCGCATTATTGCCCGTTTCTTTAATCCTTTGGGGCGGGGCGTATATTTGGTAGAATCCAACGGATGAGCGTAGCGTTTTTAGATTTTGAAAAACGAATCCTCGAGCTTGAGGGAAAACTGGAGGAGTTGCGCTCGCTCAGCAAACTCCAGAACACCGATTTTTCCTCCGAGATTAGGAAAATGAACAAAAAGCTCAAGCAACTAAAAAAAATCACCTTCTCCAAGCTCAGCAGATGGCAGAAAACCCAGCTGGCCCGCCATCCGGCCCGCCCGTACGCGCTGGACTACATCAAGGAGCTTGCGCCGGACTGGGTGGAGTTGCAGGGAGACAGGCTTTTCGGAATAGGGCCGTCAATCGTCGCCGGATTCGGCACAATGGAGGGACGATCCGTATTGTTCATCGGAATCCAAAAAGGGCGCGAGACAAAGGAAAAAATGTTCCGCAATTTCGGAATGCCGCATCCCGAGGGATATCGAAAGGCGCTAAGGCTTATGAAGCTGGCGGAGAAATTTTCCAGGCCCGTCGTCACGCTTTTGGACACCCCCGGCGCCTTCCCCGGCATAGGGGCGGAGGAGCGCGGACAGGCGGAGGCGGTGGCGCGAAACCTCATGAAGATGGCGTCCCTCACCGTGCCGGTTGTCTGCGTGGTCACGGGCGAGGGGGGAAGCGGCGGCGCGCTTGCGCTTGGCGTGGGCAACAAAGTGCTGATGCTGGAGCATTCGGTCTATTCCGTCATCTCCCCGGAGGGATGCGCCGCGATTTTGTGGAAGGACCAGGCGAAGGTGGAGGACGCCGCGGAGGCTCTGGCCCTCACGGCGCAGGATCTTTTGGGCAACAAGATGATTGACGAGATTGTCCGCGAACCGGCCGGCGGCGCGCACAGGGACCCGGTCCTTGCCGCGCACGTTTTGAAGAGGGTTTTGCGAAGGCACATTGACCAGCTCTCCCAGCTTTCACCGCAGGAATTGGTGAAACAAAGACGCGACAGGTTTAGGAACATCGGCCTTTACTTCGAGCAATACCCCGGCAAATAGCCCGTCCCGCCCGGCCTCGAACAACGGGGATTCAACCACGAAAAGCGCGAAATTCACGAAAGGTTTGGTTTAACGTTTTTCCAGAACCCAATCTTTTTCTTTTCGTGCCCTTTCGTGTTTTTCGTGGTTAGTCACTTTTTTATATAGGCGAGGAGGGATTTGGCGACGTGCTCGGCGAGTTTCACGGGGACGGCGTTTCCGATTATCTGCTCCACGTTCGTCGCGCCCCCGACAAGCTTGAAACTTTTCGGGAACGTCTGGACCATGCTTCTTTCCCTCGTGGTCAGCGGGCGGAGTCCGTGGATTTTCGCGGCGTCTCCCGGATGGCCGGGGTAGCCCTTTGGCACGGGCCTGTTTACGCCGCGCACCGTGGGGCTTGGCTCGTCCATTCCGAAAACGCCCCTTCTTGAATAGCTTCTCGGATGGCGGTAGTAATGCTCGACGCCGAGGCTCTTTCCAAAATAATCGCGCATGGTCGTCTTTTTTGTCGTCAGGCCGTCCGCGAGAAAACTTTCCAAGAATCCGTCCTTGGCGCCGACGGCTCCGATTACGAAAAGCCTTTTTCTTTTCTGCGGGACGCCGCAGTAGCTAGCGTCCAGAACTTTGGCGGTTATTCCGTAGCCGGATTTTGAAAAAACTTTTCGCGCCTCCGCGAGGGTTTTGGAGTTTAGGGCGAGCGGGACGTTTTCCATTACGAAATATTGGGGATGAACCGTGCAAACAATCTCGGCGAAGGAGATGGTGAGGTCGGCCTTGCCGCGCGCCTCGTCCCTTTTTCCGGCGGACGAGAAATCTTGGCACGGCGGGCCGCCGATGATTATTTGCGGGTTGAATTTTTTTATTTCCGACGGCGAGTTTTTGTCCGAGAGGTCGCGCAGAAAGATCGGATGTCCGTGGAAATTGGCCGCGTACAAATCCACGGCCTTGTCCCAGCCGTCGTATGCGGCGACGATTTTACAGCCGGCGTTAGCAAAGCCAAGGGAAAGTCCGCCCCCCCCGGCGAACAGGTCAACCGTCCTTAACTCCATTGAAAATCCGGAAAAGAAAAACCACGAAAATCACGAAAAGACGCGAAAGGGGAAAGTTTGGGTTTTGGCAAACGAAAAAACAATTCTTTCGTGAATTTCGTGTCTTTCGTGGTCGTCAAATTCGTTATCCGTTTTTAAGCAGTTGGTCGAGAAGGCGGACGGTTTTTTCGAGCGCGCCCCGGTTGTTCTCCACAGTTTTAATCCCCTGTTCCCCGGCGAATCGCGCCGAGTCTTCGTTTGCAAGCCATTCGAGCAGAAGTTTTTCCAACTCCGCGCCGTCCGCCGCCAGTTTCCCGGCCCCGGCCTCCAGCAGTTTTTGCGATATCTCCCGAAAATTTTCCATGTGCGGGCCGAACAGAACCGGCGCCCCCCAGGCCGAGGCCTCCAGCGGGTTCTGCCCGCCGTGTGGCACAAAACTCCCTCCCATCACCGCAACGTCTACGGCCTCGTACAATTTGGCAAGCTCCCCCATCGTGTCCAAGACCAAAACGGAATACTTCTCGCACTCCATTCCCGACGAGCGAGTGGCGGGCGCGAACCCGAATTTTTCGCACAGGGCCGCAACGTCTTTCGAGCGCGTGACGTGGCGCGGGGCGATTACGAAAAAAAATCCGGTTTCGGCGGACGAGATGTTTTTGGCGGTCTGTAGAAAGATTTCGTCCTCCCCCGGGTGTGTGCTTGCAAAGACCACCGTCTTCGCTCCGGCGGGGATTTTAAAAATTTTCATCGCAGACTCCTTGGAGGTCCGCGCCGGCGCCGGCCTGTCGAATTTTATGTTTCCCGTCACCGCAATCCGCCCCGCGTCCGCGCCCATTTTTGAGATGCGCTCCGCGTCGTCCGCCGACTGCATCATGAATAGCGAGACCTGGCGCAGGACTGGGCCGATTAAATGCCCCGTCGTTTTATAATTGGCGAACGATTTGTCCGAGATTCTACCGTTGGCCACGGCGCACTTAATCCCGCTTTTTTTTGCGGCCAAGATGAAATTGGGCCATAGCTCCGTCTCCAAAAACACCACAGCCGACGGGGAGAAGCGGGCGAGAGCGCGACTGACGGCGAACGGAAAATCGAGCGGGAACCACGTTAAATGAACCTTTCCGCCGAGGCGGGCCTTGGCCGTCTCCATCCCGGTTTGGGTGCTGACCGAAAAGACAATCGGTTTTTTTTCGCGCTCCTCCAGCAACTCCGCAAGCGGGGCCGCGGTGTTCACCTCGCCGACCGAAACCGCGTGTATCCATATCACGCCCTCCGGGGCGGGATTTTTCCCGTAAAAGCCGAGCTTGCAAAGTAGGCTCTCCTTGGTCTCCTTGCCCGAAAAAAGACGCCACGCGAGGTACGGCGCCAGCAGAGGCAGGGCGAGAATAAGAATTAGGTTGTATAAAACCAAAAAGAGGAAAGGCATCAGTCGAACCTGTCGGCCAAGTCGGTTATCCGGTTTAACTCCGCCCCAAGCTCGGCGCGTTTCCCCTCCAACTCCTCGTCGGAGAGTTTCGACGGCACGTCCACCGGTTTTCCGAACACGACGTTTATTTTTGAGAATGGGAGTGGAAAGATTGTTTTGTCCCAGGAGTTGACCGAAAAACTTTTTTTCGCGCCGTATGCCACGGTGACGATTCTCGCGCCGGTCAGTTTGGCGAGGTAGACGGAGCCGGGTTGCGCGATTCGCGCCGGGCCGCGGGAGCCGTCGGCGATCATGGCGGCGTTCCCCCCTTTTCTGACGACCCTCGAAAGGGCGATTAGGGCGCGTCTGCCGTGCTTGAACGTGGAGCCGCGGATTATGGAGAACCCGAAGAGCCTTAGCAGACCGGCAATCATGTCGCCGTCGCCGCTGGGGGAGACCAGGGTAAAAAGGTTTTTGCCCTGTTTGCGAAAAAGGTACGGCATATAAAAAACCCTGTCGTGCCAGAAGGCGAGGATGTGGCGCCCCTCGGAGGCCTTTAGCGAGCCGCCGTCGTCAATTATTTTGACGCGCAGGGTCAGCGAGACCGCGTAAAACCACAAAAAGCCGACGAGGGGCGCGACGACGCCCTGTATAATCCGCATCCCGTTGTTCCGACGGCTACTTCTCTAATTTTGAGGCCGCGGCCTTTAAGAACGGAGCCAGCAGATCCATCGGAAGCGGGAAAACGGTGACGCTGTTGTTTTCCGTCGCAATCTCCCGCAGGGTCTGGAGGTAGCGAAGCTGTATCGTTATCGGGTGGCGCCCCATTGTTTCCGCCGCGAGCGTCAGTTTTTCGGAGGCCTGAAGCTCCCCCTCGGAGTTGATTATCTTGGCGCGTCTTTCGCGTTCGGCCTCGGCCTGTTTCGCCATTGCGCGTTTCATCTCCTGCGGAAGGTCAACGTGTTTGATGGCGACGGAGACGATTTTCAGCCCCCACGGGTCGGACTGAAGATCCAGTAGTTCTTGGAGCCTTGCGTTAATCTTGTCCTGCGCGGAGAGGACGTCGTCCAGCTCGTGCTGTCCCACCGTGGCCCTAAGGGTGGTCTGCGCGAACAGCGAGGTGTTGTAATGGTAGTCGCCCACTTTAATGACGGCGTTTTCGGCCTCCATCACGCGGTACATGACTACGGCGTTGACGGTTATGCTTACGTTGTCCTTTGTGATGATGTCCTGCGCCGGGACGTCGAGCGCGACGAGGCGCATATCCACGCGCACCATGGTCATAACGCCCGGGAGGAGGAAACGAAGCCCCTTTTCGTATGTGGTGATGTATTTGCCGAACATGAACACGACCCCGCGCTCGTATTCGTAGATTACCTTGATGCTACTCGACCCGACCATGAACAACAGAACGATTATCGCGATTACAGTTACCATCGTTACCCTCCTTGAAATGTTGCCCCTATAATATCGTAAAAACAGGTAGGAAGAGTGAATTTCACCACAGAGAGGAAAGAAAAGAAGAAGGATTTGCCCTTCCCCTCCCTCACCCTCCCCCGTAAAGGGTGAGGGCAAAATAATCGTTTCCCCGTACTCTCCGTGTCTCTGTGCCTCTGTGGTTCATATCCGAATTAGTAATGGTAACGGCAGGCGATAACAACAATCTCGCCGGCTTTCACCATGTAGACCAGCCGGTGCTCCAGATTGATTCTGCGCGACCAGCAACCGGCAAGGTTGAATTTCAGCGGCTCCGGTTTTCCGGTTCCCTCGAACGGCGTTCTTTTTACCTCCTCAAGAAGGGCGAGGATGCGGTCGGCTATTTTTCGCTCGTGGCGGATCCAACGGCGAAAGTCTTCCAACGCCGTGGGGGTGAAGGAGACGTTCACAAATTAATTTTTTCCAGCGGGACGGTTTTTCCGCGTTTTGCCTCGTCTAGGGATTTTGCAAGACGTTTTGCGTTTGCGGGGTTGGAGAGCAGGTAGTCGGTCTCGATAAGGGATTCGTAGTCGTCCTGGCTCATGATGATGACGTTTTCCCCGCGCTTTCGGGTGACGACCACCGGTTCGTGGTCGCGGCAGGCCGAGTCCATGACGACCTTAAGCTTTTGTCGCGCCTTGGTGTAGCTGACAGCCTTCATACTTTCCTCCAAATTATGTACATAATATTGTACGCTAGCATTTATTTTTCCGCTCCGCAAGGCGGGGAAACGCAGTTGGAAATAAGCCTTGAGGTTTGCGGGGGGTGTTGATATACTCACCGCTTGTTTTTATTGTTGATAGAAAACCATTTAAAGACCGCGTGATGGTCATTTGGAAGGGGTGAGAGTTTTTGCCCGGTATTAGGATAAGGGAAAACGAGTCTTTTGAATTTGCCCTGAAGCGCTTCAAAAAGCAGTGCGAGAAAATAGGCGTGCTGTCGGAGATACGCAAAAGGGAGCATTACGAGAAACCGTCGGTTAAGAAGAAAAAGAAGATAATCGCGGCCCGTAAGAAGAAATACAGCCGCTTTTAATTTCGAGGTTTGAATTGTCGCTTAAATCGCGCATCGAGGAAGAGTTTAAGACCGCCTTCAAGGCGCAGGATAAGTTCACCGTGGGCGTCCTGCGCATGATCAAGTCTGAGATGAAGAATCGAGAGATTGAGAAGGGTGGGGCGGGGTACGTCCTTACGGACCCAGAGACCGTGGCCGTAGTCTCCGCCGCCATCAAAAAAAGGCGCGATTCCGTGGAGCTCTTCACCAAGGGGGGCAGACAGGAAATGGCCGACGCCGAGGCGAAAGAGGCCGAATACCTCGCAAAATTCCTCCCCGAAATGATGGGAGAGGACGAGCTAAAGGCCAAAATCTTGGCGGTTATCGCCGGGATGGGTTCCCCCACGAGCAAGCAGATGGGGCAGGTCATGAAGGCCGTTATGGCCGAGGTGGCCGGTAAGGCGGACAACTCAATGGTAAGCAAACTTGTTAAAGAGGCTCTTCCAAACGCCTGATAATAAAAGCCGTTTAATTTTCGCGGCTTGGCATTTTTCTATTGTTGGCTTGTCGGGGTGAGAGGATATGGCCGAGTTGTTTCCGCCGGATTTAATCGAGCGCGTCCGCGACTCCGTTGACATCGTCGAGCTAATCTCCTCCTACGTCACCCTTAAAAGAAGCGGCGCCAACTACATGGGGCTCTGCCCGTTCCACTCCGAAAAAAGCCCCTCTTTCAGCGTGAGCCCCGCCAAGCAGTTTTACCACTGCTTCGGGTGCGGCGAGGGGGGGAACGCCATTTCCTTCATCATGAAACGTGAGGGGCTTTCCTTTCCGCAGGCGGTGGAGCAGTTGGCCGGGCGGGCCGGCATAACCCTTCCCAAACGATCCGAGGAGTCGCAGGAGCACTCGAAAATTCTGGAGATAAACAAGCTCGCCGCCGAATTCTATAAATCGCAGTTTAAAAAGAACAGCCCCGCTTGGAAATACGCGGAGGAGCGCGGCCTTTCGCCGGAGACATTGGAAAAATTCCGCATCGGCTACGCGCCGGACGCGTGGGACGCCTGCCTTAAGCATCTGCTGACGAAAAAAATCACCGAGGCGGAGGTCGAGAAGGCCGGCCTCGCCAAAAAAAGCTCCGCCGGGAACCTTATTGACAGGTTTCGCGACCGGCTTATGTTTCCGATATTGGACGAGCGCGACAGGGTCGTTGCTTTCGGCGGACGCTCTTTAATAAAGGACGACAACGGCCCGAAGTATCTAAACTCGCCGGAGACGCAGGTGTACGTGAAGGGGAGGGTGCTATACGGCCTTAACCGCGCCTCGCAAAGCATCCGCAAGAAGGACCAGGCGCTGATAGTGGAGGGGTATATGGACCTCATCGCGCTACATCAGGCGGGGGTGGAGAACGCCGTGGCGTCCTCGGGCACCGCGTTCACCGAGTGGCAGTGCAGGCTTTTGCGAAGGCACACCCCGAATCTCGTGATGGTGTTCGACGGCGACGAGGCGGGCAAAAAGGCGGCGCAAAGGGCCACGGACGTGGCGGCCACGCTGGGGCTGAGGCCGGCGGTGGTTATGCTCCCGGCGGGCAAGGATCCGGACGACGTGATAAAAGGGGGCGGCGCGGAGGCGTTTTTGGAGATCGTAAAAGAGGCCAAACCGTACATGACCTACCTCATCGAGCAGGCCTGCCTTAAGCACGACATGACGACGGGCGAGGGGCGGGCCGACGCCGCGCGCTCCATGTTGCCGGAGCTTTCCCGGGTGCGGGATCCGCTGGAGCTTGCGAGTTGCATAAATTTTCTCGCCCAAAAAACGGGCATCCCTGCGGAAAAAATCGAGGCGCGGCTAAAGGGTAAACCGCCGGAGGCGCGACCCCAGGTCGGCGCCAGAACCCCCGCGCCGTTGAACGCGACGCTCAACAAGCCGAGGCCGATTAAGCCCGCCTCCCAGCACGAGAAAATCGTGATGCGCGGCTTTTTGGACCATCCGTCGGAGTTGAACGGGAAGTGGAAGGACGTGACGGCTGACGATTTTGAGACCCCGGGATTCGGCGTGATGGCGGATCATATAAGGAAGTGCCTCGCCGAAAACACGGCGTCGGCGAGCGACATGATAGACCGGCTGGAGGACGCGGAGCTTGGAAAGAGCATGAGGGCGCTTGCGATGGACGACGGACGGCGCCCCCCGGCGGGACAGTTGGACGCGTATGTGGACGACCTGCACAAGGCGGGCGAGGCGCGCCGAAAAGAGGCCGAAAGAAGGCGCGAAATAGCCCTTAAAAAAAGCGAGGCGGATAATTTGAAAAGCTAGCCAATTTGTGTTAGTCTACCCTCTTTGTGTCGTAGCCCCGATTTATTCGCTGAATAAGGGGGAGGAAATCGCGATTGAATCGTGGTTTTTTTGGCTAATTAACCGTTTTTTGAGGTCTCCACCGAAATGACCATTAAAAAGCTCCAGAAACTACCCGAGGTTCAACAGCTTCTAAAACTTGGCAAAGGCAAGGGGTTCGTAACCCACAAGGAGTTCGCCACCGCTTTTCCGCCCAACCTCTTCAATGGCGACCAGCGCGACAGCCTTTCCCGCTATTTCGTCGAGGAAAACTCCGTTCCCATCACCTCCGACGAGGAAAAGAAGCCGCATAAGGCCGCAAAGCCGGTAGTAAACTCGACCTTGGCGGACGAGGTGGAGGACGTTCCTTCGCTCTCCTCCGAGGATCCGGTCAGGATGTACCTAAAGGAGATGGGGAGCATTCCGCTTCTTACACGCGAGGGCGAGGTTTTCATCGCAAAGCGGATAGAGACCGCGCAAAACAACATTCTCGACGCGATCGTGACCTGCCCCCTGACGATGGAGGAGATCCTAAAACGCCTCGCCGGGCTGAAGGACGGAAGCATTCCGGTCCAGACGCTCGTCAACTGGGGGGACGTGGAGGAGACGCCGCTTACAAAAATTATATCCGAGGGGAAGAGGGTGGAGCGCACCATCGGCAAACTGAACAACGCATACCTGGACTGGCGCAAGTTCAACTCCAAACCGGCGCCGAAGAAACAGACCCCCAAGGAGGCGGCCAAGGTCGTCGAGAAAAATAAAAAGCACATAGAGGTGTTGAGGAAACGGCTGGGCGACATCAACCTCAACCAGGGGCGGTTAGACGAGATAATCGAGGCAATCGGCGTTAAAAACCGCGCGTGCCTCTCGCTGGCGCACGAGATTGACAAAATGACCGTCTCGTTGGAGCCGCCGGCCGCCGTCAAGGGAAAGAAAAAAGGGAAGGCCGTCCACGTCGTCCACCACAAGCCGGTGAACAAGGCGGAGGTGAAGAAAAAAATTCTCGTCGCGCGGGCGAAGTTGAAGGTGCTTGAAAAAGAGACCGGCCTTGGCGGGCCGGTTTTGGCCGCGATAAAGAGAAGGATAGACATAGGCCGGCTGACCGACAGACAGGCGAAGAAGGAGCTTGCCGAGGCGAACCTTCGCCTCGTGGTCTCCATTGCGAAAAAATACACGAACCGCGGCTTGCAGTTTCTCGACCTGATTCAGGAGGGAAACATCGGCCTTATGAAGGCGGTTGACAAGTTCGAGTACCGCCGCGGCTACAAGTTTTCGACCTACGCCACGTGGTGGATTCGACAGGCAATCACGAGGGCCATCGCCGACCAGGCGCGGACGATAAGGATACCGGTGCACATGATTGAGACCATCAACAAGCTCATCCGAACGGCGCGGCACCTTGTGCAGGAGCTGGGGCGCGAGCCGAAGCCGGAGGAGATAGCGCTTAAGATGGGCATGGCGGTGGAGAAGGTTCGGAAGGTTTTGAAAATCGCGGAGGAGCCGATTTCTCTCGAGACGCCGATTGGCGAGGAGGAGGATTCGCACTTAGGGGACTTTATCGAGGACAAGAAGATGCTCTCGCCGGTTGACTCGGTGATTAAGATGAATTTGAAGGAGCAGACCGCGAAGGTTCTGCAGTCGCTCGCGCCGCGCGAGGAGATGGTGCTGAGGAAACGCTTTGGAATCGGGTTGGACGCGGAGCACACGCTCGAGGAGGTCGGCCAGGATTTCGAGGTGACGAGGGAGCGCATAAGGCAGATAGAGGCGAAGGCGTTGCGGAAGCTGAGACATCCGAGCCGGAGCAAGCGGCTTCGCAGTTTCGTGGAGTCTTAGGATGTTTTCGGTCGGGTGCGGATAAATCCGCACCTACCATTTTTACCGGCGTTATTGTAAGATTTCGACGCTTCGCTTTGCATAGAGGAAAAAGCGAAAAAAGTCGCAAGTTTGCGTTGTGTAAGCTTGTCCCCGCGAAGGCGGGGAGCGGCGTAAAATAGCGGCTTTTTTTAGGGCCTATAGCTCAGTTGGTTAGAGCCCCCGGCTCATAACCGGGTTGTCCTAGGTTCAAGTCCTAGTGGGCCCACCAAAATAAACAAAACTCCCCATTCGGGAGAGTTTTGCTTATTTTTGATGTAGGCCCGCTAGGACTTGAAGGCGAGCCGACGGCCCGACGAGTAGGAGGGCATTCCGCACGTGATGTGCGGAATAGTCGGCGAGGTGAGCCTACGCAGGAGGGAACACGATGTTCCCGACGTAGTAGGCATTCCACAGTCTTTCGCCCACCAAAATAAACAAAACTCCCCATTCGGGAGAGTTTTGCTTATTTTTGATGTAGGCCCGCTTTTGGCCGGTACGCACCAAGTACACGCTAAAGCGTGTACCCACCGGAAAAAGCAATTGGGTGGGTGCGGCCTTTTTTTTCTCCCGGTAGGCACGGCCTTTAGGCTGTGCTACATTGGCGCTTTCGCGGCAACGTACAGGTTAAAACCTGTACCCACCGGAGAATGCAATTTGGTTTGGTAGGCACGGGCTTTTTTTTCTCCCGGTAGGCACGGCCTTTAGGCTGTGCTACATTGCCGCTTTCGCGGCAACGTACAGGTTAAAACCTGTACCCACCGGAAAAAGCAATTTGGTGGGTGCGGGTTTTAACCTGTACACCTTCGCATTGGCGCTCCGCGGCAATGTACACACTAAAGTGTGTACCCACCGGAAAAAGCAATTTGGTGGGTGCGGGCTTCTCGGCAACCATCCTCTAGTGGCAATAATACACACTCTGACTTGGATGGCGGAAGTACATGGTCGTTTACTGCGGCCTGCACTCCTTCGCATTGGCGCTCCGCACAAATTAAAACCTAAAGCGTGTAACCACCCGAAAAAGCAA